>JAAYIT010000048.1 GCA_012523295.1 Porphyromonadaceae bacterium | reverse complement strand
GGTAAAAATATTGTTGTGCTCCTTGAGGAATATATGCAAAACTATATTGAGCATGAATTTAAGAACACGTTTGATAATATTGAGTTGATGGCTGATGATAATTTTGATGCGGATTTAGCGCTGAGTGTGGGTGGTGACGGGACTTTTCTAAATACAGCCGCTAGAATCGGGAAAAAAGAGATTCCAATACTCGGGATAAACACCGGGCGTTTAGGTTTTTTGGCGGATGTTGACAAAGATGAACTGATTCTTGCACTTCAAGGAATTTTTGAGAATCAATATACCATTGAAAACCGTGCCGTTCTCAAAGTTTCGACTATGGATGGAGCAAGATTGGATTCACCGTATGCTCTGAATGATGTTGCAATTTCGAAACAAGACAGCAACTCAATGATTATTGTGAGTGCATTTACGGGAGATGAATTGATAAATGTGTATGAAGCTGATGGGCTGATTATTTCCACTCCGACTGGTTCTACAGCATATTCCATGAGTGCAGGTGGACCGATTGTCGTTCCAAAATCACAAAGTTTTGCAATGACTCCGGTAGCTTCACACAGCCTGAATGTGCGTCCGCTCATAGTACCGAATGATTGGGTCATCGAATTGGAGGTAAAAAGCCGCAGCAACAGCTTCCTGATCTCTATAGACGGAAGATCAAAAATTCTTGACCACAGTACAAGGCTGAAATTAAGAAAAGCTGATCATTGTGTGCGAGTCGTGAAACCCTTGGATCATACTTTTTTCGGGACGCTTAGAAATAAACTCCTTTGGGGCGTGGATATCAGGAAATAAAATCCGCAAAGGTTATTAAAGAGCAACTTTTATTTTCTTTCGAGGAGCACCGCTTGGAGTAGAAACTGCTTGATCGATATGCAACAGCTTATTGCTGAAAGTTCCTTTAAATTCCGTTTTTCTATCTAATATAAAAGCACATTGGATGGTATAAACTCCATTTTCAGTTAGACTTACATTCATAGTTCCATCGGTTACATAAGCGATTTTCGATTTTGAAGGATCGGGTTCAATGTAATAAATGTAAGCACCTGACGGGATGTCATCTCTGTTGTCAATGAATTTTTCGCCCCCAAAAAATGTAAAAGGCTGTCCCGTCTCTTCCAATTTATAATTCCCAACAGGCAATAACGTATCATTCGGAGAGCTGAAAATATCTTCAATTTTCAGGTATTGACCCGTTCCTACCAACGTATTTTCTTTATTTACGTCAAGTCCTTCGGAAAATAAATTTAAGCTAAGCACATTGTTTGGATTGTCGTAATTGCTGTAATAATCTCCGAAAAACTCAGCAAAACCCCACGTAAACGTCGGATTCACATCATATTTGTATAGTGGATTTGGCGCATCCGGCTTGCAGGATAAAAGCAGAATAGCTGCAGCCAGCAAGTAAATGCTATTTCGTAACATACTGTTATTGAGTCTATTATTCATAATCAAATGAGTTTTTCAAAACAAGGAATATGCCGTACCTTTAAGTTCCTTTCGGGGATAAAGGAGGTTTGATGTATTTTACCGGATAAAGCGATGCAATTAACCCCATTGCCAAGACGCTGAAAATGGAAATTATAATGTCCGAAAATTTCAACAACACCGGATAAGCGCTGACTACATAATTGTCGCCACCGAGTTTGAGAATACCGAAATGTTGTTGGATTAAAATGATAATTATCCCCAAAACAAGCCCCACAAAAACTCCCAGCACCGAAATCAACCAGCCTTCAAAAAGGAAAATTTTCTTAATCAATTTTTCATTAGCCCCCATGCTTCTTAAAATACCTATATCTTCTTCTTTCTCGAGAATAAGCATAGAAAGAGAACCTATAATATTGAAAGTGGCAATCAGTAGAATAAAACAGAGAATCAGGTAAGTAATCCATTTCTCAATTTTTGTAATTTTGAAAAATTCTTCCTGTTGTTCGTACTTATTCAGGACTTTAAAATCTTCCCCCAGGATTTTTTGAATTTCTGATTTTGTTTTTTTTAGATTGACATTAGGATCTATTTTCAACTGAATGTTTGAAACAGTCTTGCTGTCATATTCAAAAATTTTTCGAGCTAAATCTACCGAAACAATCACAAACTGATCATCGTATTCAGGTTGATTGACAACGAAAACTCCGGACATAAAAGCGGTCTCTTGATTAAAACTTGTTTCCGGACGAACAATGTTGATCTTTTCATTCCTTTTCGGCGCATAAATCAATAACGGGTCGATCAGATGGGCGTTTAGTCCGAGCTTATTGGCTATCCCGATTCCCGCAACCGCTCTCTCGAATCCGCCATCATTCAATAAAAACCGGCCATCATACATGATGCTGTCGATGTTGGATACCTTGTTGAAATTATCGCTTACACCGAAAATCTTTGCTGTCATTTGACGATCATTAAAACGGAGCAATGCTGTCTCTTCAATTACTTCGGCGAAACTCACTACCGAACTATGCTTCTTTATCTGCTCAAATTCTGACGTATTCGCATCAAATGTCTTTCCTACTACCGGAGAAATCTTTAAATCGGGATCAAACGCCGAGAACATCCCTTGAATCAGTCCTTCAAATCCATTGAAAACAGATAACACACAAATCAGCGCAACGGTACCAACACACACTCCTATAGCCGAAATGGCTGAAATGATATTGATAGCGTTATGCGATTTCTTAGAAAAAAGATACCGTTTTGCTACCCAAATTGCAAATTTGTGGTTTGGCATGTTCTCAGGATTTAAATATTATTCGAACTGTTCACTACAGTCAGTCATTTTTCTCCACCTGTCACATCGTTCTCCCCTTCCGGAGTTTCGGATTTTTTAAGCAGTTTATCAATATTCTCCAAATAATCCAAGCTGTCATCATTGTAAAAAAACAGTTCCGGAATTATTCTCAATTGGTGTCTGACGCGTCTTCCAAGCTCATACCGAAATGATTTTGTTTCATTATCTACTTGCTTCAAAATCGGTTCTACTTTATCGTTCGGAAAAATGCTTAATCTCACTCGGGCGATACTCAAATCGGGACTAATCGTAACACCCGTTACAGTAATTAATGTCCCTTTAATATTGCGCGCATATTGTAAAAAAATATCTCCTAATTCTTTTTGCAGCAATCGTGCTATTTTTTGTTGTCTTGTTGTTTCCATAATATAAAATGTCTAAACTATGATTTTAAATTGATTTCTGTGATTACGTTGATAATGCCGTTAAAATTTGTTCGGCATTGATTTTTATTTTTGAAAAAGCAAACCATTTTTTGCCTAAATCTTTGAGCGAAGCTCCAATGTGATACACTTCCTGGTTATCAATGATTAGAAAACGGTCGTGAGATTTTGAGAATTGCGCTACCTCAATGGATTCATATTGTGCATTGAATTTTTGCAGATCCAATTGAAATTGATTGGTGATTTTATGCGTAAAAATTTTGCAACTGACGCTTGATTTACGTTTTGAAAGCAAATGTAATACACTTTCATCCACATAATTGTCTATCAATATAATAGATTTCTTTGCCGATTTCACTATATCAGACACAAACTTATGCGCATCAAAGATCTGTCCGTCGAAAAAAATTCCCTGCACAGGTGGAAGTGCTGTTTTTACAAAAAATTCAATCTTATCTTCCGTGGCTTTAACCCGGTGTTCGAGATTTTCTATTCGATTGTTTACGGCATAACCTTTTAACAGATAATCTTTTAGGACACGGTTAGCCCAAATGCGGAATTTAACACCTTCTTTTGATTTAACACGGTATCCGACAGATAAAATTACGTCTAAGTTGTAGTATTCAATCTGCCTTTCAACTATCCTGTTGCCCTCTAATTGAACTGTCGCAAAATTTGCGACAGTTGGAAGATCTTGTAATTCTTCTTTAATTGCATTGTTAATGTGCTTTCCAATAGTTTTGACATCACGATTAAACAGCATTGCTAACTGTTGTCTGTTCAACCATACCGTTTCCTCTTCCATCCGCACTTCAAGTTGAATGGAATTATCTGATTGATAAAGAATTATTTCGCTGTTGGTGTTCATTGTCTGAACTGTGATCTTTAAGTTGATTTCTGTGATTACGTTGATAATGCCGCTAAAATTTGCTCGGCATTGATTTTTATTTTTGAAAAAGCAAACCATTTTTTGCCTAAATCTTTGAGTGAGGCGCCAATGTGATACACTTCTTGATTGTCAATGATTAGAAAACGGTCGTGAGATTTTGAGAATTGCGCTACCTCAATGGGTTCATACTGTGCATTGAATTTTTGCAAATCCAATTGAAACTGATTGGTGATTTTATTCGTAAAAATTTTGCAACTGACGCTCGATTTACGTTTTGAAAGCAAATGTAATACACTTTCATCCACATAATTATCTATCAATATAATAGATTTCTTTGCCGATTTTACTACATCAGACACAAACTTATGCGCATCAAAGATCTGTCCGTCGAAAAAAATTCCCTGCACAGGTGGAAGTGCTGTTTTTACAAAAAACTCAATCTTGTCTTCGGTGGCTTTAACCCGGTGTTCGAGATTTTCTATCCTATTGTTTACGGCATAACCTTTTAACAGATAATCTTTTAGGATACGGTTTGCCCAAATGCGGAATTTAACACCTTCTTTTGATTTAACACGGTATCCGACAGATAAAATTACGTCTAAGTTGTAGTATTCAATTTGTCTTTCAACTATCCTGCTACCCTCTAATTGAACTGTCGCAAAATTTGCGACAGTTGGAAGATCTTGTAATTCTTCTTTAATTGCATTGTTAATGTGCTTTCCAATAGTTTTGACATCACGATTAAACAGCATTGCTAACTGCTGTCTGTTCAACCATACCGTTTCCTCTTCCATCCGCACTTCAAGTTGAATGGAATTATCTGATTGATAAAGAATTATTTCGCTGTTGGCATTCACTGGCATATTGGCATATTATTCACATTAACACATTAAAGTTTCCACTCAAATCCCTCTTTAGTATCTTTTATTTCAAAACCGAGCGCGGTCAGTTCGTTGCGAATTTTGTCGGACGTTGCCCAATCCTTATTTTTCTTGGCTTCAAGACGGATATTAAGCAGTAAATCAACGGCTTTCTGATACGCTTCCAAGCCTTCGGAAGCCGAACTTTCAGTTTGTAAACCTAAAATATCTTCCAAAAACAGGCTGAAAACGGATTTTAATTCATCCAAATCAGCTTGCGAAAGTGTCGCTTTTCCGTCGTTTACAGAATTGATAACTTTCAGACTGTCAAACAAATGCGAAATAACAATCGGTGTATTCAAGTCGTCGTTCATGGCGTCTTCGCACTTTTGGCGCAAATTCCCAATTTCAACGCTTGATTTTTCACTTGCAGTCAAATTTTGTAATCGCAGATAACCTTCCATTAGTCTTTGCAATCCTTTTTCCGAAGCTTCCAACGCTTCACTACTGAAATCAACCGTACTCCTGTAGTGCGCTTGCAAAATAAAAAAGCGAATGGTCATTGGGCTGAACGGTTTGGTGAGCAACGGGTGATTTCCGGTAAAAAACTCTTCGAGCGTAATGAAATTTCCGAGCGATTTTCCCATTTTCTGCCCGCCAATGGTAATCATGTTGTTGTGCATCCAATAGCGGACACTGCTTTTGCCCAATCCGGCTTGGTTTTGCGCGATTTCGCATTCGTGGTGCGGAAACATCAAATCCATGCCTCCGCCGTGAATGTCAAACTCTTCGCCGAGATATTTCGTACCCATCGCCGAGCATTCCAAGTGCCAACCGGGAAACCCGACGCTCCACGGCGCGCTCCAACGCATAATGTGTTCGGGCGACGCTTTTTTCCACAGCGCGAAATCCACCGAACGGCGTTTTTCGCTCTGTCCGTCGAGCGTGCGCGTGGTTTCGAGCAGTTCGTCGATATTCCGTCCCGAGAGTTTGCCATAAGCCCCCTTGCCTCCCTCAATGGAGTAAGATTGGTTATATTTTTCCACGTCAAAATATACGGAACCCTCGCTCTCGTAGGCAAATCCGGCGTCCAAAATTTTTTGTACAAATTCGATTTGTTCCAAAATATGTCCCGAAGCTTTCGGCTCGATACTTGGCGGAAGGACGTTAAGCATCTCCATCGCTTTGTGGTAGCGAAGTGTATAATACTGAACGATTTCCATCGGTTCCAATTCTTCCAAACGTGCTTTTTTCCCGATTTTGTCTTCTCCTTCATCGGCATCGTTTTCAAGGTGTCCCACATCAGTTATGTTACGAACATAACGCACCTTATAACCCAAATGCCGCAAATATCGAAACAAGACATCAAATGTAATTGCCGGACGCGCGTGTCCCAAATGCGGATCACCATAAACGGTCGGTCCGCACACGTACATGCCCACGTGCGGTGCGTGAAGTGGAATGAATAATTCCTTTTTTCTACTTAATGTGTTGTATATAAACATGATAGTAGCCCCCTAACCCCCTAAAGGGGGGATTTTTGCGGGGCGATTTAGTGTTAAATTAATTAGTTAGGATTTCCTAAGTCTTTATATCAAGATACTAAATGTCAAGCAAATTAGTGTATTGGATTGAAACACAGTAAATACATCGGTATCGTTAATTTGTTGTTTGCTCTCATCATTCCCCCCTATAGGGGGTTAGGGGGCAGTTATCATTTAAATCCTCTCATCCTCTTCAGTTCCTCATACGCCTCATTTACGGCTCGGAACTTTTCCGTCGCTTTCTTTTTCACGTCCTCGCCGAGATTAGCAACGGTGTCGGGGTGGTATTTCTTCGCCATTTCCCGGTAAGCTTTCTTGATTTCGGCATCCGTGGCGTTGGGTTTGATTTCGAGTGCGGTGTATGCCCAATTTACGTCTTTCGTACGGGTGTAAGGCGCTTTCATAGCATTGAAATCCAAGGTGCTGACACCTAAATTCCACGAAATTCGCTGAATAACCTGCAATTCATAAGGATTTTCGGCACCGTCCGCATAGGCAATGTCAAACAAAAGATGAATTAACTCCAGCTTCCCGGCATAATTCATATACTGATTAATTTGTCGGGCTACTTGCACATCATCGATATTTTGCTTCAGCAGATTCTTAAGAATTTGCAAGGCTTCCAAAGCGCCTTCTTCTCCGAAATTTGCCAATAAAAAACGTTTCACAACATTCAGCTCCTTCTTTTTGGGAGCACCGTCTGCTTTCATCACGCATGCAATCAGCACCAAAAGTGACATTTTGAAATCACCTTCAGCTGTTTTAGCGTATGGACTTCTGCCTTGCTGCTGTCCCTGGAAATCGCGCATTATGACCATGTCGCTTGCACCATCAATCAGCGAGCCGACAGCAAATCCAATCAGTCCGCCGATGGGACCACCCAACACGAAACCCAATCCACCTGTTATCCATTTAGTAAAACCAGCCATATTTCAGAATGACAGATAGCCAGACATAAGATTATCAATCATTTCACAATCAAATCTGTACTTTATCTGTGTAATTAAGCTAAAATTATTTTAACTCACAAAGATACGAAAATTTCCTTTTTATGCTTGACATTTCTTTCAATACTTCTTTTATGGCACTATTATTGAGAATCACGAAAGCACATAAATTCAGCTTATTATCATTTTTTTCAAATTATTTCATTAAATTTGTTCAAAATAAAAACGTTTTAACAAATGAAGAGCTTCAAAAAATTAGGATATATCGCAATAGTCGCATTGGGTTTATTTTTACTCGCTTACCTCTATTCTGTTTTCTTTAAGCCCACAGCTTACGGCTCTGCGAATACGATGGGAATGATGATTCTCGGACTGATTTTAGGTGGTTTAATTGTATTTCTGATTGTAAAATTATTATCAAAGAAACAGTCTGAAATAGTTGCGGAAAGTTCACATACAGTTGTTGAAAGTATGCGAAAAGTATTCAAAATCGTATGTGCTGAAGGGCAGTTTCAAGAAATATACAATTATGAGCAAACCAAGAAACTTCTCAAATTTATCCCATCTACAAAAAAAGCATTAGTCATTGTAAAAGCCAAAGTTTTAATTGGATATGATTTTGAAAAATGTAAGTGGGAACTAGATGAAGAAAACAAGCAAATGAAAATCGTTTCATTCCCCGAACCGGAAATACTTTCCCTTGAGCCCGATTTCAAATATTACTATTTTGAAGAAGACCTGTTCAATTTTATCAACCGGGAAGACCTTGAAAAAATCCAAATTCAAGGGAAAAAACAGGTTGAAAATGCTGCTTTGCAAAGTGGATTAAAATCCATTGCAGCCGAACAAATGCGTACCGTACTTACAGAAATGGTTGCTGCCAATCGGTGGACAATCACAAATCCGGAAATGCTTACTTTGCCGTTGCAGACGGCAACAAAAGAAAAAAGGGAATAGCCCCCTAACCTCCTAAAGGGGGAAATATTACGTGTTCTCAAACATTTTTTCAACTATTAAAATCATTTTTATTTCTACTTAAAATTATCGAGCTACGCTTTCGGTTGTGAAAAGTAGAATAACTCCTTTTTGAATTTTTATGTTAATTGAAGCATCATTTCTGAATTTATGCACTATATTTGTACAGAATATGTACATTAAAATCACAAAATCATGTTAATAGTTTCATCAGCTGAATTCAGGGCCAACCAAAAAACCTACCTCGACAAAATCGATGAAGGCGCTGAAATCCTTATCCAGCGGGGAAAAAACAAGGCGTATCGGGTTACTCCGATTACGGAAATGGACACGGTTATTCCGCAAGATTACATTCTTGAACCCGATGAAGAACTCGCCAATGCGATTACTTTTGACGAATTGCTTGTAGGTGTTAAAAGTGACTTGAAAGATATTTTCCAAAAAAGAAAGAAATGAAAGTGTTAGTCAGTCCGCGGGTTCGTTCGTATCTGTACGAATTGTCTGAAATTCTACATGATAAAGAGTATTTTGGCTTTTTGGAAACAGCCGAGAAATACGTTGAAGAACTTTTTAAGGATATTGAAACATCGCTTCCTTACAAATTAAAACATATCGCCCCACAATACTTTGAAAGATATGGTAAGAAATTGTTCTATGCTACTTTTGTTAAGAATAAACACACAACTTGGTACGTATTTTTCTCAACCTATCAAAATGTTGATAATGAGTTGATCTATTTGGTAACCTACATCAGCAACAACCACGTTATTGGGCATTTATTAGATTAAAATACTTCATGGAAATCCGTATTGAGACATTGTCCAATTCAATAATCCTCCTCTCGCCAAATTAGGCTTTTAACATAATATTCCTCTTCAAAATTTCTTATCCAACAAAAAATAGACTACCTTTGCATCGTGATAATTTGGTGTCGCTCATTCCACTCACTTCGGAATGCGCGATGAAAAGGGAATCAGGTGAAAATCCTGAACTATACCCGTAGCTGTAATAGCCTCCCTAACCCCGCAAAGAAGGGGAATTGGGAACGTCTGCAAAAAAAACACCAAAAACCACTGACTTAAGCACTCCATCTCTTCATAGAGGCATAATAGTCCCACTTGCGGGATTTTGGAGGCTGGGTTGGGAAGGGTTGCAGATGATAGGTTTAAGTCAGAAGACCTGCCAAAATCATACATTATTTAACGCTTTCGGGAATTAAAGCTTAAAAATAGAACGCACAACTAATTTTTATTTTCCACCTTTTGTGCTTTTCTGTTTTTAATCTTTTTGCCTGAAAATTCATTCGGGAAAAAATGGATTTATTCTTTGATAAAAGGCTTCTGACCGTTGTTTTACTGCTGATTTTATGTGGTTTGGCTCTGCAAGCGCAGTCTGAAAATGACAGCGTACGCCAACTGCGTGAAGTGGTGGTAACGGCAAAATCCTACAAAGAAGTTATCCCCGCGCAGAAACTCTCCGGAAAGGAACTCGAAAGTCTCAACAGTTTTTCGGTGGCTGACGCCATTCGGTATTTCGCTGGTGTGCAGATTAAAGACTACGGCGGTATCGGCGGTCTGAAAACAGTGAATATCAGAAGTATGGGCACCAACCACATGGGGGTGTTTTACGATGGCATTCAACTTGGCAATGCGCAGAACGGACAGATAGATTTGGGTAAATTTTCGCTTGAAAACATTGAAGAAATATCGCTTTACAACGGACAGAAAAGTGAGATATTTCAACCTGCCAAAGACTTCGGGTCGGCAGGAACGATTTATCTGCGCTCCCGCTCACCCCGTTTCGAGAAAGACAAAAACATCAACCTGAAATTTAATTTCAAAACCGGGTCATTTCATTTAGTTAACCCGTCTCTGCTTTGGGAACAGAAAATAAAGGCTAACACAGCTTTTACATTCAATTCGGAATATATTTACTCGTCCGGAAAATACAAGTACCGCTACAAACGAGTGCACCCGTCCACGCACAAAACGGTGTATGACACTACCGCCGTGCGTGCCAATGGCGACATACACGCACTGCGTCTCGAAAGCGGACTGTACGGCACAATGGAAGATGGCAAGTGGAACGTAAAAACCTATTTTTATAACTCCGAGCGTGGAATTCCCGGAGCCATTGTAAATAACGTGTGGAAACGCTCACAACGACAATGGGATAGGAACTTTTTCACGCAGGCTTCATGGCAAAAAACAATTTTCCCTAAATTGGAAACGCAGGTAAACGCCAAGTACGCCAACGATTACATGCGTTATCTCAATCCCGACACCACGCTGATGTACCTTGACAACACCTTCAATCAGCAGGAAATCTACCTTTCATTAGCCAACAAATACGCTGTCTTGAAAAATTGGGACGTATCTCTTTCCGCTGATTTACAGTGGAATACACTTACGTCTAATCTTGCCGGTTTTGTTTTTCCTAACCGTCTGACGGCACTCATAGCGGTAGCTTCGGCGCTTGATTTGGGAAAAGTAAAAATGCAAGGAAGCGTCTTGGGCACTTTTGTAAATGAAAAAATAAAAATCGGAAACACGGCAGTAACCGGCAACGCACAATCAGCGCCTGACAAACAGGAATTTACTCCCGCTTTTTTCGTTTCCTACAAGCCGTTCCGAACTGCCGACTTCAACGTGCACGCATTCTACAAAAATATTTTCCGAATGCCGACATTCAACGACCTTTACTACACCGATATTGGAAATGTTAACCTGAAACCTGAATTCACGCACCAATATGATGTCGGCTTTCAGTACACCAAAGCACTGAAAAACAGTATATTTCGTCAATGGCAAATTCAAGCGGACGGGTACTTTAATCAAGTAACCAATAAAATCATTGCCGTGCCCAAAGGAAGCGGAATGTATCGGTGGATGATGATGAATTTGGGATACGTTGAAATACGTGGAATGGATATCTCAACGTCAGCTTCCTTGCAACCGGCTGAAAATCTGATCGCTAATGTCAAGCTGACTTATACGTACCAACAAGCGCAGGATTTTACGCCCGACGCAAGTCCCGAGTTGCAGGCTATGACGTGGGGCGGTCAAATCCCGTATATTCCGTGGCACAACGGGTCGGCTATTGCGAGTTTTCAGTACAAAACGTTGACGTTGAATTACAGCTTTATCTATGTGGGCGAACGTTATCACAATTCAGCCAACATTCCCGAAAACTACGAACAACCGTGGTACACGCACGATATGAACATTGTGAAAAACTTCAAAATAAAAAGCAACCGTGCAAAAATCTCGCTTGAAATAAATAATATTTTCAGCCAAGATTACGAAGTAGTACTTAACTATCCCATGCCCAAGCGTAATTACAAACTAATTTTATCTTTCGAAGTATGATGTTTCCTAAAAAAATACGATTCTATTTCTTTACGACTATTATCGTTGCTGTAAGTGTAATCGGCTGTCGGGGCGATGTGGAAATGCACCTTTCGGAAACGATTGAGCTTGGTTATCCGCGCGAAGTAACCGATGCCGTCGGCTTTTACCTGCTCAACGAAGGCAATATGGGCAGTAACAAGTCCACGCTTGACTATATGGATTTCAGCACCGGAAATTACAAGCGAAATATTTATGCCGAAGTAAATCCGATGGTGCCCAAAGAGCTTGGCGACGTGGGAAACGACTTACAAATATACGGGAATAAACTCTATGCCGTGATTAATTGCTCCAACAAGATAGAAGTGATGGAAGCCCGTACTGCCAAGCGTATCGGGCAGATAGATATACCCAACTGCCGATACATTCGGTTTTTGGGGAAGTATGCCTACGTAACGTCCTATGCCGGTCCGGTGGAAGTTAATCCGAATTACACCCAAAAGGGTTTTGTGGCAAAAATAGATACCGCTACCCTGCAAGAAGTTGACAGGTGCATAGTTGGTTTTCAGCCCGATGAGTTGGCAATTGTGAACGGGAAGATTTATGTAACCAATTCCGGTGGATACATGGGTGCCGGTAATTTGAAAAACTATGAACGAACGGTGTCTGTCATTGATTTGAATACATTCAAAGAAGAAAAACGCATTGATGTAGATTACAATCTCCACCGCATTCGAGCCGACCAACGCGGTAACCTTTGGGTGGGTTCGCGCGGTGACTACAAGGGACACCCGTCGCGCTTGTACTTCATTGACCGCAAGCAACAACGCGTTACCGATACCATTCCTACTGGTGTAAGCAATATGTATTTGAGCGGTGACTCGCTCTATGTGTACAGCGTGGAATGGAGCCATATCACTAACACAAACGAAATAACCTACGCCATTGTAAATACATTGACCCGAAAAATTGAAAGTCGGAATTTTATATCCGACGGCACCGATAAGTTGATCAAAATCCCGTATGGAATTTTGGTTGAGCCTAAAACAAAAGACATTTACGTAACTGATGCCGGCAACTACGTTTCGCCGGGTTTGCTTTATTGTTTTGACAAAGACGGAAAAAAGAAATGGAGTGTCCGCACGGGCGACATTCCGGCACATTTTGCACTGTTGCCGATAGAAAAACAAGATACAATACCGACAGATACGGTTCAAACGAATAAAATAATTTATAAAAACTAATATTATGAAGGCACGGAAATACACTTTTTTACTGATATTCAGCGTAATCATTTTTGGGATCAACGCTCAAAACTCACCTTATATTAAGCGTGTGTTCGAGTATCGACCTGCGCCCGGGCAGTATATCAATGAATTACCGCCATACGAAGCAGGCGACACACCCGAAACAATGAGAGCCAAAGCACAAGCAAATCTCGCAGACGACAATAAGGTGATGATTTCGTTAGGCGGATACGGCGGATATGTTGTCGTGGGTTTCGATCACCCGATTGTCAATGTAGCCGGTCTGGCAGACTTCAAAGTACTTGGCAACGCCTTTTGGGCTAATACAAATCCCAATCCTGATGCACCCAGGCGTGGTGGAAGTTGCGAGCCGGGCATTGTAATGGTTTCGGTAGATGTGAATAAAAACGGACTGCCCGACGATCCTTGGTACGAACTTGCCGGAAGCGAATACAGCAAACCCGAAACCATTAAAAATTATCAAATCACCTACTATAAACCCGATGAAAACAAAGTAAAAGATCCGGACAACAATTATACATTCTTGAATGACACTACTTACATTCGATGGACCACAAATGGGCACGGGAGCGGGCATTTGTATCGAAATACGTTTCACAATCAGCCGTATTATCCGCAGTGGATTTCGGACAGCGAACTGACGTTTAACGGCACAAAACTCGCGAATAATTACATAGACGAAAGTGGCAACGGCAGTTATTATGTTCAATATGCTTATCCTTGGGGGTATGCCGACAATGCGCCGAACACCGATGAAATGTCAAATATGAATATCGAGTGGGCGGTAGATGCCGATGGTAATCCTGTGCATTTGCCAGCCATTGATTTTGTGAAAATCTATACCGCGGTAAACCAATACTGCGGTTGGCTCGGCGAAACTTCCACCGAAGTGATGGGCGTTACCGACCTGCACCCCGATGCTGTGGTTTCGAGCGTGAAAAACCCCACAGCCACTCAAGCGCTGTTACTTGTTTCGCAAGGCAGATTAACGGTCAGAAGCGCCGGTGAGATTAAAGAAATCACCATTTTGGACATGCACGGAAAGACTATAGCAACGAGCCACAACACGCAGTTTGTTGATTTACAACACATTCCTGCAGGCGTTTATATAGCAAAAATAAAAATAGGGAACGAGATAATAACGAGAAAATTCATAAAATAAGAAACAATCTTATTGAAACACCCATAAACAAAAAAATGACATACCGCTTGTCCCCGCCTATCTCGTTCCGATCTGTCGGAATTCGGGAAAGTAGTTCGGGTAGGGAATGATTAAATTTATTATCAACAATTTTACAAACATAATTCAATGCTCTAAATTCTCCCTGCGGGAGATAGGGGGCTTTTTTAACAAATGAAAAAACTATTTACGTATTCATTAGTTTGTATTTCAATATTTTTCGGAATACACACCGCAACGGCGCAGACAAAACAAGGACACCCTTTCAGCGCCAAAGAATTAACCAAGTTACAAACGGTTCAGAAAGCCGGAACGAAGATTAAAAAAGCGCCGGGCGCGGTTACCGCTTCCAACAAAACTTTCAACATGGACAGCATTGCTTTTTGGGTTGGGAGTGGTTCAAAGCAGGCAGCCATGGGCATTCAGTGGAAAAACGCAGACGGAACCGATGCGCCCGTGATGGTTTGGGGGTACCGTTGGGAAAATGAAGCTGAAGGCACGGGGGAGCAGATGCTTCGTGCCATCGCGAAACAAGATGCCCGGCTGTACGTTTTGTTGATGGGCAGTACGCAATATGGAGTTGCTGTAGGTGGATTGGGCTATGACCGAGATTTCAACGGTAATGTCGGTTTAACTAAATCCGGCGTTAACCTCTACCCTGAAGATGGAATACTATCTCCTTCGGGTAATTATAACTTTGACGGTTGGGAACTGCTTGATGCCGACGATTATTGGTTTGGCGGATGGAACAACGGATTTTTGACGTATATGATCAGAGCCGATTTTACTTCTGAATTCAACGGTTCACATGTCGGAGCTACAAGCCGGACGCTTACCGATGGCTGTTGGGACCTTTGGGTAGCTAATCCGGACTTTAGTTGGATTAGCGATGAGAGCATAAACAGCAAGTTTATAGCTTCCACCGCAACACCCAACTACTCGCAAGGAACATTCTTTGTAAACGAAGATTGGTTCGGACACAACAATAGTACGGTCAACTTCCTGTCCAACGACGGAGATTGGACCTACCGAGTATTCCAAAAAGAAAATTCGGGGCATGAATTGGGCGCTACTGCACCATTTGGAACTATTTACGGGGGGAAAATGTACATTGTTTCCAAGCAGGACAAAGACGGGGGCGCTTCCATTCAAGGTAGCAGGTTGGCTGTGGCGGATGCTGTTACGATGAAAGTAAAAGCCGAATTTCCAACTATCGGTGGCGCTGACGGTCGTTCCTTCCTTGGCGTAGATGAAAATACGGGCTATATTGGTACATCGGGCGGTATTTATCTTTTTGATATAAATAATTTAACCGTTGGAAATAAAATTGAAGGCACTTCGGGCGAAGGCGGTCCGTATAACGGACAAGTGGGAACCATGCTACGCGTAGGCAACCGGGTTTTTGCCGTTCTGCAAAACAAAGGCATTTTGGTTATCAACGCGCTTACCAACACCTTGGAAACCACCATTAACGGAAAGTACGGCTCTATCGTTATGAGTAAAGACGGCAATGTGTGGGCAAGTACCGACGAAACGGCTAACTCCGGCAAGACATTGGTTAAAATAAATCCTTATACATTGGAAACTGAAAATAGAATACTCCCTAATGAAGCTTCAATCCCCAATTCGTGGTACGCGTGGACAGCGGACGGATTCTGCGCTTCCAAGCAGACCAATACGCTTTATTGGAAAAATAACGGCGGTTGGATGCCTTCAAAAAAAATATATAAATTGGATTTAGACGATCCGTCAGCCGAGCCTGTAGTCGTTTATGAATCCACTGACGATTGGGGGTTGTACGGAGCAGGTTTTCGAATTAGCCCTGAAACAGACCACATTTATGCTTCCATGTTTAAAGGCTTTGGCGACCAATCTTATAAGGTCATACAGATTAATGCCGTAGATGGCGAAGTTTTGAGAGAATATGAAATGGAAAAACATTATTGGTTCCCCGCTATGCCTGTTTTCCCCGATAATTATGGTCCCGTTATCGACAATACGCAATTAGGAAAAATTTCTTTCAAAAATGACACGGCAATCTACTTGGGAGATAAAATTACCGATAAAGACAATTTTGATAAAGCAATTGTCAAATCTTTTAGTGTGGACAATCCCGACTTAGTGGATGTGAAAATCTCAGGCGATTCCTTAACGCTAAAATCAAAAGGAACACTTGGCACCACAAAATTGACATTAAAAGCCAATTCAAACGGCAAATTGGTTTCTACTACGCTTAACGTCAACGTTATTGCTGTACCGGAAATAACTACTCAACCTACGGCACAAGACGTAGTAGTCGGGGAAATAGCAACATTCACCGTGGAAGCAATCGGTGGCGACTTGGCTTATCAATGGTATAGAGATGATGCGCTAATTAATAATGCCACTTCGTCCATGTATTCCATTGTTACTAAATTAGAAGATAATGGCGCTCAGTTTCATTGCGTTGTTAAAAACTCGGCAGGTGAAGTTGTTTCCGAAAAAGTGTTGTTTACAGCACGGTTAATTGTACCGGAAATTACCGAACAGCCCGTTTCATTGGTAAAAGCTGAAAATGCATTCGCTTCATTCTCGATTACCGCTCGTGGTGGTAATCTACGATACCAATGGTACAAAGACGATGAGCCAATCAGCGGGGCAACAAGTGCAACTTACTCTATTTTGTTTGAACAACTACTAAAAGACAAAAACGGTACATACCATTGTGTGGTAACGAATGACGCAGGCGTAATGGCTTCTGAAAAAGTAACGCTGACTGTTCTTGCCAAAGCGGTAATTACCACTCAACCCGTAGCAGGATCTGCAACCGTTGGAGATGATGTTACGCTTTCAGTTGTTGCAGAAGGAGATAATCTAACTTATCAGTGGTATAAATCTGCCACAGCGCCTTCGGGAATTGCTCAACAAGCGCCTACTGCGTCAGAACCGATTGATGGTGCAACCGAAAGTTCACTCTCTATACCAAACGCGCAAGAAAGCGATAGCGGTGAATATCACTGTATTGTGAAGAACGAAGTTTCCTCCGTTGAGTCAAGTAAGGTAAGTTTAGTTGTGTCAAAACCTACGGGATTGACCGATAATAAACAATCAATTATTCTTGTTTCGCCCAATCCCGCTACTCATGTCGTTAGCGTAAGTGCAGACGGCTATTTGTCCATTTATTCCGCCGCGGGCGTAAAAGTGTATGAAAACACCAACTACACAGCCGGTACGCAAATAAACGTAAGTAGCTGGACAAACGGTGTGTACGTGGCGAAAATAAATAATAAAACAATGAAATTTATCAAACAATAAAAAATTTACAAAACAATGAAAAAAATAAATTTATTTTACGTAATACTGTTACTTGCCGTTACATTTACTTCTTGCAAAAAAGACGACACCACCATTGGTGGACCCGATCTCAAAATTACTACCACAATCATTGATTTTGAAGATGTAACATTAAATGAAGACGGAATCACCACCGAGACATTCGAGTCAAAAGGAATTAAATTTCAAATGAACGGAAGCGCATTTTGGAATGGCGGAATTGCCTGCTCTTCGCACACAGACACCAAAGCGGAGGGATATGACGGCATGAATCAGTACAACGTAATTGCGGGAAGCGGTGCGTTAAACTCCAAAAAATTTGGGGTAGTGTATGATACGGCATACGTTCATTCTGTTGCTAATGTTTATGGCGCATACAAGATTAAGAACATACAGTTAACAAACACTACTACAGCGTATTATATCATTAAAAACGGAAGTGATTATTCCAAGAAATTTGAAGCAGGCGATTGGTTTAAGGTAACGATTACCGGTTTTTCTGGTAGCACCGAAACCGGAAAAGTTGATTATTACCTTGCTGATTTTCGGAACGGTAAATCATTTATTTCCGACAAGTGGGAAAAAGTGGATGTCAGCAAATTAGGCGAAGTAGATAAGGTACGTTTCACTTTCGATTCATCGGATAAGGGTGAGTGGGGACTCAACACACCCAAATATGTATGTATTGACAATGTAGAGTTTACGCAAGAAGTTAAAAAATAACTTCATCCTCACGAACCATTTTTGGTTAATTAAATATATGTCAAGTTGACAGGCACGGTAGAGCGCTATCGTGCCTGTTATTTTTTTCGGATACGCTTCGGGTGTGGCGGTATTCTTACCGCCATTTTGGCGACAGGAATGTCGCCACACCCAAGAGATTTCCGAGGAGTTGTGTGTTCGTTGAAAATTACGTAATTTTGAAATCCAATATTTTCGTAAATAACTTAGTAAAACTTTATCAGCCCCGATATAATTCCTTCTCAGGGGCTGTTATGTTCTTCTTTATTTCAACTATTTGAAGGGTTTCTAACCACTTCAAAAGTTGAAAGATCAACTTTCCAACTGGTCGCAGACCGTTGGAATAGTTGTAAAAGCGAATTAAAAATTAGAATTTAACAGCTATATCCTGCGGGATTAAGGGGCTTTTTATTATGCTACTCAACGAACGTACCAACCGCCAATCACGTTTACTCCAAGTCGCCGATGCGATGGTAACTTCCGCCCGTACCGCGCCAAAAGGGAAAGGCTTGGACTTGATAGAAATTATCACCGTAACGGACGAACACATTGCTGAGCTTTCAGCAGAAATGCTCAGTTACGGCGAAAAAACAGGCTTAAAATTTATTTTGCGCGATGCAGAAAACATCCTGCAAGCCGAAGCCATTCTTTTGATTGGCACCAAAACTAAAACTCATGGCTTAAATTGTGGCTATTGCGGATTTCCGACGTGCGACGAAAAATTGAAATACGACGAAGTTCCTTGCTCGCTTAATTCTGTCGATGTAGGCATAGCGATTGGTTCGGCGTGCGCTACCGCTTCGGATTGGCGCGTAGACAGTCGGGTGATGTTTTCGGCGGGGCGCGTAGCGCAAGAACTTGGTTGGATGCCCGGATGTTCGAATATTTATGCCATTCCGATAAGTTGTTCGTCGAAAAATCCATTTTTCGATTGCCAATCTACCCGACCGATAAACCAAGAAAATCCTAAGTCATGATCAATATCTCTGTCAGCCCTGAAATTTACAATATTTGTCCCGTTTTTGCCTTTTCTGCCATTCAATGTGAGGTGAAAAATACACCTTACAACGAAGAACTCTGGCAGGAAATCACCGCATTTTCTGAGAAATTTACTTCTGAAACAAAACTAAATCAAATAAATAAGCTTCCAAACATTCTTGAGACTCGCAACACCTACAAAAAACTCGGAAAAGACCCAAACCGCTACCGACCATCGGCAGAAGCGTTGCTCAGACGGATTGTAAGGGGCATTCCGCTTTATCAAATTGACACAATTGTGGATTTGATTAATCTCGTATCAATGAAAACAGGCTATTCCATCGGCGGATTTGATGCGGATTTAATTGATGGTGATTTGATTTTGGGAGTGGGAAAAGCGGGCGAAAAGTTCGAAGCGATTGGTCGCGGATTACTGAATATTGAAGGCTTACCCGTGTATCGAGACAATATCGGCGGTATCGGAACACCTACAAGTGATGAAGAGCGCACCAAAATCTCCCTCGACACCACCAATCTGCTGATGATAATCAACGGATATTCAGGGAAAGATGGATTGGAAGAAGCAACGGAGTATGCGAAAAGGCTACTTTTGAATAGCTATAGTACTGTATTTGAATAATTTACAATTTACGATTTTAGATTTACGATCGCTTAATTATCCAATCGTAAATCGTACTTCGTAACTCTAAAATCAATAAAGAAACCGTCCAAACTCACTTTCAATCACTAATTCTTTCTTGTCAGAAGCTTCGCAATAACCCACAATTTGCGCATCAATACCGAATGATTTGGAGATATCGATAACTTCTTGGGCATATTCTTTTGGCAGGTAAACTTCCAAACGGTGTCCCATATTGAAAACCTTGTACATTTCTTTCCAGTCGGTGCCGGATTGTTCGTGGATAAGTCGGAAAAGTGGAGGAATGGGGAACAGGTTGTTTTTCACCACTTTCAAGTTGTCGATAAAGTGCAGAATTTTTGTTTGTGCTCCGCCACTGCAATGCACCATACCGTGAATGTGTGGACGAAGCGTTTCGAGCATTTTTTTGACTACCGGAGCATACGTTCTCGTTGGTGAAAGCACCAATTTCCCGGCATCAATACCCAAGTTTTCAATTTTGTCAGTCAGTTTTTTCCCACCTGAATAGGCTAAATCTCGCGGTATTTCCGGGTTATAACTTTCAGGATATTTTTCGGCCAAGTAACTCGCGAAAACATCATGACGCGCAGAAGTAAGACCATTGCTACCCATTCCGCCGTTGTATTCTTTTTCATAAGTCGCTTGTCCGCTCGACGAAAGACCAACAATCACATCACCCGCCCGGATATTGGCATTGTCAATCACATCCGCTCGTTTCATCCGGCAAGTAACCGTACTATCCACAATGATTGTCCTAACTAAATCGCCCACATCAGCCGTTTCGCCGCCTGTTTCGTAGATATTCACACCCATTTCACGTAGTTCGGCTACTAATTCGCTCGTACCGTTGATAATCGCCGAAATCACTTCACCCGGGATTCGGTTTTTGTTTCTTCCAATCGTTGAAGAAAGTAAGATATTATCCGTTGCACCTACGCAAATTAAATCATCAACATTCATGATCAGTGCATCCTGCGCAATTCCTTTCCATACGGACAAATCGCCCGTTTCACGCCAATAGACATAAGCCAGTGACGATTTCGTTCCTGCCCCATCGGCATGCATGATATTGCAATATTCGGGATCATTCCCCAAAAAATCAGGAATAATTTTGCAAAAAGCCTTTGGATAAAGTCCTTTATCAATGTTTTTAATGGCGTTGTGAACATCTTCTTTAGAAGCGGAAACACCCCGCAGGTCGTATCTGCCTTCTAAATCTCCAGTTTGGGTGACTTTCGAATTTTCTTGATTTGCTGACATAATTTTAAAAAGAAATTGCCGGTTGTTATTTTTGCAAAGGTAAGAAAAACAAGGGGTGTTTGAAAGGATTAAATAGAGAGATATTTGATTTTACAGATTGAAGTGTTAATTCCACTTTTTTTCAAGGTCACAAATTATGATTATAAAGAAGTCGCCTTGACCTGTAAAAAACATAGCAAACTGTAGTACACTTTTCAACCAAATTAGGACATTTTATCAAAATTCGATAACAATAAAATAAGAGAAAAAGAAAGATAGAGAAAAGAAAGTCTCAAACTTTAGTGTTTTTGAAAACAAGGTAATAAAGTTGAATATCTTTGTTTGCGTCAGTGTTATTAAGGCTCTAACTATTTAGAATAAGGTTTAAAACCTTATCTTCAATTTTAACCTTAATAACTTCGAATAAGACTAATTATCAACCTTATTCCTTTATTTTTTGAATACTACTAAGTATAAATTATTCTATGTTTTCTACTGTTTTAAGAAAAGTCGAGATGACAATAAAAAATACTCCGCAAATTCTGTATATTTCACAGAATGAAAACAAAAAAAACAACCCGAAACGCGAAACACAGAACCCGAAACCTGAAATCAACGTCCACTCTCCTTTATCATCCGCTTCACTTTGGCATTGAATTTCTTTTCCGAAAGAAGCTGTTCCAACGTCAAGTGCATACGGTAGCACCAGAAATTCCGCGGGTCGGCGGGCACGTTAATTCGTTCTGCGTGAGGATTTTTGAGTTGCAATTTTTTATCTATCGCCATCCAATCCTGCCAAGGCAAAATTACCAGCATGGCGTCCGATTGCAAATGTTGATCAATGATTTTCTCAGCTAAAAGTGGCGTCAGCGTTTCCGGCGCAGGTCCTTGAAGTCCCAATGCACGATTGTAAAATCGTTGTGTCAAAGCTTTATCCTCTTCCCACCAAGCTCGGATTGGGTTCATATCGTGCGTGGACGTGGTGCAAACCGACAAATACGGAGCGTCTTCCGGCATGGCAAATTCGGCGCTCGGCTTTTTCGGCATTCGCTGTATTTCAAGACTCAGCAATTCTAACTTCTGCATCACTTCCGGCACACTATCAGGCACCATCCCCAAGTCCTCTCCGCATACGAGCATATTTGTCGCAGAAATAATAGCGGGAAGTTTTTTCAATGCCTGTTCTTTCCAGAATTCATTGTGCCGGTGATAGAAATATTCAATGTAAATTTTATCTAAAATCCTCCGAGAATTATCATCTAAATCACGAAAAGTATGTGATGAGTGCATCGAAATTCGAGGGTGAAAAAGCTGAGAATTTCGTTTGTCCCGCACAAAAAGCACTTCACAATGGAGCGCGTAAAGCCCATCGCGGATTTTCAGCTCTTTCTCGGTGTAATTATATCCCAATGACGCAAAATGCACTTCAATTTTCTTCTGCGTATCAAATTCGGGCTTAAATTTGAAGTTTTGCCAACCGTCCATTATCAAATATTCCCGCATCACATCGTCGGCATATTTCCCGAAAATGGCTCGAATTACATGTTCTTTTAAGTAAGGTTTCAGCAGTCGGTTTTCATCCCACCAAAGCCCTCGTGCTTGTAAATCTTGCACACTAAATGGCAAGGCAGGATTAAAGCTTCCTGTCAAAGCCCAAACTGCATCTCCGGGGATCTCCCAAATGCGGAAAAATCCGAGTATGTGGTCAATCCGGTACGCGTCAAAATATTCCACAAATTTCCGAAAACGTTTTTTCCACCACTGATAATCATCTTTTTCCATTTCCTCCCAGTTATATGTGGGGAAGCCCCAGTTTTGACCCGTTACAGAAAAGTCGTCAGGCGGTGCTCCCGCTTGCATTGTTGTGTTGAAAAGTTGCGGTTCCACCCATGCATCCACACTGCGAGGACTAACGCCGATTGGCACATCGCTTTTCAGTGCCACACCTTTGCTGTGAGCATAATCCCGCACCTCTACCAACTGGTTGTGAAGATGATACTGCAAGAAGTAATAGAATGAAATTTCATTGTAAAGAGGTGATTCCGGGTCAGCAAGCGCATCTATTTTCTCTTTGTCATAAACCTGATGTTCAGCCCATTTACTAAATTCAGGCGTCCCATTTTTATCCCTCAAATACGAAAACACGCCATAAGGGACAAGCCATTCTTGGTTGTTTTTGAAAAATGTTCTATATTTTTTTGACTGAAAAACCGATTCTCCATCCTGATCAAACAGGAGTTTAAAATACTTCCATTTCTCATTTAATACATTTTGATAATCAGAAAAGTCATTCTCATTCAACTCTTTTTTCTTTTTCTGAAAATAGGCTAAATCTCTCTTGCCGACAGGAATGCCCATTTTTTCCAATCGCAAATAAATCGGGTGCAGGGCATAGACAGAAACTGCATTATATGGATATGAATCGTAGTTGGAATGGTTGAGAATAGTGTCATTAATCGGCAAAATCTGGATAAAACTTTGTCCGGTCAGCTTTGCCCAATCAACCATTTTTTTTAGATCCATAAAATCACCCGTACCAAAACTTTCTTCACTTCGCAGGGAAAACACCGGTATAGCCACGCCGGCTGTTTTCCAGGAAGGAATTGTACGGATAAAATTCTCATCTGTCACAATTGTAAGTTCCGAGGAATCTACTTCTTCTACTTTTCTGTTCGGTCCACCACCCCACGCCAGCACCTCATCGGTTTTAGTATCTACGATCAGAAATTTATATTCCAATGGAAATTTTAATTCATCAGCATTTAATGAAATAGACCAAACAGGAAAATTACTTTCATCTAATCGAACTTTTTTAGTCACATCCCAGTTGCCGAGTACGTCCTGGTTGCCTATAATCGCGAAATGACGATCGGGCTCCATTTGTGAGCAACGAAGCTGAAGGATAAAATTCTCATTTTGATTATCGGGTTTCTTCCGGTTTGTTCTTTTTCTTTTGAAGAAAACATCTGTAAAAGCAATCGTATCAAAAGGACTATCGCCATTTGGCATTCTCCAATAATCCCGAAAATTGATTTTTTCAATATTTGAGGGAATTTCAAATTTTCTTGTGCCATTAAATTCATTTCGGCATATTTCATTCTCTTCCTTGAGGCAATATCGGTAGGTAATTGATTTTTTCTCGGCTTGAATTTTAATTTCGACTTTCCATTCTGACTCGTTGACACACACCATTTCATACTCTTCGAAATTCTCATTTTCGTCGTAAATATGTAGAAAAACAGTCTGTCCCCAGTAGGCTTTATAGTTGAGATTGAATTTTGCTAACATAGGCTTGTTATATTATATTTGCAAAAATAACAAATACCTGCTCCAAACAATAGAAAAATAAGTTAAGTACTCTAAATGTAATATAAAACGTTTGCAGAAATAAAAAACCTCTTGTGATTGACTCACAAAAGGTTTTTATTTTTGAGGTACCTAGCGGATTCGAACCGCTGTAGACGGTTTTGCAGACCGGTGCCTAACCACTCGGCCAAGGTACCGTTTTATTCGGACTGCAAAGATAGTATTATTTTTGTTTTTTTACAACACAAATCAATCGAATTCATCCCAACTGCCATTCACCTGAAAAATAAAATGGCGTAAACTCTCGTTCACGCCATTTCCAACTCTAATTAATCATTAACTTATGAAAAAAAAACTATTACTTATTTCCTCTTGATGGTTCACCCTGAGGTCTTTTAGTTAAAAGTTGCCTTTCGAAGCTTTTTTCGGCTCTGTAATACTTAAATAGAGTTTCAGGCTTCAAAAGTTTTCGAAGTTTCATATGGTATTCTCGAAGATATTGTGATCGTTTTATCTCCATATTTATCATTTTGTCATTCAGTTCGCTGTAATCTTTCTCAGTCATAGTGCCATTTCTGGTTTTTCTGAACAAGTCACGGGTTTGTCTGTGAAGTTCCCAACCATTTTTCTCGTAATTTAAAAATACCGGTTTCACCAAACTCATTTCTGCCGGAGAAAGTTTGACTTCAGACATCATAAATTCCCATTTTCTTTCATGAAATTTATTAATGTCAAAATTTCTATGCCGATTCTGGTCTTGTGCATGTGCTGATACCAATACAAATGTAAATAACCAGGCAAGTAGCGTAAGTTTTTTCATTATCTTAAATTAATCAGTTTCAGATGCTAAATAATAATCGATTATCGAATTCTCATTTACCTGAGATAAAATATAAGTATCATAGGTTTCGGAAGCCAATTCTTGTTTTTTATTATTCGACAAGAATACTTGTCCGAGCATAACAACCCCAATCAGGGAAGCAACAGCGCCATACATCCATGGCCTTACTAATGAGCGCTTTGGAGCAGATGATTCAACAGTCAAACTTACCATTTGAGCTGTAAAATCTTCAAAGTAATTTTCAGGAACAGAGAATGGACGTCTATTCCCTATTTTTTGCATCTCTATGTATTTGTTTTCTTCCATTTTTGTATTTAGACTTAATAATAATTCAAAGGTTTAAATTTGGTAAAGCAGGTAAATTGTTAAAAGTTTTTATTGTCCTTGATATCCTTTTTAATCAAATTTTCCTTGTCTCGTGTTATCGGGCATCCTGTAGCCGGTTTTTTAGCTCTCTACTCATTCTTTTTTCAGGAATTCTTCAACTTTTTTCGCAGCATGATGATAAGAAGCTTTCAATGCACCAACCGAAGTTCCAAGAATCTCGCTCATCTGATCGTATGGCATTTCTTCGTAAAAACGCATATTAAAAACCAGTCTTTGCTTTTCCGGCAGTGTGAGAATCGCTTTTTGTAATTTCAGTTGGGCTTCATCACCATCAAAAAAACTGTCAGCCTGAAGATTATTGAATAGTAAATCTTCCGTTTCATCAATCGAGAATACATTTCTCATCCTCTTTTGAGCTAAGAAGGTGAGTGTTTCGTTGGTAGCAATCCGATACAACCAAGTTGAAAGTTGAGAATCGCCCCGAAATTTATCCAATCCATTCCAAGCCTTTAAAAAAGTATTTTGCAGGATGTCATTCGCATCATCATGTACCAACACCATTTGCCGTATATGCCAATATAGCCGCTCCTGAAATGTTTGTACTATTTCAGAAAAAGACTTGGTTTTGTCTTGTTCAAGCTGCATTGATTTTTTGTTCTGTTTTCGAGTAAATTAAAGGGAATCGGGTTAAATTTAAGACTGATTTGAGTGAAAAAAGTTTAAATTTAATATTGTGTACCGGCAGATTTTTTGAACTGAAATGAGATTTTTGTAAGCGCCACACCAATAAAGATCCAGAATAATTCTCTAATCCGTGTGCACAGGCCAATATAAACTCCTGCTCCGGCAGGAATAGCGAGGGTTGTGGCTGCCAATACAAATCCGCCTTCACGTGTTCCCATTTGCATGGGGGCGAAAAAGAAGATATTGGCAACTAAAGTGGCGATAGAAACAATCAAATATGACTGAATAAACGTGAGATCAAACCCGAGCGGAACTGCCATAAAATAAACCTCAAAACAGGAAATATATCGGGAAATAAGCTCTACGAAAAGTGAAGAGAAAAAATCTCTTTTGCGATTGATGTATAAATCAGCAATCAGCCTGTCCATTTCATCAAAATGATGCTTATTTTTTTCTCGGTAAATATTTATTTTTCTCCCTAAGAAAGGTATGTTAGAGCAGACTTTCAGCGCATTATTAATAATGCCTTTTTTGAAAACGGAATACCCCCATAAAATCAGCAAAACACAAGCGATAAAAACGCTCCACAGTACAATCTGAATTGCCGGAGAAATTTCGGGCATTATAAAAACAAAGACCGGAATGGAAATTAGCCAGAAAAAAAAGTGAGACACATAATGCATCATCACATACAGAAGCACAGAAGAAGTGGCTTTGTGTGTACCGATATCATCTTTGAGATTGAGAACTTTATAAGGCTCACCTCCGATACTTAAGGGGGTAATATAATTTATGCCGTAAGCACTTATCGTCAGTTTCAACAGTTTCCAGATATTTACTTTTTTTGATTCATCTGTGTTGTCCGTGATGATAATATTGAGTGACCAGGCATTGAAAAGATAGACGATAATCCAAATCCCGAAAATAGGAACAAACCACCAACCTGTTTTTTTCAAATTGTCGTAAATTGTACCAAATCCCAATTTGTATGCTAAAAATATCAGGATAAGCACACCGGCAAGGAAAAAATAGTTATGGTATTTTTTTATTCCGGACATAGATATTAAATGTCAAAACTTAGAAACAATTCGCTCTAAGCTTTAAGACTTGCGGTTTATCAGTTGCTTTTTATTTGTACTACTTGAGAAAATTACTTTCTAAAATAAACAAAAATAGAAATCATTTTTGGAAAACAAAAATAAACACCGGTCTTTCGTTTTTCATTCCTTTATTGGAACTAAGAAATTTCAATGCTAACACAATCCACTTTACCACCAAGAGGCGGATTGAGCTTCGAAAGTTTTACCTTCAACGACTTTATCTCAGGGAAATTTACAACTAATGAATCATAAATCCTATGCGCTACATGTTCGATCAGATTCGATGGTATTTCCATTTCACGCTTCACCACGTCATACACTTCTTGGTAATTAAGTGTGTCTTCTAATCTATCCGTTTTGCCGGCTGATTGGGTATCCAACTCCATTTCTACCGAAACCAAAAATGTATTTCCGTCCCGCTTTTCAAAGTCTAAACAACCGTGATAAGCATGGAATTTCATATTATTTAATGTGATTTTTGACATACTATCTACTTCATGATATACCGCTCCAATACTTTTGATGCTGAAAATGAGTACATTTCCAATATTTTATCCGGCAGTAAATAGCTGCAGGTAACCCAAGTAATTCTGATATTTTTCTAAAAAGTCATCTCAAATTACTGAGCATTTTTACGAAATGTAAAGAAATATAAGCACAGGCACTTCAAATTTCCATCTTTTGGCGGCAACTTATAAAACACCTTATATTGCTCAAAATTAGGAAATCTTCCGGAATCATTTCGCAAAAATAGTCAAAAAGGGGCAATAATGGAGAATTTTGCCTTAAATTTGCAAAATGAAAGTCCTTTCACTTCTTAATTAGCTGATAAAAGTCCGGATTTCCATCAATAAAACATAAAACGTATGGAACCCTTAATGTGAAAAATAAACATAAAATGTATGAAACAGCCATTTAAGATAAATCTTAAACCCAAGAAAATGGTTAATGGCGTGTTCCATAGGACCTTAATGTAAAGAATAATATTTAATCGTATGAAAATAATAATCGATAAAAACATACCTTATATTCAAGGAGCATTAGACAATATAGCAGAAGTAAAGTATCTCACTTACAAGGAGATGACACCTGAAGTAGTGCATGATGCCGATGCCCTGATAATCCGCACTCGCACCAAGTGCAACGAGAAATTACTCGCAGGTTCTAAAGTAAAGTTCATCGCTACTGCTACCATCGGCTACGATCATATTGACACGAAGTATTGTGACAATAATGATATAAAATGGGCGAATGCTCCCGGTTGCAACGCGCTTTCCGTAACGCAATACATGGCTTCGACGTTGATTTATTTAGCCGAAAAGAACGGTTTCGATTTACGCTCGAAAACCATCGGAATTGTGGGCGTAGGGAATGTGGGCTCACGTGTGGCGAAACTTTGCAAAGCGTTTGGAATGAACGTGTTGATCAACGACCCGCCACGCGCCCGCACAGAAGGAAACACCGAATTCGTTTCCCTGAATGATGTGGCGGTACAAGCCGATATCATCGCGTTTCACCCGTTCCTGCATTTTGAAGGCATTGATAAAACGTATCATTTGGCGGACGAAGCATTCTTTCAATCTTTGAAACGGAAACCCATTCTTATCAATGCTTCTCGTGGCGAAGTGGTGGACAATCAAGCGCTTAAAAATGCCATAAATGCGGGGTTGGTGTCGGATGTGGTGCTGGATTGTTGGGAAAATGAGCCGAATATCGATTTGGAACTGTTAGGAATGGTTGCGCTTGCCACGCCACATATAGCCGGCTATTCGGCCGACGGCAAAGCCAATGCCACACAGCAAAGCGTGCGTTCGATCAGCCGATTTTTCAAGCTCGGATTGAACGATTGGGAACCGTCCGAATTACCGAAAGGATTGGACGGCGATTTCAAGGATTTGAGCTTCAATGATTTTTTCAAAACAACTTACGATATTCTAACCGAAAGCAATTTACTAAAATCATCGCCCGAAACTTTTGAGCGTCAACGCTCGCACTATCCCGTCCGCCGCGAACCAAAAGCGTATTGGGGGAATTTGCCTGATAGTTTTGAGAAAAGGTTTGGGGTGTTTTTTGAAGCTGATTAATTGAAATAGCTATCAATAATGTCCGTAGGACAAAACCAAAAATAACCCCCAGATTTATCTGGGGGAAAACACAAAACATAAAACCAAACTCTGTAGGAGTTTTCCAAAATATAGTTACCATGAATAGTTTTAGACAAATTCTCTATCATATTGTTTTCGGTACTTACAATAGAGAACAAACATTAACAGAAGAGCATCACGAGGCTCTTTACAGATACATTTGGGGTACAATTAATAAAAGAAATTGTGTTCTATACAGAATTAATGGGACTAATGACCATATTCATATTTTATCAGATTTGCACCCAACGATTGCATTATCCGATTACATCAAGGAGATAAAAACAGCTTCTAATATTTGGATGAAAAACTCCGGGCTTTTCCCGCATTTCAAATCATGGGCAGAAGGATATTGTGCAATTACTTACAATCTAAAAGACAAAAATAAAATAATCAATTACATAAAAAATCAAAAAGAACACCATCGCAAAGTTTCATTTGCTGATGAATTAAAACAGCTTTTAACCGAGAATGGAATAGAATGGAATGAACGATATTTAATTTGATAATTGGTAAACTCTTACAGAGTTTTGGGCATATTCTTGCTCAAATCCCCCGGATAAATCCGGGGGTTATGCAATGGAAACGCTTACAGCGTATTTCTTATCAGCAATTAGTTAAAAAAAAAATGAAAAAAAATAAAATTTTAGCACTAAAAAAAGAAATTAAAGATGGGATAGAAAGCGGAATTGCACAAGTTTTTGTTCCTATTAAGCATCTTGAATTTATAAAATCAGGAAAAAATGTCCGTAGGACAAAACCATAAATAACCCCCAGATTTATCTGGGGGAAAATATAAAACATAAAGCCAAACTCTATAAGAGTTTTCCAAAATATAATTACCATGAATAGTTTTAGACAAATTCTATATCATATTGGATAATAAAGTCTATAAGTCAGACTAAAAAATCAATTATTGAACTTTATGAAAAAACTCGTTACTTTTCCAATAATTTTTCTTGTCTGTTCGCTCGGTTCAGCCCAATCCCCGATCGCCACTTTAACCAACAACTCCTTACACTGCAATGCAAACATTAGCATTATGGTCAAGGATTTACAGAGCGGGAAAACGCTACACAGCCATAACGCGAGTAACTCGTTCGTGCCGGCTTCGACCGTAAAATTAATTACCACGGCAACGGCTTTGGAAGTTTTGGGAGCGGACTATCGGTTCAAAACTACGTTGGAAATTGAGGGAATTATTTCAGCCGACAGCGTTTTACAAGGCAATTTAATCATCTACGGAAGTGGCGACCCGACACTCGGTTCGTCGAAATTGGGGAACATTAATTTTCTAAATGATTGGATTTCAGCCGTTCGCAAAGCAGGCATCAAACAAATCAACGGTAATATCATTGCCAACGCGTCGGTGTACGACACGGAAGGCATAAATCCGAAATGGCTTTGGGAAGATATGGGAAATTACTTTGGGGCGGGCGCTTACGGCATTTCGTACAAAGACAACACCTTTGAAATGGAGCTGAGATCGGGTGCGGTGGGCACCACGCCCGAAATCGTGAAAATCACACCGAACATTCCCGAACTAACATTCAAAAACTACCTGAGAAGCACCACCATCCGCTTTGACAGCGCCTATTTCTACGGTGCGCCATTTGTGAACGAGCGTAGCATTTACGGAGAGATTCCTGCTAATCGTCCAAGTTTTAAGATTAAGGGCGACATTCCGCGTCCCGGATTAGTTTTGGCAAGGGATTTAGCCTGGAAATTAAAATCGAGTGGAATTTCAGTTACGGGTATTGCTACCGATGAAGCTGGCGTTTCCGGTAGACGAACCGTGATTTACACCCATTTATCTCCAAAATTAACCGAAATTATCCAAGAAATCAATTCGAACAGCAACAATCATTTTGCCGAACATCTGTTCCGTCATTTGGCGTTGCAGTCGGGAATACAGGCATCATCGCCCGAAGCGGTGAAACGGATTAATGCGTTTTGGAAATCGAAAGGCTTGCCCGTGGACGAACTTTTTCTCTACGACGGCTCGGGGCTTTCCACCGTAAACGCGGTTTCTGCCAATTTTTTCGTAAGTTTGTTGAGCTATATGGATAAGTCATCGAACAATTCGGTCTTCCGTGCTTCTCTGCCTGTGGCAGGTAAATCGGGCACCATACGTAATTTCTTGAAAGGCACTTCGCTCGAAGGGAGAGTGCAAGCAAAAAGTGGTACAATCAGCCGTGTGAGAGCTTATGCCGGTTACATCAACACGAACGGTAACCGATTTGCTTTCGCGGTGATTGTGAATAATCCAAACTCGACAAGCACTATAGAAACAAGGAAAAAGATAGAAGAATTTTTAATAAGAGCCCAATACTAAATCCCCCACAGAGGCAGGATTTTTTAGGTTTTTTATTTCTATGTTCTCAACTATTTCAAAGGTCTCCGACCATTTGGAAAGTTGTATTTTAACTCTTCAAGTGGTTGAAAACCCTTGAAGTAGTTAATCCGAAGAAGTTTCGGATATAGCGACATTCTTGTCGCCAAAAAACAGAGATAAGTTTTTACAAAAATCAAAAAACACTCCAAATTACTCCGTCAGTTGACGAAGATTTAGTGACTAATAAATTATGCTCCACATCCCATCTACCATCTCCACCAACACCCTCCTCAAAGAGCTTTCCTTAAAGGAAAAGCTTCCCGAAGGGTATTTGGTTTCCGCCGATTTTCAAACTGCCGGAAAAGGACAGCCGGGAAATTCATGGGAAAGCGAAAACGGAAAAAATCTCCTTTTCAGCATTTTGCTTTACCCCAAAAACATTAAAATTAATGAACAATTCATCCTTTCTCAACTCACTTGTTTGGCAATAAAAAAAGTCCTTGATAGCTACACCGACGATATTACCATCAAGTGGTCAAACGATATATACTGGAAAGAGAAAAAAATCTGCGGTATATTGATTGAGAATTCGCTATTTCGGGATAAAATTGACAAGTGCATTATCGGTATCGGACTGAATGTCAATCAAGAAGTTTTTACGAGCAATGCGCCCAACCCCGTTTCATTAAAACAAATTACCGGCAAAGAAATGGATCGGGAAAAAATCCTTTCAGACATTTATAGCAAACTTCTTACGCTTTATCGCGAAATGGATTTTGAAAGAATCCAACACGATTACCACCAAAATCTCTACCGGAAAGACGGTTTTCATCCCTATATCGACGCACAAACTCAAGAACATTTCCTTGCAAAAATAGAGAATGTGGAACCGGACGGAAAGTTAATTTTGACTATGGAGAATGGAGAAAGGAAGGAGTATTATTTTAAAGAAGTGATAGCCCTACCAAACCTCCCCGCTGGGGAGATTTGGGGGCGTACAACATAAGATCGTTTTAAAAATTCGACTTGAACTCGTTCTCTCCCCTCCGGGGAGAGTTAGAGAGGGGCTCTATATCTCCCACTGTTCTAAGCTATCCACCAAATCATCAAAACATTTGATTTTTGATTTGGCTTTAACGGCAGCAATTTGAGCATCCATTGCATCATTGTACGTCTCGGCCGGAACATCACGGATAATTCCTAATGCTATCGGCATATCCGGACCTTGCATCATTGCCAACTCCCAATGCAAAGTTGGATTTGGGGTTTCAGCATCATGAATTAAAATATCATTTTCAGAAACTCCGTTTTCACCTATCTTAACCGCTTTTAATCGTCCATTTTCAAGAATCAATCCTTTGTCATTATTCACTCCAAAAATCATCGGTTTTCCGTGCTCAAGAAAAATCGTTTTATCCGGTCGAGTGGCTTTGTCGCCAAGTGCATCATGCGCGCCATGATTGAAAATCACGCAGTTCACTAGGCATTCGATTACAGAAGCGCCTTTGTGTTTCGCGGCGGCAAGCATCACCTGCTGCGCGTTTTTCAAATCTACATCCAGCAATCTCCCGAAGAAATTACCACGTGCTCCAAAGGTGAGTTCTGCCGGACGGAAAGGCTCTTCAATTGTTCCATACGGAGATGATTTCGTGATTCGGCCTTTCAGTGTGGTAGGAGAATATTGCCCTTTTGTCAATCCGTATATTTGGTTGTTGAATAGCAGGATATTAATATCCACATTTCGTCTGATACTGTGTATAAAGTGGTTTCCGCCAATTGCTAAGCAGTCGCCATCACCGGTTATTTGCCAAACGGTAAGAGCCGGATTAGCTACTTTTACGCCCGAAGCTACCGCTGCACCTCGTCCGTGAATGGTATGAAAGCCATAGCTGCTAATATAATAGGGTAGTCGTGACGAGCATCCGATACCGGAAATCACGGCTGTATCATGAGGTGAAACTCCCAATTCGGCCATCACCTTTTGCAAACTGTTCACAAGCGCATAATCTCCACAGCCCGGACACCATCGTACCTGCTGATCACTCTTAAAATCTCTTGGTGTATAATCTATTTTTGTGGTTTCCATATTCAACTTTCAAATTTATTTAACTGTTCTTCTAATTCGGTAACCGTAAATGGTTGTCCTTGCACTTTGTTGTATTGCAGAATATTTACTCCGGGAATTTGCGCACGTAAGTGTGATGCAAACTGTCCTGAATTTAATTCGCAAACTACTATATTCTTAAATTTACCCAACACTTCCGCTGTGTTTTTTGGCAACGGATTAATATAGTTAAAGTGGGTCATAGCTACTTTTTTACCTTTTTTGAGCATATTCGAAACAGTTCCCATCAAATGCCCTTTGGTGCTTCCCCAACCTACAACTAACAAATCGGCGTTTTCATCGCCAAAAATCTCTAAATCAGGGATATCGCGTTGCACATTTTGAACTTTTGCCGCCCGGGTATCAACCATTTTTTGATGGTTTTTCGGATCGGTAGAAATACTTCCTTTATAATAATCTTTCTCCAATCCCCCGTTACGATATTCAAATCCTTCTGTGCCGGGGAACGACCAATAGCGTACTTTTGTCTCTTCATTTCGAGAAGTCGCGTTGTAATTTTCGAAATCTGCGGGTACGTAGTTTGGTTTAATTTCGGGGAGATCGGCTAATTTCGGCAACCTCCAGAGTGAAGTTCCATTACCAATAAACGCGTCAGAAAGCACGATGACCGGAGTCATATATTCCAATGCGATTTTGGAAGCCATGTAAGTATAGTGAAAACAATCATCCGGTGTACTTGGAGCAATGACTACTACGGGACTTTCGCCGTTTCTTCCGTGAAGCGCCTGCAGCAGATCGGTTTGTTCCGTTTTGGTAGGCATCCCGGTAGAAGGACCGCCTCGCATCACATCGATTATCACCAAAGGTAGTTCTGCCATCACGGCTAAACCAATGGCTTCAGATTTCAAAGCCAATCCGGGACCTGAAGTGTTGGTCGCGGCCAAGTTTCCGGCAAATGAAGCTCCGATAGCGGTTGCAATTCCGGCTATTTCATCTTCACATTGCATCACTTTCACTCCCAAATCACGTCGGAGCGCCAAATCCTCCATAATATCAGAAGCGGGAGTAATCGGATAGCTTCCCAAAAACAATGGCAATCCGGCTTTTTCGGCGGCGGCGATCAGTCCATAAGAAGTCGCCTTGTTCCCCGAAATACTCGTATATCTTCCTGGTTTTGTATCTCCTGAACGTTCAATTGTGTATGTAGGGATAGTTAAATGAAGGTTGTTGCCGTAGTTGAATCCATCGTTCATTACTTTGATATTGGCTTGCTGAACGGTCGGTTTTTTCTTGAATTTATTTTCAATAAAATGTTCCGCTTTATCCATCGGCCGATTGAATAGCCAGCAAACCAATCCGAGAGCGAACATATTTTTACTGCGCAATACATCTTTTCCGTCCAGACCGAAACCATCTAAGCTTTGCTGAGTGAGTGTGGTGAGCTGGGCAGGAATAAGCGTGATGGTATCAGAAACAGCGAGTTCCGTAAAAGGATCGTCTGTTATAAAATTGGCTTTTGTCAAGTCAGTTTTCTGAAAGCTATCCACATCAAAAATAATGGCTCCCCCTTTTTTGACCTTTTTAATATTTACTTTAAGAGCAGCCGGATTCATTGCCACAAAAATATCCACCTCATCGCCGGGTGTATAAACTTTGCTTGATCCGATATGAACCTGAAATCCGGAAACACCGCCCAACGTGCCTTGTGGAGCTCGTATCTCGGACGGATAATCCGGGAAGGTTGAAATTTCATTGCCTATTACGGCAGAGATATTGGAGAATAAAGTTCCTGTAAGCTGCATCCCGTCTCCGGAATCACCTGCAAACAGCACAACTACATTGTCCAATTCTTTTACTTGAATATTTTCCATATGTTTATTAATAAGCCTCTTAAATCCAAGTCTGATGACGGTGGACTTTGATGAGTTTAGAATAAGTAGTTTTTTTGAAAAAATATCTTTTTACAAAGTAAAATTGAAAAGACAAAGAATCAATCGCTATAGAAAACAGATCCTTACCTACGGTAGTTATAGTTTTTTAAAAAACATTAAGAAACAGTTAAGGAGTTAAGAGACATTTAGTTCTTTTCTTAATGGATTCCTTAATGATTTCTTAACTTCTTCATGTTTTTATTTTCTTTTCAATTTTGACACGTTATTTTTTGGTTATTATTAAGTACAACAATTGCATCTCTGCTCGAACCGCTCGCTCCTGAAAGGATATTTATAGTTCTTTTCTTATGGCGCTAAAGTTCATTTATTTATTCGAATCGAGAGTTCAACACTTAACAACAAAAAATTATATCTAACTGAAAATAAGGCAATAAGGTGAATTCAGCTCAGACAATAAATGTTATTAAGGTTAATTTTCAGTCAGATAAATGAGGCTTTATTTTTCAAAAGCACTTCTTTTATTAATTATTTCACAAAAAACCTTATTTCAGTATGTCTCTTTAACCTTAATAACTATCGCAACTATCAAATTATAACCTTATTAGCTTTTTCGATTTTTTTATCAACCTTTGATTCGCATTATTTATAATTTTATTCATCTAAATTGCTACCCATCAACGAAACACATTTACACTTATTAGTATTATTTTCGAACAAAATCGAAAATAAACCGGTTTTTTTTTCGAATCCATTCGAAAATTATCCGATTTTCCCCTTTTTTATACCAAAAATGACTGCCGGAAGTTTATCCTCTTTTCAATTCTCAGCTTTACGCAACAAACGGACTGAAGCCGTTGGTTGCAAATAAAATTCGTGTAATTCGTGTAATTCGTCCTAATTCGCGTCAATTCGCAGCCCTTTTAAAATTCAGCATTATGCGGTGTCCGCGGGAACGGTATCACATCGCGAATATTAGCCATGCCGGTAACGAAAAGCAACAGCCGCTCAAATCCGAGTCCGAAGCCCGAGTGAGGCGCGGTGCCAAATCGGCGGGTATCTAAATACCACCAGATATCCTTAACGGGAACGCCCATTGAAGCGGCACGCGTTTTTAGTTTTTCGTAGTCTTCTTCACGCTGTGAACCGCCGATAATTTCGCCGATTTTCGGGAAAAGCACGTCCATGGCACGCACGGTTTTTCCGTCTTCGTTGAGCTTCATGTAGAAAGCTTTGATTTCCTGCGGGTAATCAGTCAGGATAACCGGTTTTTTGAAATGTTTTTCAACCAAATAGCGCTCGTGTTCGGATTGCAGATCCACTCCCCAACCTACACGGTATTCGAATTTATGACCGTTTGCTACGGCCTCTTCCAAGATTTTAATTCCTTCGGTATAAGTCAGACGCTTGAAATCATTTTCGACCACAAACTTCAGTCGTTCAATCAATTCTTTGTCATACATATCGTTCAGAAATTTCAAGTCATCTTCGCAGTTATCCAATGCCCACTGCACGCAGTACTGGATAAATTCCTGCGCCAACTGCATATTTTCTTCAATTTCGTAGAATGCCACTTCCGGCTCAATCATCCAAAACTCGGACAAGTGACGCGGTGTGTTGGAGTTTTCGGCGCGGAATGTCGGTCCGAACGTGTAAATCGCGCCGAGTGCCATCGCCGCCAGCTCGCCTTCAAGCTGTCCGGAAACGGTCAGGTTGGCGTGACGTCCAAAAAAATCTTCCGAAAAATCCACTTCACCGTTTTCAGTTTTCGGCACGTTATTCAGGTCAAGCGTAGTTACTTGAAACATCTGCCCGGCTCCTTCCGCATCGGAAGCGGTGATAATCGGTGTGTGGAAATAGAAAAATCCACGGTCGTGGAAAAACTTATGAATGGCAATCGCCATGTGGTGACGGATGCGGAACACGGCTCCAAACGTGTTGGTACGGGGGCGAAGATGCGCGATCTCACGCAAAAATTCGAGCGTATGTCCTTTCTTCTGCAACGGATATGTTTCCGGATCGGCGCCGCCGTAAATATGGACGTTTTCTGCCTGCACTTCCACGTTTTGCCCTTTGCCTTGCGACTCCACCAATTTACCCGTTACACTGATGCAAGCGCCCGTAGTAATCGGTTTCAGGTATTCTTCTTCAAACTTGCTTAAATCAATCACTATCTGAATGTTATGAATAGTAGAACCATCATTCAGCGCGACAAAACTCACGTTTTTATTTCCACGGCGGGTACGCACCCAACCTTTAATGTTCACATCGGTTCCAAACGCTGTACTTTTCAGCGCGTCAACAATTTTTGTTCTTTGCATAGGTTAGTTAGATAAAAGATAAAAGATAAGAGATAAAAAACGTGTTACATAAGCGACGTACGTCATCTATCTTTGTTCTTTTGTCTTCTCGTTAATATTTTCTTTGAGCTCAAAAGCTCATTTGTATTGAATATTGGACTACAAAATTACAATTTTTAATTCATTAAAAGGAATATTGAGACAAATAAAAAAGCACTTGTCGAAAAACAAGCGCTTTTTTAGGGAAACGAACATTCTTGTTTGTATTAGAATGTTGGGCAGGAATGTCTGACGTTCAAAGTGATTGCACCTAAAGGCTTATGGGACGGTTATCAGTTTCTCGGTTACTAAACCAGCCCGGGTATATATTTTCACTATGTATGCCGTGCGAGGTAGTTCGCTGACTGTAATACGGGTTGTAGTGCCTGAGGTGGCTTGACTGAGTGCTACTTGTCCTGACAGAGCTATTAGCTCTATAAGCTCCATCGGCTCGGCGCAGGTAACAGTAAAGAACTCACGTGCCGGATTGGGGTAGATTTCGGTTTTTATAGCCGTATTGAGCGCTAAGCCTGTGCCACCGCCTTTTATAATCACTTCTGTTTTTACCACATTACCATTTAGCGTCACTCCTTTCGTAGCTTCGAATACCGCTCCCGCAGGCTGTAGTATAGTACCATTGTTAATTACCAATGATTTCATGCCAAAAATTGAACCCATACTTGTGCCTGTGGCTTTTACCGTGCTGCCACCGGATATGGTAAGCGCTTCGGTACTAAATCCCCAAATACCAAAAGCAGCGCCTTTGGCGACTACCTCACATCCTCCCGTAATGGTCAGATTACCTACACGGTAAAATATACAACCGTGATCTGCAGAAGTTGCTTGAAGTTTAGCTGTAGAACCTCCGCTAATGGTTGTCGAAACATCTACAAGAAGTAAACAGCTATTATTTCCTGTTGAGTTTAGCACATTATCTCCTTCCAGCTTTATAATTAGACCTTCTATTTCGGAAAGAATGCAATCTTGGATGCTTTTTATTTTTGCACCTTTCAGTGTGAGGGTTTTGGTATCGGGCTTGTAACTAATGGAGCCGGAAGCTACGGTAGCATCATTGATAGCGGCGGTGATATTGGAGGCATTGGCGGCGGTTACTTGTGCACCTGCAATCCAAAGATTGTACTTCGTGCCGGCTTGCGAGGATATCACTACTTCTGTTTTTATAATCTCGTTGTTCGCATTTACTACCGCTTTTGCTTGAGGGCTGAAATTTGCTCCGGCAGGCTGTACAATGGTGGCGCCGTCTTCAAGCACCAATGATTTCAAGTCTCTTATGGAGCCTGCACTCGCACCGGTAGCTTTTATTGTACTTCCTCCAGATACAGTAAGCACTTCGTTATTGCCATTTTGACCACAAATTCCATAATTTGCACTATTCGCAATTACCTCGCAGCCACCTGCAATGGTCAGATTGCAGTTATATTGATAAACACCAATGGATTTGCTATTTATTTGCAATTTTGCATTAGAGGAGCCTGCAATGGTTGCCGAAGCCGCGTTAAGTTTAATACAAGAATAGCCGCCTGTTCCCGTTAATAGATTCGTTCCTATAATATTCAGCGAGAGTCCTTCTATTTTTGATTCAATGCAATAAGCGCTGCTGTTAATTTTCGCACCGTCAAGTGTAAGTGTTTTCGTGTTGTTATTGTACTTAACCAAGCCGGAAATACCAGTGCCGGTAATTTTATCTTTATTAGCGGAGGTTACTTGGGTACCAGCTATATAGAGGTCATAAGTTGTAGGAGGTGGTGTGGTAATTATCACTTCCGAGTTTACCAATTTGCCATTTAGCGCCACTCCTTTAAGATTGGAATCGTAGGCTGCACCGGCGGGCTGTATAATGGTGGCGCCGTCTTCAAGCACCAATGAGTTTATCATCTCGAATGAGGCTCTTCCTCTACCTGTAGCTTTTACCGTGCTGCCACCGGATACAGTAACGTTTGTATAGTATCGATCCCCAGAGATAGCAGAATAATTAGCGCTGACTACAAGTTCACATCCGCCTGTAACGGTGAGATTACATTGGTCAGGTTGAATGCCATATCCACCCGCTACTGTCAATTTTGAGCCTTTTGCTCCTTTTATGGTGCCATTTCGATATCTATTAAAAATTATAGCCAGAGCAGATTCATTAGTGGTACGCTCTATGCGATTATTTCCGATTAACTCTATAACAAGACCATCCAAACTTGAAGAAATGCATGGGTGCATACCACTATTAGTCAATGTGGCGTTTTTAAATGTGAGTGTTTTGGTGTCATGGTCGTAGCTTATATCCCCAGTTGCATATGAGTCTGGGATTGAGTTGAGCCAAGAGGTGAGATCGCCAGCGTTCCAAGACGTTACAGCGGAGCCGTTTATACCTATAGGATAAATTTCCGTCTGCGCTCTGGCAGCGCTTGTTATTGCCCATACTGTACAGGCAATAAAGAAAATTGTAAATTTTTTGTTCATAACTTTAAAGTGGTTAATTAGCCCCTACCAAACCTCCCCCGCAAGTGGAAGCTTTTTAAAGCGTGCGCTGATGGGGCAGTTAGTTGATTAGTTAATTAGTTGTCCCGATAGCTATCGGGAGGTGAATTTAGTAATTGGTGATTGGTGAGACAAAGCATGTCTTGTCTGTACTGTTTGGTTTACTTGTCTACTGCTTCACTTCTTCTCTGATTTATCTTTCTTTAATTTCGTGTTTTTTTCTTCCGGATTTGTGTCATTCGTTTCTTCATCCTTAAATCCTCCGGTAAATCTTCGCGCCATATCTACCTGATTGCGGGCAGAGAGTATGTCGCCGAGTATGGGTATGTTGTACGCTCCGCGCACCATCCAATTTTGTATAGATTCGGGCATCATTCTGAAAATCCTTGCCCGCAGTCCCACTTTTGCTCGGTGTTCTACCATTGAACGGGCAGTTGACGAGGCATAATCTCGCATGAATTCACCTTTAGTGGGCGTACCTTCCGGCCTTTTCACATAGCGCGTAAAATCGGCAAACAGTTTATTGTATTCCGCATTGATGGGTGAATCGAGCAATCGTTTTTCGAAGTCTGCTTGATCTTTGCACTCGCTGCCCAATTGCTCCATCTTCAAGAAGACCTCCTCGGCTGTTTGCTTGGCTTTTGACGGTAACTCGTAGTAGTCATAAAGCGCTCCTCGCCTCGTTTCAATAGATTGTTGAATTTGTATGTCCATGGTTTATTTTTGATTAATTGGTTAATTTAGTTAATTCGTTAATTACCTCACCACCTGCCCCCTCTCCTGCCTCTCTCTTAAAAAAGAGAGAAAAGCGGATTTATTTATTTTTTTGAAAGGGAAAAGCGGCGTTCAAAGTTTGTGGTTTTTTTCAAATATTGACCGGCACTCTCTTGCTGCTTACACAACATGTGGCTGTTAGCCACAGTTTGCCAGCGCGGCAGTATGCCGACAGTCCCGAGCTATCGTGAAGTCGCCACAAAAGAAAGTTGTTGACAGACTCCCGAGCTATCGGGAGTCTGTCAACCTAACACTCTGCACAGCTTACACACTAAAAACTAAAACCGGGTATAGCACATAGGCATGGCATGTTGAAATTCCCGATTATTTCGGGGCTATATCTCTACTCTCTAATAATCCACTTCTAAATTCGAGGTGCCGACGCCGCGTAGTTGCAGCCTGCCGTAGCTTCCGCCGTTGTACATTTGCTTAAAGCCGATGTCCACCATGCGGTGTGTGCCGTCTTTCATTTTGAAAATGATGTAGCCGGTGTGGTACCGGTTGATGATTTGTCCGAAGGCATTGCGGTCATACGACCAGTCGGCGCCTTTGATAATGGCTTTTACCGGTACGCGCCCGTCCTCGTAGAGGGTTTTGGCAATGGCTATCATTTCGGCTTCTAATTTCGGATCGCTTTTGCCTGCTTTCGGGATTTCACTTTTACCGTCACCTATTTGGCTGTAGATGTCTTCTAATTCTTTCATCCATTCACTCTTAAGATGGGCTTCCCACTTGGGGTAATTGTTGGCGGCTAATTTCTCGTACATCGCCAATGCCTGGGTGTAATCATTGTCTTCCACTTTTTTCGGGTGGTTTTTCATATCTTCGGCGGCTACTTCGAGCTGATAGCTGTTGTACACGCCGAAGAGCCAGTTTTTCTCTTTGCTGTATTGTGCCGTTTGCGTCAAGGTGTTTATAAATGTGTTTTTTACATTTTCAAACGGCACATTTTCCCGGTAGAGTTTTAGCAAACGGGCTTCTTCGGCTTTCCAACGAGGCAGTCGCTCACTCTTTTTCTCGCCCGTATAAGCGCTTATCATAAAGGGGTCGTCCACGCCTCTGCCGTATTTTTTATTTTCAGAATAACGAAAACCGAATCCCGTACCGTCTTCGGATGTTTCCATCACCAAGGTGTTTATTTTTTCGTGATCTGAGGCTATCCTGCCGTTTTCCCAGTTGCGCAGCAGCGTGCGCGCTTCCAAGAATAGGGGATAGGATTCTTTGGGAAATGCTTTGAACACCGCAAAATTGGCATTGATAATCATTTCAGCAGGCAACGCGTAGGCATCGCCGTACTTTTTGAATAAAAGAGTGGGGGAGTCATTGCCCGATACCATCATATTGACAATGAGGTAGCGCATCATGTTAAAGTACTCGGCGGTTTCTTTCCAACTGTTTACGTAGAAACAATAAGGCGTGTTTCTATAAATGGTCAGATACGCTTCGTGTGACAGTTTGTTGTACGATTCCCGCAATTGGCTCATGGATAAGCCCAAGTTGGGGTCAATGTCGGTAGCATTGGCATTGGATGTAGAAGTAGTTACAGCAGTAGCTGTTTCGGTTGCCTTGCTTTCGACTTTTTCTTTTGTTTCGGTGGCTTTTTTCTCAGTTACCTTAGTCGCTTCTTTTTTGACGGCGTCTTTGGCTTTGTTGAGCAATCCGCCAAGTTGCGCGTGCGCCGTACCTTGTACAACCAGCGCGAGGATAAGAAATGCAATTAGTTTTTTCATACGATTAGAATTTATTTTTAAAATTACGAATTAGCACGAATTAGGACGAATTGTCGCGAATTAAGTTGTTGTTTTACCGATGGGGGCGCTTAGAGCCACCCTATCGGTGGTTCAAACAGAAATATCCGCGTCCTGCTTCTCGCTTTATAAACTCAAACGCCGCAAGGCATGGCGCGTGAGGCGGCATTGTCCGGCGGCGTAAATAAAAAAATATTGTGAATAAATGTTGACGTGGGGGGAGAACTACACAATCTACCTTGCCATACTTATCGTGATGACGCGGTATGAAATAAGGATATGTATGTAAATAGGTAGAAGTAGTCATTTCCCAAATTATTTACAATGTCATACCAAAGTAAATCATTTTTTTTAGAAACTGCAAGCATTTGGGAAAAAATCTGCTAATTCGTTCATGTGTTACTAATCGAAATTGATTATCCGCGTTCCGTTCTAATGACTTTGCGACAATGACAAACATAGCATCTAACGGCTTCAAGACGTTTGATGCATTTTTTATCCACAATGGGTCAAACCGCTTGAAGCGGTTTGACCCTATATCAGATTTTAAAATTTTGGATTTTTGGATAGATTACGGATAGACATATAATCGAATATGCAAACTATCAATTAACCATTTTACAAATCAGCTAATAAACCATTTAACTACTGTTAAATTAAGCATAAAACAGCCATTTAAGAAAAGTCTTAAACCCAAGAATATGATTAATGGCGTGTTCCATACGTCCATAATGTAAAAAATAAAATATAACCGTATGAAATGTCGGCATTAGGAAATACTAATTATCTGAATTTAAGTCTATTACTTTTTACTTTTTAACTTTTACTTTTTACTCAGCACTACTTCTTCCTCGATGTTTTTTTCTTGGTAACCGGTTGGTTGTCGATACTTCCGAGCATCGTCATGGCGCATCGGAAACCGATATCGTTGGCAGATTTATCTTGGTCGAGATAGCGACGCGTAGCCGGATTAATCCAATAGGCGCGGTCTTTCCAAGAACCGCCTTTATACACTCGTGTTTTGTTTGTAATCTTTGGAGCGAGTACGTCGGTTGGGTCTAATTGTGATCTGTTTCTTAGTGCAGACACTCCTTCCGGATCTGTATAGAGCTGAAAATCGGTTGCTATCTGATTAGTACCATCCCTGTAACTACGCATATCATCTTCCGGCAACACTACGCGAGCTATCCTTCCGAGTGAATCCACTTTCAAGTTATATCCACCGTTTTCGGTTTGAGATTCTGCCAAATAGGTATAACCTTGGTTTCCTCTGTAAGGGTTATAATCAGCCACTTCCTGATGCGATGTAGAGCGGTACACGTCAAGCACCCACTCATTTACATTTCCGGCCATGTTATAAAGCCCAAAATCATTTGGCGGATAGGCATTACCCGGTGCTGTTGTGGTAAATCTGTCGTTCAGGTCACCGGCAGTTCCCATCATATCGCCGCGCCCACGGACAAAATTTGCTTGCATTTGTCCCTGATTTTTTCCTTTGCTCTTATCTCTGAGTCGATTGCCCGTCCACGGATACAACCTGCCTTCAGCAACAAGTCCGTTCTTATCTGCTTTTAGCCCATACGCCGCAAATTCCCACTCGGCTTCAGTGGGCAGTCTGAAGTTAGGAAACATCAATCCATCACCCATTTGCGCTTTTCGAGGCTCTCCAAAAGCGCCTTGAAGCGGTTTTGGTCCCATTGGCGGGTTGTATGAGCGTTGTAGTAGATATTTTTCCGTATTAAACACGAAATTTTGTGAAATTGAGTCCAAATTAGCTACACGCTGAACATACGAAAAATCGGGTGGAGCTAAAACTCCTGCTTTTACCAATACCAGCTCGTTCAATCTGTCAGTTCGCCATTGGCAATAATCCATTGCCTGCTCCCACGTAACTCCTACCACCGGATAATGATTAAATGCCGGGTGCGTGTAATAACGGTCATAGTAAGGTTCATTGTAAGTCAACGGATCGCTCGCTTTATTTACGTGCGGCTGCGCCTGATTAACCAATCTTGGTGCAACTTCACCGAAAACCACATCCATCCAGTGCGTGTACTCGCGCCACATCAGGTTACTGACTTCGTACTGATCCATATAAAAAGAACCAACCGTAACTCGGCGGGACAAATTGTCCCGCCGGGCAGTAATCATATCAGTTTTTTCACCCATTGTAAAAGTACCACCTTCCACAACAACCATTCCGGATGGAATTTGCGGTTTGTAATTTTCCTGTGCAGCAAATCCGGCTGACGCATAACCTGTTCCACCGGAGAAATTCTCATTCTGATATGTCCAACCGGTAGCTGTTGAAACTGATGAACCCTTCGGAGGCGGTGGCTGAGCATCGTTATTTTGTCTCCTTGGCGCGCAAGATGCAATAAAAATGATTAGAAAAATAAAACTTGCTAATTTTATCACACTACTTCTGTTCATATTTTTTAAGAGATATTTAGATACAAGATTTTTAGATATAAGACTTTTAGATATTAGACTTTTAGATATTAGACTTTTAGATATAAGACTTTTAGATATTAGACTTTTAGATATAAGATTTTTAGATACAAGATATTTAGATATTAGATTTTTAGATACAAGACTTTTAGATATTAGATTTTTAGATATTAGACTTTTAGATACAAGATTTTTAGATATAAGATTTTTAGATATAAGATTTTTAGATACAAGATTTTTAGATATAAGATATTTGGATACAAGACTTTTAGATACAAGATTTTTAGATACAAGATATTTAGATTTAAGATGCTAAAAGCCAAAATTCATTTATAAGAAATGATAAAAATTTCTGAATTAAATGGGTAAGAGATTTCAACAACTAAAATTCAAACTTTATTCTGTCTATACTTCGGTCTTCTGACTTCAAGCTTTTAAATTAACTCACTTTCTTTGAAAAACGTATATTTTCATCTATTTTTTTTCGAAACAGTCCCTTAGAATAGTTTATTTTCTTACTTTTGTAGATAATTCATATTAATAACGACAAAAGTTCAAACATATTTCATTGACCAAATGGATCTTACACCATTTCAACTAAATATAAACGGTAAACTACTCGATATTTCGACACCTGTTGTGATGGCGATTGTCAATATCACACCGGATTCATTTTATAGCGCAAGCAGGCTGCATTCTGTAAAAGATGTATTGAAATCGGTTGAAAACGCATTGATTGAAGGCGCGTCTATCATCGATGTAGGCGCTTATTCCACACGTCCATCTGCCAATCATATTTCTGTGGCGGACGAAATCGAACGATTAAAAAAGCCGCTGAACGCTATAAAACAGCATTTCCCCCATGCAATCATTTCTTTGGATACATACCGCTCGGAAGTTGCTCGTTGGGCAGTCGAAAACTACGAAGTTAATATTATTAACGATGTGAGTGGAGGCACATTAGACGATTTCATGTTTGAAACAGTAGCTGATTTGCAAGTTCCATATATACTAATGCATATGCGCGGCACTCCGCAAACCATGCAATCAATGACAGATTATGAGAATTTGATGTCGGATATTCTCCGTTTTTTCGAACAAAGAACCACTCAATTGGTTCATTTAGGAGTGAAAGATATTGTGATTGATCCGGGATTTGGGTTTGCAAAGACTATGGAACAAAACTACGAGCTGTTAGCTAAAATGAGCTATCTCAAAGAAATCGGCTTCCCAATTTTAGCGGGGCTTTCTCGCAAGTCCATGATTTACAAATTTTTAGAAAACACACCGGAAGAAGCGCTCAACGGAACGACTGCTCTTAATATGCTTGCCTTGCTAAATGGCGCAAACATCCTGCGTGTGCACGATGTAAAACCGGCAATGGAAACCATAAAATTGTATTCACTTTACAAGCAACAATTATGATGGGATTTAATATCGGCATAAAAGACATAATTGATATCGTATTGACGGCGATGCTGCTATTCGGCGCTTATAAATTGCTGAAACGCTCCGGCGCTGCCAATGTTTTCGTAGGGGTGATGACTTTTGTCATAGTCTGGTTCCTTGTGTCGCAAGTCTTTAAAATGGAACTGCTCGGAGGAATTTTTGATGGCGTGATTAGTGTCGGCGCATTTGCGTTAATTGTTCTTTTTCAGACAGAAATAAAGCGTTTCTTTAATAAAATAGGCTCCCGGAGAAATTGGGGAATTCTCAATTTCTTCAAACGATATTTTAATAATAGAGCTTTGGAAGAGCCCGAAACCGACTACGATATTATCCAAATCGTTCTTGCATGTCGCAACATGTCAAAGTCCGCAACCGGCGGTCTAATCGTCATTACACGAAATGACATGCTCGATTTTTACACGCAATCAGGCGAAATGATTGACTCGAAAATTTCATCACGTTTGATAGAAAATATCTTCTTCAAAAACAGTCCGCTTCATGATGGAGCTATGATAATTTCTAACAGGCGACTTCGGGCTGCAGCGTGTATCCTGCCCGTTTCAAGCAATCAGTCCATCCCGAAAAGATTGGGGTTGCGGCATCGGTCGGCGCTCGGCGTAACCGAACAATCCGATGCGATTGCAATTATTATTTCGGAAGAAACCGGACTTATTTCGTGGGCAATTGCCGGCAAATTAACGATAAATGTGAAACCGGAACAATTGGAGCATTTCTTATCAGAAGAAATGAAAGAAGTAAAGTAAAAGTTTTGAGCTCTTTCCAAAAAGGCTTGAAACTGTCTTATATGCGAATTTTATAGCAATTATTTTTTTTGAAAATGATGAATAATACTCAAAATACTCCCTCTTCAGGGGACAGGGGAATTTCTATCTTACTTATCGGATCGGGAGGTCGTGAGCACGCATTGGCGTGGAAAATAGCCCAAAGTCCGAAAAAAGTGAAACTTTTTATAGCTCCCGGAAATGCCGGTACTTCGGCTGTGGGAACAAATTTGGATATCAATGTGTCTGATTTTGAAGCTGTAAAAAAAGCAGCTTTGGAAAATGTGATTGACATGGTGGTAGTAGGACCGGAAGATCCGCTTGTGAAAGGAATTGTTGACTTCTTCGAGCATGATGATGCGCTGAAACATATTCCTGTAGTGGGACCTAATAAAATTGCCGCGCAGTTGGAAGGAAGCAAAGATTTCTCCAAAAAATTTATGGTAAAATACCGCATCCCGACCGCAAGGTATTTAAGCGTTTCAAAAGAGAACATGGACAAAGGAGCTGATTTTCTGAAAAGCTTGAAACCGCCTTACGTGCTGAAAGCTGACGGATTAGCCGCGGGAAAAGGGGTTTTGATTCTTGATAATTTGAATCAAGCTTTGAGCGAATTAGAAAGCATGCTTGGCGGGAAATTTGGAAAAGCCGGTGATACAGTCTTGATTGAAGAGTTTTTAACGGGAATTGAATGCTCGGTTTTTGTAATTACGGATGGAAAAAACTACAAAATATTACCCGAAGCAAAAGATTACAAGCGGATTGGTGAAGGTGACACGGGGCTGAACACAGGAGGAATGGGAGCAGTTTCGCCGGTCAATTTTGCAGATGAGGTCTTTATGCAAAAAGTAGAAGAACGGATTATCAAGCCTACAATCGATGGACTTCAACAAGAAGGCATAACATATAAAGGATTTATCTTTTTCGGCCTGATAAAAGTTGATGGAGAGCCTTATTTAATAGAATACAACGCCAGAATGGGAGATCCGGAGACAGAGGTAGTTATGCTCCGTCTGAAATCAGACTTGGTGGAGTTGCTTGAAGGAGTAGCTGATGGAAATCTGAATGAAAAACTTGTGGAATTCGATGACCGTTTCGCTACAACTGTTATGCTTGTGTCCGGTGGCTATCCCGAAGATTATGAGAAAGGGAAAATTATAACAGGATTAGAAAATGTAAGCGAGAGTATCGTTTTTCATGCAGGCACAAAAGAGAGAAACGGAGAAACAGTGACCAACGGCGGACGGGTAATCGCGGTAAGCAGCTTTGGAAGGAACAAAGAGGAAGCCTTGGCTGTTTCTTATAAAAACGCGGAACGGATTCAGTTTGAAGGAAGGTATTTCAGGAAAGATATCGGGTTTGATCTTTAGTACGAATTACGTATATTTTTAATAAAAAGTAAAATAAGGAAGTGTCGCTATTTTGCTTTTCCCGCATAACGTAAAATTAAATGGTTGGTTATTATATGTTTGCTTACTACGTAGCAATATTCGAAAAATAAAATGACATTTTTATTATGGCAAAAATATTAGTTATAGACGATGAACGAAGTATCCGAAATACGATGAAAGATATTTTGGAGTTTGAAAAACATAAAGTAGTGGTGGCAGAAAATGGTCGTGTGGGCTTGGATACAGCTCTGAACGAAGAGTTTGACCTTATTTTTTCAGATATTAAAATGCCTGAAATGGATGGGATGGAATTCCTCGAAAAACTCCAGGAAAGCGACGTAGAAGCTCCTATAGTTATGATTTCAGGACATGGTAATATCGGCACAGCTGTGGAGTGTATTAAAAAAGGCGCGTTTGACTTTATCGAAAAACCGATTGACTTGAACCGGATGCTTGTAACTGTTCGAAATGCTTTAGACAAAAATACGTTAGTGACAGAAACAAAAACGCTAAAAAAGAAAGTTGCTTCAAAAAACCAGATGATCGGAAAATCGGCTGCCATTGAAAAGGTGCGTGAGATGATTGAAAAAGTAGCTCCAACCGATGCTCGCGTGTTGATAACCGGCGCCAACGGAACCGGAAAAGAGGTCGTGGCTCGACTTCTTTATGAAAACAGCAATCGTTCGCAAGCACCATTTGTGGAGGTTAACTGTGCAGCTATTCCTTCGGAATTAATTGAAAGCGAACTCTTTGGGCACGAAAAAGGTTCGTTTACTTCTGCTCATAAGCAGCGAATCGGAAAATTTGAACAAGCCGATACAGGAACAATTTTCTTAGACGAAATTGGAGATATGAGTCTTTCGGCACAGACAAAAGTGCTTCGTGCTTTGCAAGAAAACGAGGTTTCTCGCGTTGGGAGCGACAAAATTATCAAAGTGAATGTACGGGTTTTTGCGGCTACGAATAAAAATCTGAAAGAAGAAATTGAAAAAGGAAACTTCCGTGAAGACTTATTTCACCGGTTGAATGTAATTCCCATCCACGTCCCTACTCTCGACGAACGAAAAGAAGACATTCCTCTCTTGATGGATCATTTTACCGAGCAAATTTGTCTTGAACAGGGCATTCAATTGAAGACTTTTGACACAAAAGCAATAAAAGCACTCCAAGAGCGAACCTGGCCCGGAAATATCCGTGAACTCAGAAACGTAGTAGAACGTTTAATCATCTTAGGGGGTCAGAAAATCACCAAAGATGATGTGGAGAATTTTTCATAAAATAAATTATCTCTGTTCCCAATGGAAGCGGCATTAATTATATTAGAGATTGTATGATTATCCGCAATCATTCCTATATGTTGCAATTTTGAATTGTTGCACCGCAACCATCCCGATATTCGGGATTGTTGCATATTTACGTCGTTAGACAACGGGACAAACCGACTTGAAGCGGTTTGTCCCAATCTAAAAATAAATTATAATCCTATGAAACCTATCAACGAACTAAGAATTGCCATTGCTAATGATCACGCGGGATATGAAATGAAAACCGCGATAGTAGAATACTTAAAATCTAAATCACCGCTCGCGTTGAAAGATTTTGGAAGTCATTCACCGGAAAGTGTCGATTATCCCGATTACGCGCATCCGATGGCTTTGGCGATTGAGAATGGTGAATTTGATTTCGGGATTTCCATATGTGGAACCGGAAATGGTATCAGCATGGTCTTGAACAAGCATCAGGGAATTCGTGCGGGACTCTGCTGGAGTGAAGAAATCGCCGAATTAGTCCGACTTCACAATGATGCGAATATCCTTTCACTTCCCGGTCGATTTATTTCGATCGAACAAGCTCTCAGAATGATTGATGTATTTTTTTCAACTGATTTTGAAGGCGGGAGGCATCAGAGAAGAATAGATAAAATCCCCGTTTGCTGATGGAATGTCCGATTTTAGGTAAAATGACGCGAATGTTAGTCTTCGCTCCGTGATAGGGCAGCCTTCAAAGCAACAGATCAATTGTGATGGGGTAAGTTCCCTTTTTCAGCTGACCCTATTTAACAAAAAAAGCGATGAAAAATTCATCGCTTTTTTATAATACTTTCTTGAAATTTGTTATGCCAAAGCTACAAATAAATCTTTTTCTACTTGTCTGAAAGAAATTTTTCCTTCACGAGCCAACCAACCTAATGCAAGATTAAGATCTTTTTCGGTTAGTTTTGTCGCCTTTTTAACAGCTTTTACTTCTAATTCTCCGTCTGACAATGCGTTCCAAATTAAACCTGCATTGTTTCCAATTTTTTCTGTAAACATTTTTTTATGATTTTTAAATTAATTGTTCAAGTTTTATACGCCACAAAATTAAACAAAAATATGTTATAAAACATGTTTTTTGGCTTCAAACGTTAAATATTAATTAAATTTAAATATTATTAGCAGTTGAAGTTGCTCTGTTTCAGCTAAATAATTATCGGAAACGATTGTGCCATTCTAAAAATAATGAACTATTCGACTTTTCATGCTTTTCTAATTTTTTAACAATCACCTCTATTGGCAAACACACATTTAAATTCGTTTTTGAGAAAAATTTATCGGCGTAGCAGATTATTTGTTCTTCAATAGATATCGGCACCATATCTCTGTGCGGCACGGGTAATTTATTCCGGACAATCCAATCCAAGCTCAACCCTACCCCTGTGTGCCTTTCACAAACCAACGCATGTTTTAAAAACCCTTCTTGCTGAAGCAATTCACTTCCTAAGTATCCGTGCTCAATGTAGTTATGCTTTCCGAAACAATAAATCTTAGGCGCGTTTGTAAAAATTATCCCAATATCATGAAGCATGGCGGCTTCCGCGACAAACTGACTGTCAGCTCCTAATTCGCTATGTTTCTGAACGACTTCTAACGCTTTATCCCTGACTTGCGAACTGTGCTTTATGAGAATTTCGTAAAGCTCACTCTTTTTATCGTAATATTTCTCTATAATTTCTATTGGATTCATAATTTAAAGTGAGGTTTTATTTGGAAAATTGCGCATATCATTTTCATTGTGTGGAAAAAATGGTACTATATCCGCCCGTTTTCCCAATTCAAATTTGTATATTTGTCTTTCAAATTTACAATTTAATGACCGATAACTCAAACAAAACAGATGAAATTTTGGAATGTTCATGGCATGCTAATGATTCGCTGATGAAAGAATACCATGACAATGAATGGGGTGTGCCGATACACGATGATAGGAAATTGTTTGAATTCATTGTTCTTGATGCGTTTCAAGCTGGTTTAAGCTGGAGAACAATTCTGCACAAAAGAGAAAATTTCAGGAAAGCATTTGATAATTTCGAAGCAGACAAGATGGCTCATTATGATGAGAATAAAATTGAGGAATTGATGCAAGACAGCGGTATTATTCGAAATCAAGCTAAAATCCGTTCGGCGATAACAAATGCCCAAGCTTTCATAAAAATATGTGAAGATTATGGCAGTTTTGATCGGTTCATTTGGCAATTCACAAACTACAAAACTATTCAAAACAACTTCAAAAGTAGTTCAGAAATCCCTACTACGTCTCCTGAATCCGATGCAATGAGCAAAGAGCTTCAGAAAAGAGGATTCAAGTTTGTTGGTTCAACCATCTGTTATGCTTTTATGCAAGCAGCAGGCATGGTAAACGATCATTTAATCAGCTGTCCTGCCAATCCACTGAAAAAATGAAATTTGTTGATGTCATATTGCCTTTGCCACTTGGAAATACGTTCACTTACGGAGTTCCCGATGAATGGAGCAATCTTGTCCAGATTGGGATGCGTGTGATTGTTCCTTTTGGGAAAAAGAAGATGTACACGGGAATTATCTGCCTGATTCACTCCAACCCGCCCAAGCACTACAAAGCGAAAGAAATAATTTATCTTTTGGATGAGAAGCCGATTCTTCGTTTCCCGCAATTGAAGTTTTGGGAATGGATAAGTACGTACTATCAAGCGTATATTGGGGATGTTTTTAAGGCGGCAGTTCCATCGGGACTCAAGATTGAGAGCGAAACACAGGTGCGGCTAAATCCTGATTTTGATAAAGAATTAGTATTGAGCGAAAAAGAATATTCAATAGTCGATACGCTGGCAGATGGTAAAATAAAGCGAGTACAGGAGTTAAATCAAATTGTCGATCAGCGAAATACTATGCCTATTTTGAAAATTCTACTCGAAAAAGGGATAGTTGAAATCAGTGAAGAGCTGACAGAGAAATACCGACCAAAAGTAGAAACTTTCGTCAGGCTGACTGAAAATGCCGCGTCAGAAGAGCGGTTAAAAGAAATTTTCGCAGCGATGAATCGCGCAAAAAAACAGCTCGAATTGTTGATGAAATACCTTGATTATTCGAAAATTCTATCGAGAAATACGACAATAGAGATCTCAAAAAAGGAGTTGCTCGAAAAATCAGGCGCTACTGATTCTGTTCTCAAAGGCTTAGTTGACAAAGGAGTTTTAGAGTTTTACAAAAAAGAGGTAGGACGCTTGGATTTATCGGAACTGAGGACCGAAAAACCTTATCCTTTGGCTGACTTCCAACAAAAAGGGCTGAATGAAATCAAAAGTCAATTCTTACAAAATCAGGTTGTACTGCTTCACGGAATCACTTCAAGCGGAAAAACTGAAATATATGTTCACTTGATACGACAAGCATTAGAAGACAAAAAACAAGTGCTTTACTTAGTGCCCGAAATTGCATTGACCACACAGTTAACTTCCCGCTTGAAGCGAATTTTTGGGAACAAATTAGGAATTTACCACTCAAAATTCTCAGATGCAGAGCGAGTTGAAATTTGGGATAACTTGCTGAACAACAAAGGATATGAGGTGATTATCGGGGTTCGTTCATCTATCTTCCTACCTTTCAGGCAATTAGGACTCATAATCATAGACGAAGAACACGAATCGAGTTACAAGCAGTTTGATCCGTCTCCGCGTTATCATGCTCGAAACGCCGGGATAGTACTCGCGTCCATGCATGGCGCGAAAACACTTCTCGGCACAGCCACTCCGGCCATTGAAAGCTATTACAACGCAAAAACAGGGAAATACGGATTAGTCGAATTGACTACCCGATTCCGAGAAATGGAGTTGCCGGAAATCATTGTCGCCGACACAAAAGACGCGTATAAACGAAAGCAAATGGAAGGACATTTCACTCCGATTCTGAAAGAAAAGATCGAAAAAGCACTGTCCAATCACGAGCAAATTATTTTATTTCAAAATCGACGGGGGTATGCTCCCTATTTGGAATGCACAAGTTGCGCTTATGTTCCTAAATGTGTGAACTGCGATGTGAGTTTGACAGTGCACAAATATCTAAACAAACTGACATGTCATTATTGTGGTTATACAGATAAAATTCCGGAAATATGTCCGGCCTGTAACACACCGAATCTTGTAAATCGTGGTTTTGGGACAGAGCAAATAGAACAGGAAGTGGTGGAGTTTTTCCCACAAGCACGCGCTATACGAATGGATTTAGACACAACACGAAGTAAAAAATCATACGAGAAAATCATTGGCGACTTTGAATCGGGAGATATTGACATTCTCATTGGTACTCAAATGGTTACAAAAGGACTTGATTTTGAACGAGTAAGTCTTGTGGGGATTCTAAATGCGGACAACATGCTTCATTTTCCTGATTTTCGGGCACACGAGCGAGCATTTCATCTTATGGCGCAAGTAAGCGGTCGTGCCGGAAGAAAAAACAAGCGCGGCACTGTAATTTTACAAACTTCAAATCCAAAACACCCCATCATAGAGCAGGTTTTGAACAACGATTACACGGCTATGTACAACATGCAACGCGATGAGAGAAAACAGTTTAGATATCCTCCGTACTATCGGTTAATTAAAATCACATTGCGACACAGAGATTTCAAAGTGCTTGACAAAGCGGCTGCTGAAATGGCAAAAAACATGTTTAAAGTCTTTGGTGAGCGGGTACTCGGACCCAATATTCCTATGGTTTCGAGGATTCAAAACTTGTACATTAAAAACATTCTATTAAAATTAGAACTTAACGCCTCACCCGATCAGGCAAAAAATATTATTCAAACTATTTCGAATAATATTCTAACCACCGCAGGATATAAATCGGTTAGAATAAGCTTGGATGTAGATCCGTTGTGATTAATTAGGCTCTAAACAAAATTGTGATTAATGCGAATCAAGGATTGATAAAAAAATCGAAAATGCTATTAAGCTTATAGAGAAATACTGAAATACAGTTTTCTGTGAAATAATCAATAAAAGATGTGCTTTAGACAAGAAAAGCCTCATTTAGCTGACTAAAAATTAACCTTAATAACATTTATTGTCTGAGCTGAATCACCTTATTACCTTATTTTCAGCTATATACAATATTTTGTTGTTAAGTATTGAACTCTTGATTCGCGTGATTTATATTTATTCAACCTCTCTCTCATTTGAATATTGTTTGTTTTTATACCCAAAACTTCCCTAATTTCTCAATTTCACACAATTTTTCTCAAAAAAACAACTAAATAATTGTACCTTTGCAAGATAATACAACAATATGACAATATTTATTCATTTTATATTCAATATTGTCAAGCATAACTCAGCTTTTTTTTCACTCTTAATTAATTATTAATTAACCTATCATGCAAGAAATTAAATTCTATTCCGGAGAGAATATCCCGCTAGAACTTCACAAAACGCGAATTGTACAGAAATTACATTTAGTTCCGATCGAACGTCGATTAGAAGCGCTTTACGAGGGTGGTTTCAACACATTCCGCTTAAGCACAAAAGACGTTTTCTTAGATATGCTTACTGATAGCGGCACCAACGCTATGAGCGATGAGCAACTGGCTTCGATGATGCATGCAGACGATGCCTACGCCGGATCGCAAAGTTTTGTTCGCTTACACAAAGCCGTACAAGACGTTTTGGGTAAAAAATACCTGCTCCCCGTTCACCAGGGACGGGCTGCCGAGAATATTATCTCCAAAGCATACATCCGCAAAGGGAATCTAATCCCAATGAACTACCATTTTACTACCGCCATGGCACATATCACCGAGAATGGCGGTAAAATTGCCGAATTACTTTACGATGAAGCCTATGTAATGAATTCCTCCCATCCGTTCAAAGGAAATATGAACATTGAGAAATTAGAGGAAATCATCAAGCTGAATGGCGCCAAAAATATTCCTTATATCCGGATGGAAGCCTCTACCAACTTGATTGGCGGACAACCATTCTCCGTTCAGAACCTGCGCGATGTTCGATCTCTTGCTGATAAATATGGCATTCGATTGGTATTGGATGCGAGTTTATTGGGTGAGAATGCTTACTTGGTTCTTGAGCGAGAAGAAGAATTTAAGGACAGCAATATCGGCGAAGTGATAAAAGTAATGACCGGGATGGCCGATTTGGTCTATTTCTCTGCCCGAAAATTAAGTTCATCTCGTGGTGGCGGGATTTGTACAGACAGCGAAGAAATTTACAAAGAATTGGAAGCTTTTGTACCGCTATTTGAAGGGTTTTTGACCTACGGAGGTATTTCTGTTCGTGAAATTGAAAGCATGGCAGTCGGGTTATATGAGACATTGGATGAGACAGTCATCAGTCAAAGCCCAAGTTTTATCAAGTATTTAGTCGATGACTTGGACAAAGCGGGGATTTCGGTGGTAAAACCTGCGGGTGTGCTTGGCGCTCACGTAAACGCGATGGATTTCTGCTCACATATACCGCAGACAGAATATCCGGCAGGCTCATTGGCTGCCGCTCTGTTTTTGATATCGGGCATTCGCGGTATGGAGCGGGGCTCTATCTCCAATCAGCGCGATGAGTACGGCAATGAAACCTACGCCGACATGGAACTACTCCGTTTGGCTGTTCCTCGTCGTGTTTTTACATTATCGCAAATCATGTTTGTAGCCGACAGGTTGAAGTGGCTTCATGAAAACAAGAATCTGATCGGCGGATTGAAGTTCAATTACGAACCGCCTGTGCTTCGTTTCTTTATGGGTGGTTTGGAGCCGGTGAATGATTGGCCGCAGAAACTAATGGCGAAGTTTAAAGAGGATTTTGGTGATAGTTTGTAAGGAATAAAAGCTTCAGCTCCTCTCCCGATGGAGATAGGCATGGAATTCTCTAAAATATTGAAAACAATTAGACCTGACAGGTTTCAAGAATCTGTCAGGTCTTTTTTTGTAAAATCAAACAAGTTTTTCTTTGCCGAAACAATGTTGATATGGAAGTAGTCATGACTCATATAGTTTTGTTAACCTGAGTTCGATTAATAAACACTATTGTCCGATAAAAAGATAATACTGAGCCTCCCTATGGCTCTTTTGAAAGATTGGACACTACCCTACAAAGATTTAGTCACTTCCGATGAATCGAAATGTTTCATCTATGCTGTTTTTAGTGACAGCGTCGCTAAATGATTCGTACCTACCGTAATATTGCTGTCAATTAACACTATAACATTCTATCTTACATAGTCTCTAATAATCTTATTTTTCTAACAAACACTCTTTATTTAATTAATCTTCCGCAATCATTCCTATTTGTTGCAATTTTGAATTGTTACACCGTAACCATCCCGATATTCGGGATGGTTGCCTATTTACATCGTTAGACAACGGGACAAACCGTCTTGAAGCGGTTAGTCCCATTCTAAGAAAAACATTATTTAACGTGAGTTCGATATAACCAAAAAACAATATTTAGATTTATGAGATTGATTTGCAATAAGGTAATAAGGTTGAGATTTATTCTGTGTCATTTTTTATTAAGGTTCCTTATTTTCTCTATACAAACCTTAATAGTATTGAAATACATATTGACATATAGCTTATTACCTTATTTACCAATGAAATAAATAAATTCTTATTTCGAACTTACGTTATTTAAGCTTAGGAACAAAAACAGATAATCATGTTTATATATCATCACTGACCGACAAAAACAGCGACATGAAACATATGCCGTCGGCAAACAGCTACATATAGCTTTCAGACAACTTATGGGACGTTTTTTTTAACTTCGTAGAAGTTTACTCTGCATATCCGCCAAAGGTCGGTCAATAGTGATATTTTATTGCACTTAGGGAACTCCTACCGGGAAAAATAAAAAAAAGCAGAATTGACTAATAAACATCAATTCTGCTTTTAAGCTAATATCTAACGAATTTCAAATTAATCTAAAAAATAAAGTTTGTAGAAACATTCTTTTTCATGTTCACAGGTGATTTTTTACCTTGAATCTTAAAATTGTGTGTTCCTGCTTTAACTTGAGTTTTCTTTACAATACGTTTCGAAGATTGTAACTTTATTTTTGTATTACTCATTATTCTAGATGAAATAGGCGCTGGAGTTGAAGTAACTTTTGTGAAAACTATATTATAAAATCCTGACACAAAGCCTCCGGCAGCAACACTGCGAATCACATATCCATCACTGGTGCTCGTTGAGGACATGACAAGTTTTCCTTCCATATTGAAAGTAAACTCCATAATGGCTTCACTATTCATCCCATCTTCATCGGTGTTTATTAAACTCATATCATAGGTTTCGCCATTAGCTACTATATCAGCTAATGCTTGAGAAGCAATGGACATAGTGCTTGTAGTTTCATCAAAAGCAGCTTTTACTTCTTCAGCATACGGAATGCCGGTAATGATGAGTGTATCCGGGTGAGCACCTTCTGCTATATTTACCTCTTTATCTAAGTCATCTTCACCCAATTGACTTAATCCGGTCATTTTAAATTTCCCTATGAAATCAGCTTTATCATACGCTACCGGATCTTCAGAATAAAAGAATTTTTCGGCAAAGTGGCCAAGTACTGTCCCATCCTCATAATGGAACAACAATCCAAGTGTATAAACTGTTACCCCTTTGTCATTCACTTCCACTGAAGATTCAATTGAATCACTCTGAGACACATAGATGTCTTTTCCAAATATCTTTTTGCCAATGGGCTGATTATCAGGGATTCTTACTCTTCCGCCATCAGCATAGTAGAATGCTAAACCATTATCATCAGCATAAAGATTTGACAAATAATACAAGTTCTTATAGTCACTTTTTTCATTTTCTAAATCAATATCGATAGCTTTTGCAATTATCGCGTTCCAGCTATCACTATACGCTGCAGAATGATATTCACTTACAGCTCCGAGAATATCTTCATACTCAACTTTATTAAAATCTGTGATTTTCTTGTTTGCGGCAATGAAATGTTCTTTACTCATATAGATGTAAGCAGGAGCACTCGAAGGAATAACACCATCTTTATCTCTAAAATATAGACTTTTCGGAGGAAATGTAATTACGCTATCTTTTAATGTTCCTAATGGAAAATCTTCTTTCTTTCTATCGAGAAAGTTTCTGTAAATCGAACCTATTGAAATCATACCGTAAGATCCCCATTCTACTCCGGTTTCCCGGGCAAACATAAACACCTCTCCTTCCATACCTGCCGAATCTGCAATTTCAATAATGGTGTACCAATCTTTATCGCCATGAAAACCCGGATCCTGATTCACGAACCCATTATTTATACCATCTTCATCAGCAGGAGCTGTTCTTGGTTTAAACATATTTTTAAATCTATAACGAACTACATCTCCCAATTCAGCTTTTTCTGCATTAACATACATTGCATATGGCGCCTGAAGCCACACATTGACAAAAGGACCATCTACATATACCATTGGTTCATCTACAGGTACCCACTTAATACGAGTAACAGTAGCCTCAACATATGGTACGCCATCAGAATAAGGATTTACATATTGATCTCCATAAACTGATATTCGTAATGGGTAAGTAACCCCTTCACCGGCAGTCGGGAAATTAATGGTTATCTCTTTTTCGGTTTCACCATCCGCAAAACTTACTGTAGCAGGAACTTGAAACACATCATTTTCATTTACATCTACAGTAATGGGAATTTCAACTGCTCCGGCAGACACACTACGAGCAATAGTCAATTGGATTTGAGTAGGCTCGGTTGGCTCCAGCTCAAACGCACTTTGATTACTTTCAGGAAAAAAGACTCCTTGATTCCCTGCCTGAATCTCAGGACTTGTTTTTTCAATATCCACATAGTCCTTGCAAGAAGCAAGCGTAACTACAGCGATAAGAAAAACTACTTTTATTAAATTTATTATTTTCATACGATTAAAATTTATTCTTTACATTAAGGACGTATGGAACACGCCATTAATCATTTCCTTAGGTTTAAGACTGTTCTTAAATGGCTGTTTCATACGATTAAATATTATTCTTTACATTAAGGTCGTATGGAACACGCCATTAACCATTCTCTTGGGTTTAAGATTTGTCTTAAATGGCTGTTTCATACGATTAAAATTTATTCTTTACATTAAGGTCGTATGGAACATGCCATTCATCTTCATACCGTTAGGGTGAAAATTTGCTTTTAATGACTGTTGCATAACGTTTGCTAATTAAAATGTTAAGTTATAAATCAGGAACCGGAGTTGGTGCCGGCGCTGATTCATTATTGTCTTCTTCATTCAATGCAGGGTTTGCTTGAATTTCAGCTTCGGGTATTCTCCATAATAGTATAGGATCTCCTGCCGGTATGTTAAACACCATGGGGGCATTAGGGAATCCTGCGCCACGTCTATCTACAGGTTTATTTAACCTCATAATATCATACCAGCTTAACCCCTCACCCCACAATTCAATTCTTCTTTGGCGAAAGACTTCTTCTTGAACTGCCTGAGGACTTGTTGCCGTAAATTCATATCCAGGATCTCTGAATTCTTTTACAAAACTTACTAAAGTAGCTGCACCCGCGCCTCCGCTCATAGCTTCTGCTTCAGCTTTAATCAAGTACATTTCTTCAATACGCATAAGAGGAAGATCAGTCGCGTTGGTAGTGCTGCCTACTTCATTTTTATAGGGTGCAAATTTAACTTGAGTATAACCGGAATAATACTTGTTCATCCAATCGTTTTGTTCTTTATTTAAATGCTTAGAATACATCTCTTCATCTAACCACCAACCTCTGCGAACATCTGATTCGGGAATAGAGTTAAATAATGCTTTATTGATTTGGCGTCCTTTTGAAAAGTTGGCATAACCGTAGTTAAGTGATCCCATGTGTGAAATCCAGTTTACAATAGTGGATGTAACTACCCTGTCTGTCTCAGCAATAATAATACCCCACATCCAGTTTTTTTCTGCCGCGCTTGAAAAAGAGGGTCCGCTCACATCTTTTATGGTTGCCGGTTTTGCTTCAGACTTTTCAATTGCATTTGTGGCATCTGCTGCCGCTTCGGGCCATTTTTGCATAGTTAAATGTATTCTGGCACGGAGTCCATAGGCTACAGCCAAACTGATATATCGTTTGTCTTTACGCGTTACTCCTGCACTTTCGGCTGCATCGAGCAATTCAATCGCTTTATTAATATCATTCAGAATCAATGTATAGACTTCTTCAACCGTAGATCTGGGTGCTCCACTTAATGCTGCCTCATTCGAGTTCTCATTTGTAATTATAGGAACACAAGGTTTGCCTTGATTTCCTACATAATTAAATTGAAAGAGTTGTGCTAAATTAAAATAAGCAAAAGCTCTTGCCGCTAACCCTTGTCCTAAATAATATTGATTTGTAGCAATATCAGTTTCAGGATCAATTGGTCCGATTACATTATTTGCCGTAAATATGATCGCATACAAATTATTCCAAACAATCTGGGTTTCATTTGAAGTATAAATCCTGTCAGAGAAATTCAGGTTGAATCCTGCCCAGTTATATCCATTATCTTCAGTAATCATATCCATCCCATTGGCATCTGTAAACATCATAATAGATGGATAACCAAAGTCATTGTGACGCTCAGCACCTAATGCCGATTCGTTAGGCATAAACTGATTAAATTGAGCAAAAATTCCATTTACACCGGCTGCTGTTTGTGCCGGATTCAGCTCATAAACCTCCTCTTTTTGATTAGTAGTTACTATCGATCCTTCCGGGTAAGTATCCAAATCGTTACAACTAACAAAAAGTAATCCGAGGATGGTTGTAGTTAATATTAAATTTCTTATTTTCATACGAAAAAATTTTATTTTTTACATTAAGGTCGTATGGAATACGCCATTCATTTTCATACGTTTAGGTGAAAATTTGCTTTTAATGGCTGTTTCATACGAATAATTTTATTTTTTACATTAAGGACTTATGGAACACGCCTACCGATAGATATCGGGACATTATCTTACATTTAAAACTTATCTTGAATGGCTGTTTCATAGTCTTATTTTATTCTATATCATTAAAACGATAAACTAACACCTCCGGATATTGAACGAATCGGAGTATATAGCGCGGTTGTTGCTGCCGTAAAACTTTGACGTGGGTCTAAACCTTTACGCGCGGAAATAATTCCCACGTTATCAGCTACTATGTAAACTCTTAATTTACTGATCTCAAGATTGGTTAACTTTTGAATTGGAACAGTATAACCAAACACGATATTATTCAAACTCAGGTAATTAGAACTTATTAAAAATCGAGTTGAAGTTGAGTTCGCATATTTGTCATTCGCATTTAGACGAGGTACATCAGTATTCGTATTCTCAGGAGTCCATGCATTGTAAATGTCTTTGTGCCAGTTTGTTCCAGCATAACTTGTGATTCCGCCATGCATCAATCTAGCATACCCACTGTCATAAATTGTTCCACCAAGCTGATAGGACAACTGAACAGCGGCATCAAAACCATATGAGGCAATAGAAGTTCCAAAACCTCCATATACTTTAGGAAGCAAATTGTCGGTTGCAATTTTATGGTCTACCGCTACAGAGTAATCGTCTGTTTTGATGCGTTCGCCAAACTCTCCGTCACTCCAATATTCCGCCATTCCGGTTTCAGGATTCACTCCGGCATACTCCACAAGATACATCCGGTACATAGAATAACCCTCTTCGTAAATTCTGTTGCCATCAATCAGTTTACCTTGAAGGTCGGGATGCAACTTATTGATTTTATTGCTAATTAAGGTTGCATTCGCGAACACATTCCAATCAATCGCTACAGTATTGAATACGTTGTAATTCAAATCCAATTCTAAACCGGAGTTTGTCATCGAACCAACGTTCATCGGTATTGATGTGTATCCTAAACTTCCTGCTGTAGGTTTATTGTATAACATGTCCGCTGATTTTCTGCCAAAATACTCCAAGCTACCTGTCAGTGTATTATTTAGCAGCCCGAAATCAAATCCGATGTTATAAGAAGTAGAAGTTTCCCAAGTTATATCCGGATTTCCTTTATACACAATCGCTCCGTCAGCAAATACGCCTTCTGCTCCAGTCATGCGGTATTGGTCCAGATAGGCATAATAATTGCCTATATTATCGTTACCTTGCTGGCCAAATGATGCTTTGAATTTCAACATGCTCAGCCAATCAACTGAACTTAGGAATTCCTCTTTGGTCATCATCCAAGCCGCGCTTGCAGACCAGAAGTTACCCCATCTTTTATCAGGGTGGAATCGGGAAGAAGCATCACGACGATATGATATATTTCCAAAATATTTTTCATCGTGCGAAAAGTTAACTCGACTGATAATACCTCTTGTGGCATAAAGTGATTTTGAACCTCCTCCCCTTAGCTGGTCAATGGCATTACTTACGTAGTAACTTTCGGGGTTATAAAGATTTTGACCTGATGCGAAAACGCGTTCAGATCTATATGAATAAGCATCGTATCCAAGGGTAAAATCAAGTAGGTTCAATCTGTCGATTTCGTAGTGATAGTTGGCAATATACTGCTGATTGAATCCAAAAATTCTACTTTGGTCTTGATATGCGGTACCTCCAGAAGAAGCGCTTTGACCCATGTATGCATTTCCTAAGTCATTATATCTTGTATTGTCCACATTCAGTCCGTAACGAGCCGTAAGGGTCAAACCCGTGATAGGAGAAATTTCCGCATACCAGCTGTTGTTCATTATATCCATCAGGTAGTTGGTCTTGTTGTAAACCAAATCACCGGCGGGGTTGGCAATTGACATAAATGATCTTGAGAAGTTGGTACTTACTCCATCACCATAATCAAATACTTTTCGTCCTTGATTTAACATTATTTGCTGATTTGCGCTTTCACGCACAAAGATTGGGTAAATTGGAGCAATATAATTGGCGATAAAAAACGCGTTCCCCGAAGAGTTTGTTGTAACTTGCTCTCCCGGATATTGGCTGTTTGAATAGTTATAGCTCATATTCGCACCCACTTTCAGCCAATTTTTAATTTTATAGTCACCGTTAAAACGAGTAGAAATTCTTGAAAAGCCTGATCCGGCAATTACTCCTTTATCATCCAAATATCCGACTGAAATAAAATGGTGTCCTCTTTCATTACCTCCCGAGATGGAAATGTTATATTCTTGACGCGGATTATTCATGAATGTTTCATTAATCCAGTTGTCCGGAGTATAAAAATAAGTTCCATCGCTATATCCTAAAGTAGCATTTGGGTTAAGGAAACCATTATTTCCAATCAAGTATTGACCATCGGGTACTGTATAAATCGTATAACCCGAACCTCCTTCAGTTTCAGAAGTGATTTTTTCATTCGCATATCTGTTCGCTTGGTAGGGCGTGTATTCTAAGTTATAAATCCCGGCGTTGTAAATGGCTTTATATGCTGTTTCCAAATAGTTTTTTGGGCTTGTCAAAACATCATAGTTTCTAATAGCGCGAGAGTTTATACCGTATCTTGCTTCAACATTTACAACTGACTTGCCGATAGCTCCCTTTTTTGTTGTAACCATTATAATCCCATTGGCTCCGCGTGCTCCATACAAGGCGGTGGAAGCAGCATCTTTTAGTACTGTCAATGATTCAATGTCATTGGGATTTAATGAAGACAAATCTCCGTCAAAAGGAATTCCGTCAACAACATACAACGGATTCATTCCGGCGTTGATGGATCCGACACCGCGGATACGGATAGTAGCGGATGTTCCGGGTTGTCCGTTAGCGCTTAAAGTTTGAACTCCTGCAACTGCTCCTGACAGCGCGTTTGAAATGTTTGAAATTTGTTTCATTTCAATTTTCTCAGAATCAACCACAGCAGCTGACCCGGTGAAAGTTCCTTTGGTTGAAGTTCCATAAGCTACGACTAATACCTCATCCAGCTCTGAAACAGCAGGATTCATTACTAATCTTTGGTTTGGCAAGGCCGCGACCTCTACGCTCTGCATCCCAACTAATGAAACTACTAATGTATTTTCAGAAGCCGGCACTGTGAGCGAATACCAACCATCTGCATTTGTAACAGTCCCTTGAGTGGTACCTTTCACTACTACGCTCGCCCCAATTACAGGCAAACCGTCCTCGGAAGATATCACAACTCCGGAAGCTGTTTTTGTTTGAGCGCTAACCAAACTAACACTTGCTATTAAAAAACAAGCGAATAAAAGTTTTAATTTTCTCATAAATTTAACATTTTGTTTATAATCTTCTTTTGTTCTCGTATTTTTTTTAACAAATTATAAATACTAGTATGCAAATATAAATGATTGTTATTTAAATGCCAAATAAAATTTAGTCAAATGTTATAATATTGCTTTTAATATTTACAAAATGAAATCATTCTACATTATAATGGGCTTGAAAGCTTTAAAAGAACAGCTTTTGATGACTATTCTATTTTCTTTTTTGTATTTAATCAACTTTATCTATTTCTTATTAGAGTCTTTCTATATGTTCACACAAAGACTTTTTATTTTTTAAATTAAGGCCTTATTGTATACGTCACTCATATTCATACGGTTTCGCTGAAAATTTGTTTCAAATGGCTGTTTCATGCGACTTTACCCAGTTTGAAAATAGGAGAAATAAAATAAACTACGATCTAAATTAATTATAAAAATTTATTTTATTATGTCTATCCGCAAAGTATCCTAAAATCCAAAATTTCAAATCTGATATTGAGTCTAACCGCTCCAAGCGGTTTGACCCGTTGTGGATAAAAAACGCATCAAACGTCTTGAGCCCATTAGAGACGCTATTTTTGTCAATATCGCAAGTTTATATAAGACGGAATGCTGATAATCATAAATTTATTATATTCGTATCACTTAACATATTTAAGCTGAATTTTGTTCGGTTTTAGAGTCATTTCTTTTTAATAAATCTGAAATCAGCTCTTTGAAAGTGCTGTAATTTTAGATTTATAATCATAGACATACCGCCTGGAGAGATTACCTGTATATTTCTAAACATTACTGAACGACAAAAACATCAACACTCTACGTATGTTATTGACACAAGTACACTTATGGTTTGCAAACACACGAGGTTTTTAAATACAACTTACATTTTGTAAGCAAAAATACGCTTTGTCTCTTATTTTACACAGCCTGATTAATTGGAGGGAGATGCAGTAAGTTGGAAATTAAACAGTGTGAGTGTTTCCCGGCACTGATTTTTGGGGAACTCTTACAGAGTTTTACCATATCTTTGAGCTTTCCCCCCCCTCCGATAAATCCGGGGGTTATTTAAGGAATTGTCCTACAGACAATTTCAAGTCGGTTAATAGTGATAAAAAAATAAGACCGCCCAAAGTATGAGCAGTCTTACTTGCATTGAAACATTATGTCGATTTAATCTAACTCTTCAACCACTTCGGCATCCGGTGCGTTTTTCTTTACAGATTCAATTCCGTTTTCTCGAGCAGCCACACTTTCATACATTTCGCTATGACCGATGTTTTGGCCGTTGGTAGCTGTAAGATTGAAATATGGTTTATCGTTTTTAGACTGTAAACGTTGGAAACGAGCATCGTCCAGTGAATTTTTCTTTACTGACTCAATTCCGTTTAGGCAAGCCGCTTTTGTGGTATAACCTTCACTTGTCAAAATTACCTGACCGTTACCGGCTTTTAGGTTGAATTGGAATTCTCCATTTTTTCTTTTAGAAACTACAAATTTTCCCATGTTAAATTCTTTTAAGTGTTAATATTGTATTAGTTATTATGTCTATCCGCAAAGTATCCTAAAATCTAAAATTACAATTAAGACATAGGGTCAAACCGCTTGGAGCGATTAGACCAGTTGTGAATAAAAAAGCATCAAACGTCTTGAAGCCGTTAGATGCTTTGTTTGTCAATATCGCAAGTTTATTAGGACGGAAAGCGGATAATCAATTTAATTATTCTTCAGATTACATTAGAATCAAAATTCTCGACTAAAACTGATTGAAAGATCTCATGTTTTCTTCGGAAAATTTTTATAAAATTTCAGACTTTTACGGTCCCAATAACGTTACTCAGCAAGTCAGCTGAATAATTTGGCTTAAAGATAAAAACAATTTCCGATATAAACACAATAAAGTAGCAACTATTTAGCTATAGATGCTACTTATATCTTTGATAACCATCAAACATGTTGACTCTTGAGTCAACTTATAAAACAGGCTCTAAGTATTGAGAATAGGAATATCCTTCTTCTCCATCGTTGGTACGCACCAACCACCACTGATCGTTTGCTTTGCTGATAAGCGTAATAATTTCACCTTTTGCAGCTTTTCCCACTACGGGCTGGTCAGTACCGGGTCCTTTACGGATATTCAAGTTGCTTTCTTTTGTAATAACTCGTACTTTACCACCTTCAGACACTGCCGCATTTACATTTAGCACTAAATCTCCCGCGGTAAATGTAGGATCAATGGTTCCATAAATTTGCCAAAGTTTATCTTTTACAGCCCCACTCGGCACGTCTCCGTTAATATAGAGAACTCCGCCTTGCTCTACGACTTGCAAATTTGACGCACCCGCTTCAGTGGCAGCATCAATGATTGCTTTATATTTTTCTTTTAATGCCATAGTTCCGATTATTTAATTGTTAGCTGATTATCTATTTTTACAGGTTTCAATGCAGAAACTTTTTGCATCAAAGTAGCAAGATCTGATTGGCTGATTTCACCTGTTAAAGTAACGACACCGTCCAAAACGGTAGCGCTTACTCCCGGATGATCTTTCAGCGCGTCAACCAATGCGGTTTGAAGTGCTGAATCAACTGCATTAACAAGCGGCGCGGCAATAGTCAAGTCATTTACAACAGATTTTACATCTTTCACACCTGCTGCCAACCCATTGATAGCCATACTTGTAGATTCGTCTTTTACCTCTCCGGTCAATGTAACGACTCCTTTTTCAACAGTAGCTGTAACTCCAACAGCGTCAGGGTTTGCAGCAATTGCAGTTTGAACAGCTTTTTGAATGTCAGCATCTTTTGGTTTACAAGATGTTACTCCAACTGCCAGCAGTAAAATAAGAGCCAGCATCGAAACAATTTGATTTTTTTTCATCTTTTTTCTTTTTTAAATTGTTAGTAATGTATAAATATTTGAATGTTAATCCCTGTTTTTTAAAAAAATTTATGTAATTTCAATTCCCAAAAACTTTTCATCTCTGAAATACAACAATAACTATGCAACTATTTAACGATTTTATTAAAAATAAAAAAAATAGTTGTTTATTCACAACTATTTAACAT
>JAAYIT010000047.1 GCA_012523295.1 Porphyromonadaceae bacterium | reverse complement strand
TGTGTATGGCGATGCGATGTTGATTATATAAGCCGGAGAATGGAAGAATAAAGTGGAATGCCGGATGGCAACTAATTCATCCATAACTCAAAAAAACTCCGATTTTTTCGGAGTTTTTTTATTCTTCTTACTTTGTGCTTCAGATTTCAAACGTTATTCTTCCAACTTTCTCTCAATCTCCTTCACAACTGCTTCCCAATTCATTAATTTTCCTTTCCCGATATCACCACAAGCAAGTTCGCCAGAAGCAGTGTCATAAACGTGGTAACCGTGCCTTTTCAGCTTTTCGATATTTTCCTGCACAATCGGATTTTCATACATAAACGTATTCATGGCAGGAAAAATCAGAACCGGACTGCGTGCTGCCATAACCGTTGTAGTGAGCATATCATCAGCTATTCCGTTCGCTATTTTGCCAATAACGTTTGCTGTAGCCGGAACGATTACAAATACATCGGCAGCTTTTGCCATGTCAATATGCTTCGTGTCCCATTCCCGAACGGGATCAAACATATCGGTTACGACAGGATTGTGTGACATGGTCTTGAATGTAAGCGGTGTCACGAATTCCTGTGCGGCTTTCGTCATTATCACTTCCACGTTGTAGCCGTCTTTTTTCAACTGATTTGCTATTTCTACGGCTTTGTATGCGGCAATACCGCCTGAAACGCCGATAAGGATTGTTTTTTTCATACAGTTATATTTTATTCTTTACATTTAGGTCGTATGAAACACGCCATTAACCATTCTCTTGGGTTTGAGATTTTTCTTAATTGGCTGTTTCATATTAAATGCTTATTTTACTTTTTTTATTGACACACCATAACATTTTAGCTTTGGGAGATAACGGTTCGGGGCTTTGCGCTCGGGCAGGGAGTTTTAGCACAAAAGATTAATGTTTAATAGAAGTACAAAGCTCTCCAAGTTTGCACGTTACGCTGCCTAACGCAAAACCCGTGTTAGCAACAGGGTTATTTCTCAATCTCATTCAGCACAAACTCAATCCACTTGTGTTTTGGAATCGAGTCGTTTATTTCCACATCGGGTTTTATGCCTATGTTATCTATTCGGTCTTTTTCGGGACGTAAAGTTCGAGTAAGGCAATAGCCTAATTTAAAACATCTATCGGGTGACGTTACACTTGCTACATTGGAAACATCCAAAGCTCCGAATGTTAGTTTGCCGTAAATTTTGACTTTTTTACTTTGCTTTGCCGATAATAGAAACTGCTCAACCGAACTCGCACAAATTTCATCTACAACCACAATGACATTTTCAGGATTGGGCAAAACATCGTCCATTTTATTTATAAAGACACTATCTGTTACCACCACAAATTTTCCGTCATTCGACTCCCATCTTTTAATGGATTTCCTTAATAATAATTTTTGTATAAATGTAAAATTTCCAAGGAACTTTTCCCTGTTTAACTCGGAGGACAGCAGCTCAACTCCAATATTTTTTATCGGATTGGTATAGATAAATGGGATTAACTCTTTCCATGATTTATCGCTGCCACCACCATTATTGCGCAAATCGATAATTAGATTTTTGTGCGACAAGATTTGCTCCCTGTTTTGCTCTATCAGTTCGTCTATTTTTGATTTTTGGTCAGAATTAAATGACGGTATTTTTAATATCGCTGTCTGTGCTGAAAAATTGTAAAAAAGTGGTTTTGTTTCGTCCAAAAGTTTCTTTTCTATCTCATTGTCTATTTTTGACGTGTTGATAAAATTCATAGAACCTATCATAAGTTCATAGCCACCGATTAAATGTACATCGCGTTTTTCTATGGAACGGTCCTGCATGTAATAATTGGAAGAGAGTTTGTTGTCTTGCTCAAAAATTTCAAGTTTTACGTCTCCTTTTGTCCACTCGGAAACTCCCGATTCTATGATAAAACCCACATATTTTCGTGTTGGATTTAAAGTGTCAAGCACAATGCCTATTTTATAAGGCGACGACTCCCAAACGCCTATCATTCGGTCGTCTGTTTGTTTGGATTGTACTTCTATGGTTTGGATTGTGTAATTGACTTTTTCTACTGAATCGGGATTAGCGACTTTAGACGCCGGTAGATTTGAAGCTACGAAAAAATGTCCCTTACGAAAGAATTTTCCCCAATCGTTCAAAATCTCTTCGCACCTATAAATATCATTGGCTTCTTTTATCTCATTTTCAATGGAATCGCAAAATTTTTGATAGGCTTCTTCTCCTTTCTTTTGGATAATCCACTCAAAGCCTGCGTCGTTTTTTTCAAATGTTTCTTTCATCCAATGATAGTTTTCTAAACAATTGCAATCGTTACTATCAATCTGTGCTTGTTCTTTTTCTGTTTTGGTATTGCACGAAAATAGAAGAGTTAATGCTAAACTTAAAATTAGTGTTTTTTTCATTGTTTTTGTTTTTTTTGTTGCTGCGGGTCGGGGCTTTGCGTTAGGGCAGGCAATTGAAGCACAAGAGTCCAATCGAAGCTGTTTAGCACTGCTTTATGCAATACCTTGTTGTGTGATAGGTGTTCTTTTTAGTACATATGACAGCGAGACCAAAGACATACTGTTTTGCGATTTTTGGCTTGTGCCCGGCTGATACGACTTGGCAATGTGTGTGGCTGTGTTCCTATTCTTTTAAAGTATTTTCTAATGTCGTCTTAAATTCGTTTTCGTTGCTGTAATTATAAAACGGAACGGCTGTTATCAAATAAGTGTCCGTGTGGATTTTGATAGTCTTTTGTTCTGTTCTGATTTCTTTCAAAAAGACTTCTTTCCATTTGTCGTGTCCTTTTAAATGCTCTCCTTTAGGTTCTATGAAAACCTGAAAAGTCATTTGTTCTCCGTCACGTTGTTTGCAGAACATTAAAAAGTCTGGTTCAAATGCTCGTCCGAGTTTGTCGAAGATTTTTATTTCTCTTTCGTTACGGATTAGGTAAATGTTTTCAAACTTCTGATTCAGACCTTCAAATCGTCTGGAAAACAGTTCTACAAATTTCTTTTCTTCACTTGTACCGTAGTTGGCATTGTAAACATACCAAGGCTCGTTGGCTACCAAAGATTCCTGTCCGTCTTCTCGAGGGCTACCTTTCTGAACCTTGATCTCTTTGTCCTTGAATACTTTATAAATCGGTTCTTTGATATAGTCCGAACCTTCATATTCTGTAGAATTGCCTTTTATGTCCGCTTCAATACTTTGTAAAAGTCCGTTTAGGGCTTGCAAATAGTCGAAATGGCTAATTTCTTTTAGACGGTTTGCTGTTCCGTTAAACGTGATTTCTAAACCTGCTAAAAAGTCTTTGCTGTCAATGAAATTAGAAAGCGAACCAACGCTTGGAAAGTAATGTGATAGACTATTAAAATAGAAAAACGGGTTTTGGCTTAGTGCAAAGCGAATTG
>JAAYIT010000386.1 GCA_012523295.1 Porphyromonadaceae bacterium | reverse complement strand
TGTGAAATTCTTTCACTCGAAGTATCTGAATATTCTCAAAAACTGATTTCTCTCTCCGAAATTGGCGGTATGCCAATGACTGCCGATTGGGCAATTGAGAGCATTATTAATCAGGAACGTAAGGAAGGCAAACGTGGAAACTAAAGCTGTTGATCTAAATCTTTGTGGCTTGGCTCTGTCTGACTATAAGGGCAACCCCTCAACTCTTTGCCCGGGTTGTGGACACAACGCAATCTCTGCCCAAGTGCAAAACGCGGTCTGGGAGCTTGGTCTTCCGCCTGAGCATTTTGTGAAAATCAGCGGTATTGGCTGTTCGAGCAAGAGCCCAAACTACTTCCTCAACCGTTCCTTCGGTTTCAACGGTTTGCATGGTCGTATGCCAACCACGGCAACCGGCGCTTGCTTTGCTGACTCTTCGATTCACATTCTCGGCTTTTCGGGCGATGACGACACCGCCAGCATCGGAATGGGGCACTTCAAACACCTCATCCGCCGCAACGTGCCTATGACCTATATCATCGAGAATAACGGCGTCTATGGTCTGACCAAAGGCCAGTTCTCGGCCACCTCTGACAAGGGCTTGGTTTTGAAACATCAGGGCGTCAATATGCTGCCTCCTTTGGATATGTGTATGGAAGCGCTGATTAGTGGCGCAACTTTTGTTGCCCGTGCCTATTCCGGCGATGCCAAACAACTCAAAGAGCTGATTAAAGCCGCCATTTCCCAACGCGGTATCGCCATCATTGACGTAATCAGCCCTTGTGTAACCTTCAACAATAAGGATGACGCTTTGCAGTCTTACACCTGGGGACGCGAAAACGAAGCCCCCTTGCACGATTTTAAGCATTATCCAACGCAAAAGGATATTGATATGGAAGGCTTTGCGCCTGGCACATTCCGTGAAATCAAGATGGACGACGGCACCTATATCGTCATGAAAAAACTCGATAAGGATTACGACCCGACCGATCGGAACGCTGCGCTGGACCTCCTGACCGAGTCTTATAAGAACAAATATTTCGCAACTGGTTTGATCTATTTTTCGGAAGCAACCGCCACGATTCAGGAATTGTACGATTTACCTGATGAGCCGATGAATCGGATTGGCAGCGACCGCCTCCGCCCAACCCAGGCAATGCTCGACGAAATCAACCGAGCCTTGTATTAGAAAAATTTGAATTGAAACCGTAGGTCGGTCGGAGTGCCGGAACGCAGTGAACGGCGAACGCCTCTTTTGCGGACACCGACAAATTAAGGACAGGAAACGTCGGAGTGGGCAAAAGAAGCCCATTCCGACCTACGGAAATATGGGGATATTGGTATGTTGCAGGCGTTTATATTGCGGAGGTTGTAGGTCGGAATCCGCTTCCGTTGCGGACTCCGACAGTTAACCAAGAAAAAATTGTCCGAAATTAGAGTTGACAAGTGTTCAATCTTCAAAAATATTTTTTGGCAATATAGTATCATGTTATAATAAAGTGTAAATTATATCTTATGTGCTTTTATTTTTAATCTATCAATGGATTTTTATCGTATGAAGGGAAGCACCATTGGACTTGTCGGCAGTAAAATTAAAAAATATTTACAACACGTCGGATGATGATTTTGTCAATGATTTTTTCGCAAAGGCATTATCAAATTCAGTAACCTATGACAGGGGTGTTGGTTATTTTAGCTCTGGGTGGCTGAAGGTTAATGCTCAAGGTATGGGGAAATTTGCTGAGCAAGGTGGTCGTGCGAGGTGGGTCACAAGCCCAATTCTGGATAAAGCAGATTGGGAAACAATGTGTCTAGGTGCGAAAGCTCAACAGAATGAGTTGCTTTATAATATATTATCCTCTTCGATTTCAGATTTGAAAAATTCCTTGAATGAAAATGTGCTATCAACTTTAGCTTGGCTTATTGCAGATGGCATAGTTGACTTTAGAATTGCAGTGCCAAGAAATAACTTAACTGGCGAGTTTCATGACAAATTCGGAATATTCAAAGATAAATCCGGCAATAAAGTTATGTTTTTGGGCTCCTATAATGATAGTGTCCATGGGCTTTCGAATTATGAATCAATCGCTGTTTTTAAAACCTGGGAAGAACATTCCCTCGAAATAATAGAAAGTCAGTGTGAACGATTTGAAAAGCTTTGGGGAGACTTGGATTCAAATGTAAAAGTTTTCACATTACCAGAATCAATAAAAAATGAAATTGTTAAGTTGCGACTAAAATCAAGGCCTTATAAAGAACCAGTATCTAGCATTCAGGTATATGAAGTTCAAAGAGGGATAGGTACCCCTAGATACCTTGTAGTCAGGGAATACCAGCAAGAAGCAATTGATGTCTGGTTTGATAATGGGATGACTGGCTTGCTCGAAATGGCTACTGGAACCGGTAAAACAATTACTGCATTACTTATTGCTGTTGAGTATCATAAAAGGAAATTAAAAGCCCCATTAATTATTACTTGTCCATACAAACACCTTGTGGATCAATGGGACCGTGAAGCGAGGAGATTTGGATTTTCTCCAATCAAAGCGTACGAGTCGTCAGATAGTTGGGTTAACAAATTAACAAATCAAATTCATGCTTACAACAGTAGTTTTGTGGACAGTTTGTGCGTTATTACTACAAATACAACGTTTATGTCCAAAACATTTAAAGATGTAATCAAGAAAATGAACTCGTCAATTTTCTTAATTGCGGATGAAGCTCATCACTTCGGTACAAATAAATCAATGTCATTTTTGGATGATAAGTTTTTTCCTCGATTAGCCTTATCAGCGACTCCAACAAGATGGTTTGATGATGAAGGCACCTTAGCTGTGAATAATTATTTTGGTGGGACAGTTTACTCTTTTAATTTACAAAGAGCGATTAAGGAGGGATTTTTAACTAACTACTATTATTATCCAGTATTAGTAGAATTGACTGATGATGAAATACTCGACTATAAAGAAATAACGGAAAAAATAATACCATTTTTAGCAAAGAAGAATAAAACTGATTCCGATGATGAGAGATTAAGGACTTTACTGATGAAGAGGTCGGATATATTGAAAAACGCCTCAAATAAATTGGACTCTTTGCGAACGATTTTGGGTAAAAATAAGAAAATAGATCACACTTTGTTTTATTGTTCACCTCGTCAACGTGAGGATTTGCTCAAAATTTTGGGCTTTGAGAATAAAATTCGAGTACATCAATTCACTTATCAAGAAAATAATACAATTCGACAGGAGACCCTCAATCGTTTCGATTCAGGAGATTTGCAGGCAATTGTTGCAATCAAATGTTTAGATGAGGGAGTTGATGTGCCATCAACCCGAACTGCTTTTTTTCTTTCAAATGGATCCAATCCACGGGAGTTTGTTCAACGCAGAGGAAGAATCTTACGCAAAGCAGAGGGAAAGCAAAACTCTATTATCTATGATTTTATAACCGTTCCGCCGGAATCGTTTTCAAATATGAATTATGACCTGGAGAGGTCCATTGTCAAAAAAGAACTAACTAGATTTGCTGAATTTGCTAATAATAGTCTCAACACGGATAGCGCCATAGATATTATCTGGCAATTAGCAAAAAAATATAATTTGATGGACTTGTAGGAGAAATCATGAATTTAACAGAATTACTCGCAGCTTATTTCCAGGAATTAGATCCAGATATGCAGAAAATTTTATCTCAAGTTTACAGTCTTGAGAGATATCACAATGAATTTTATGAAAAGCCTAAAGCCATTAAGGCTAGCATTAAAAGCATTATTGAGCGAGTTGCAGATGAGAAAGTAAAATAGGTATAGATTAAAATGAAACTTCAATTTATCCGTATAAACAATTTTAAGCAATTTTTTGGAGACCATGTAGCTCACTTTTCTATGTTAGAGGATAAAAATGTAACTATCTTTCATGGAAAAAATGGTGCAGGAAAGACCTCTTTATTTTCATCAATTACTTGGTGTCTGTATGGGGAAGGGGAAGATAGCATGGGCGATTTGTTGAATCGCCAGGTTTTATCTGAAATGATAGAAGGTGAAGAACAACCAGTTGTTGTTACTTTATGCTTTAGACACGATAATGAAGAGTACTTAGCTGAACGCGTTAAATACTTCACAAAAGTTGATGGAAAACCGAAATCTGGAAAAAATAATTTTTCTTTAAATAAAATTGATGCGTCCGGCCAAAACAAACCCCAACCTAATCCGGAAGGGAAAATGAACGACATTCTCCCAAATAAGGTTAGAGAGTATTTTTTCTTCGATGGGGAAAAAATGGATGAGTTGACGAAATCTGGTAATAAAAAGATCGAAGAAGCAATTCGAAATATTATGCGATTACACATTTTAGATAATACAGAAAAACATTTGCGAGAGGTATATAAAGAATATCGGAGTGAGGTCCAAAAACAAGGGAGCCTGAATACTGCAGAGCTGATTAGGGAGCAAGAAGAATTGGAAGCTGGGATTGAAAGATTTAAGGAACAAATCAAAGAAAAACAATCAGAAATTCATCTGGCTGAAAAACATATTCAGGATATCGAACATACACTTGAAGATTCAAAGGGTGTCGGTGAATTACAAGCTGAAAGAAAACAATTGCAAATGGGACTAGAAAACCTTGATACTGAGAAAAGTCATACTGCATCATCAATTTGGGAAAAGGTTAATTCTCTATATCCTATATTTATACAAGAATTATTAACAAAAGCTCAGGATAAGATAAATTATCAGGTAGGCAAGGGGAAAATTCCGAGAGGAATCCAGCAG
>JAAYIT010000385.1 GCA_012523295.1 Porphyromonadaceae bacterium | reverse complement strand
TTAATGGTAAAAAGTATTTTAATATACACTGGAAATTAATCTAAAATCATTTTTCACAGGAAAACCAGTAATACCCAAAAAGAAAACTTTATTCCGTTTTTTCTGCTCACTTTTTCCACAAAAAACCTGCAAACGTTTGAATATCAAATTCCTTTTTTTTACACTATAAATTATGATTATTGCGTGTGTTTTGGATAATTTTGTTTTGAATTATATATCCTAACAAAAATATCATGAAAAATTTTACACTGACAAAAGCATTGGCTTTATTGATTTTCATCACGTTGGGAGCTTCTTTTATGAAAGCTCAAAAAATCTACACAACATATCTGTGGCACATGGATCAGCCGGTTTATTGGGCTGACAAAAGTAAAGATAAGGTGGACACTAAGCAATTTGCAGAAGAATCCCACCGTCTGAAAATGAACGGTCAAAATATGTATCCCGGAAGTCCGGTAGCTCACCCAACAAATAATCTGGAAGAAATATTTTCAAAAGCAGACCGAGTAAATGCTTACCAAACTGCCCCAAGAAACGCACTTCAAAGCATTTCAAGTCATACCAACGCGGGAGCTCAGCTCAGTATTTCTGCAGGATTGCTTGAAAACATTCAATCCTTAGGCGTGAAAAACCAATGGGGATATTCTCCTACCTGGATGAATCCATATAAAGAAGCTTACGGGTGGAAAACTCAAGGTGGTTTTCCAAAACTTGACATTGTAAACTTTACATACGACCACGCGCTTTCTCCGCTTGTAAGCGAAAGGACGCTAAAAAAACAGATTTTAGGACATAAATACGTTGCTAATAAATACTACGGCAGCACTTCCAAGGGTTATTGGCCTGCTGAAGGAGCATTCAGTGAAAGAATCATAAAAACATTGGTAGAATGTGGTATTGAATGGTCTGTTGTCCCGAACAGCCACCTTGCCAGAACACTTTCGGACTATGTACATCCTTATAATATTAACGGAAATATCGAAGCTCCAAATAAGGCAGATCAGGTGGATACAGAAGGTGTAAACTGGTTTGATGCAGCTATTGATGGAAGGGGAAACCGATTGGCGGTTCCGTACAGCTATCAGGCACATAAAGCTCATTATGTAGATCCGAATAACGGTCAGATTTATAAAATTGATGTTGTTCCAATGTGTAACTATCTGAGCTATCTTGATGGCTACAGTGGTGCGAATACCAGTGAGATAGTTTCGAAAATCCAACCACACACTAATGCTGAAAGACCCAGTATTATTTTACTCGCGCACGATGGCGACAATGCGTGGGGTGGCGGAAGCAGCTATTACAATGAAGCTGTTTCAAGCTTTACGAATGGCGCTGCAGCAGCAGGTTACATACCTACTACGATTCAGCAGTTCTTACAAGAAAATCCGGTTCCCGAAAACGCTGTTGTACGCGTAGAAGATGGAGCTTGGGTAAATGCTGAAAATGACTGGGGACACCCGCAGTTTATCAACTGGCTATGGCCACTTTATTCGCCCAAGACTTACCGTTTTGATCCGGATGGCTGGACAGAAGATGCACGAAACTGGGCTGTAATCACCGCAACAGAAAACTACGTAACAATGGCTGAGGACTTAGAAGGTGGAAATCTTAGAATCAACTACATTTCGGATGGCGGCCCTGAAGGAACAAATGCCGAAAAAGCCTGGCACTTCTATTTTGGGGGATTAAATTCAGGTTTTATGTACTACGGAAAAGCCGAAGATATGGAGGTAAAACCATCAATGACAGGGAATATCGCCATAGAATATGCTCAAAAAGTTATTGATGCTAATGCCGGTAAGGATAATACTCCGCCTTCAGTTTTCATCCCGCAACGTTTTCCATACAATCCCGGTGAAATTGGATTCAGTCCTTACACCGGTTATAAAAAAGTACCCTATTCAAGCGATTTTCATATCTGGACTTTCGCTTATGATGTAAGTGGATTAAGCTCTGTTACATTGAAATACAGGATCGACAAAGATGGGAAAAACCCTATTTCGAGCATCCAAAATGACACCTATGCAGGCGGTCCCGAAGTAGGGCCATGGCAAAGTATCGAAATGACACGCAGACAGATGGCTCCCGATCCGATAGATCCTGAGCTTAATTTCTTCATTCAGCCGAAAGCTAAAGCAGATCTTTGCTATGCTGAAATTACCGGATTGAAAGACAAACTGGTAGATTATTACGTAGAAGCAGTTGACAAAAAAGGAAATAAGTTCAAAACTCCGATTCAGCATGTTTATATCGGGAGTGGCAATGGAGTTGATCCTACAGGCGATGTGGAATGGACTCCGACTGCACCTTCATCATCTCAGACAGTAACAATAACATGTAAGAGTGCAACTGCTGCTTCAAAATTACATTGGGGAGTGAACTCATGGATAGCGCCTATAGCAGCGTACCAGCCTGCAGGTACAACTCCTTTCAGCGTGCAAGCAGTACAAACTCCTTTTCAAAATGTGAACGGAGTATGGCAGGTGGTTCTCGGACCATTCAATAATCCTGATCAGGTTGTCACAACAATAGATTTCGTAATAAAACATAGTGATGATAACTGGGATAACAACAACGGAAGTGATTATACAATAACTATTTCAGGAGTTCAATCCGACAATCCGACAGGAACAAATATCTCTAAAACGATTGACCCGAATGGCACTTACACTTTCACAAATAGTGATTTCGGATTTTACAGTCCGATTGGGAATTCATTCAAAGGTATAAAAATATTGAGTCTGCCTTCAGCAGGCACACTGAAAGCAAGCGGAACAAACGTAGCGGTTGACCAATTAATCACCGATGTAACTCAACTTAATTATACCGCAACTACGAGTTCATCTTCGTTTACTTTCAAGATTGTAGATAATACGGATAAAGTGAGTGATGCAAGTTATACCGCGAGTTTCAATGTTAATGGTCAACCTGCAAAAGGAATCACCGTCACATTCAAAAAACCGACCGACTGGGGAACAGCTCCTGTAAATATCTGGGCGTGGACCCCCACAAAAGATCTCTTCACAGAATGGCCGGGAGAATTAATGGAAGAAGGTCCGAATGGCTGGTATTCTTACACATTTGACAGCTCGATAACTTCAGTAAATGTAATTTTCAGTAAAAACGGAACACCACAGTCGGTTGATATTCTTGGTGTAAGCAAATCTACTTGCTACGAAATAGACAATCCGAACAATAAGTTTACCGTAAAAGAAGTAGCTTGTGAAGGAACAGGATTGACAAACAATCCGATTGTTCAATCCATAAGTATCTATCCGCAGCCTGCCAAAACTGAGTTTTTCGTAAATCTACCAAACACAGGATATAGCGGTGACTATGAGCTAAATATAATTGATTTGAATGGGAAAACAGTTCAAACAACAATTTTCAAAGGTCAGACCTCATTGATAAACTGTGAAAATGTACCGAAAGGAGTTTATTTAGTAAAAATTAGAAATGAAAACGGAAGTGAATTGTACGCTTCTAAATTGGTAAAAATATAACCCCCAATGAATTAGATTTGAGTAAATAAAAACAGCCGACTTATAAAAAAAGTCGGCTGTTTTAGTTTTTAAAGAATGTGTCTCGTACGGGATATCTTACACCAAAAAAGCAATTTTACCAGCCCTAAATCGAAACCCCTAAAATTGTAAATTCTACTTTGTGACCTCGGCGGGATTCTAACCCCCGACCTTCAGAACCGGAATCTGACGTTCTATACAGCTGAACTACGAGGCCAAAATTGCGGAGAGAGCGGGATTCGAACCCGCGATACCCTTTAGGGGTATACACGCTTTCCAGGCGTGCCTCTTCAACCACTCGAGCACCTCTCCATAAAAAAAAGATTCAAGACAATTAGACCGCTTTCTATTAGATAATAGACTTTTATACAGAATTATTTAAGAATTAAAATGGTTACTTCTTTTACACTCTGTAATCGGTTCTTTAGGACGACTGTATTACTGATTTTTTTATGAATTCAGCCATCTCAAAACCAACAACCAACTCTATCTATTTCTTACGGTCGGCAAAGATACAAAAAAAAGTGAAAACAATCATCAAACAAAACTTCTTTTCCTGCCTTTCCGGTAATTTCACTTGCCATAATTGTTAACAATCATAGAAATGCAACCAAATGTGCAAAAATGTCAATAAAAATCAATATTATTAAGTAAAAAGATTGAGATATTACAAATAATGATTACTTTTGCTTTCAAAATGACAAAAATACTGTACTATGGAAAAAATAGATAAGTTGGATCGTAAAATTCTTCAAATAATTTCTCAAAATGCCCGCAAACCATTCAAAGACGTAGCCGAAGAATGCAATGTCTCTCGTGCAGCTATACATCAGCGTGTGCAACGATTGGTGGATATGGGCGTAATCACAGGATCAGGATATCACGTAAACCCGAAAACACTTGGCTTTCAACTATGTGTTTACATTGGCATCACGCTTGAACGAGCATCGATGTACAAGGATGTGGTATCAGCTTTGGAGCAAATACCGGAGGTCGTTGAGTCTCATTATACCCTTGGCGCTTATACAATTTTGATAAAAATGTATGCTACAAACGATGAGCATCTGATGGATTTGCTAAATGGAAAAATTCAAGAAATTCCCGGAGTCGCCACTACCGAAACACTCACATCTTTGGATCAAAAGATAAGAAGAATTATTCCTATTGAGTAATCTGATAGGCAGATGATTTATTCAATAGCAAATTGGGATTTTTTGAAAGCCGCTTATTGTTAAGAGCGGTTTTTTGCATTAAAATCCGTAACTTTGCACTCTTAAAATTAAATTAGAAGTTAGAAATAAAAAATTAGAAAATTTCCCCATTGGGGAATTAGAGGACTCACAAATGAAGACAGTTTTAAGCGGAATACGACCAACAGGCAACCTACATCTCGGCAATTACTTCGGCGCATTAAGAAATTTTGTAGAAATGCAGCACGAGTATAATTGCTACTTTTTTATCGCAGATTTGCACTCACTTACCACACATCCGACACCGGAGAACATTCAAGGAAATGTTAAGAGTGTTTTGGCACAATATCTTGCTGCCGGCTTAGATCCGGAGAAAGCAACTATTTATATCCAAAGTGATGTTCCGGAGGTAATTGAACTTTATCTCTATCTGAACATGAACGCATATATCGGCGAATTGGAGCGTTGTGCATCATTCAAAGATAAAATCCGCCTACAACCTCAAAACGTAAATGCAGGTCTGCTCACCTATCCTACACTGATGGCGGCAGATATTCTAATTCATAAAGCAGATTTTGTACCGGTAGGGAAAGACCAGGAGCAACACTTGGAAATGGCTCGTACCTTTGGAAATCGATTCAACAGAATGTATAACAACGAGTATTTCACCGAACCGCAAGCCTTTAATTTTGGGAAAGAACTGATTAAAATTCCGGCATTGAACGGAGCTGGCAAAATGGGCAAATCGGAAGGTGATGACAGCACAATTTTCCTAACCGACAAACCTGAAGTGATACTGAAAAAAGTGAAACGTGCCGTAACAGACTCGGGACCTACCGTACCAAACCAGCCCATGACCGAACCGATTGCCAACCTATTCCAACTGATGAGTGTGGTATCAAAACCGGAAACCATTGAGTTTTTCAGAAACAGTTATAACGACTGCTCTATCCGCTATGGTGACTTAAAAAAACAATTAGCCGAGGATATGATACAGTTTGTCAATCCATTACGTGAAAAAATAGAAGAAGTAATGTCAAATGAAAAGTATCTCAGCCAAGTGACGGAAATGGGTAAAGAAAAAGCCAAAGCAAGCGCTTCGAAAACAATAAATGAAGTGAGGGAGATCATTGGATTTAGAAAATATTAAGAAACCCAAAAAACAACTTTTTTGATGCAGAAAATTTTTCTAAACAGACCGTAATTCTCTCTTTTAGGAGAAAATTTTCTCCCATTTTATAAAGAAAATAAAAAACAAACTAAATAAAGTGTTAACTCAATGATTTTTTGTAGATTTGCATTCCGAAAATCAGAGTAATCAGCAATGGAAAAAAAGCAAATAAAACGGGCGTTGATTTCGGTTTATCACAAAGATAAACTCGATTTAATAGTAAAAAAACTTCATGAAGAAGGAGTAACTTTTCTCTCTACCGGCGGCACTCAAACTTTTATCGAATCGCTGGGTATTCCTTGTGAAGCAGTTGAGGATTTGACTTCATACCCCTCCATTTTGGGTGGAAGAGTAAAAACACTGCATCCAAAAGTGTTTGGCGGCATTCTTGCTCGTCGGGAAGAAGAGTCGGATTTATCCCAATTGTCTGAGTATGAGATTCCTGAAATAGACTTAGTGATCGTCGATTTATATCCTTTTGAAGAAACCGTGGCTATTGGCGCGGACGAATCGAATGTAATTGAAAAAATTGACATTGGAGGTATCTCGCTGATACGTGCAGCTGCAAAGAACTACAAAGATGTAGTTATCCTGGCATCTAAAGCCCAATACGCTCCTTTCTTAGAATTAATAGAGCAAAACGGAGCTGTGACCACACAGGAAGAACGTCGTTGGTTTGCCAAAGAAGCTTTTGCCGTTTCTTCTCACTACGACGCGGCTATTTTCAACTATTTTGATGGAGAAAAAGAGAGTGCATTCCGTTACACAGCTAACAATTCAAAACAGCTTCGCTACGGTGAAAATCCACATCAGAAGGGTCTTTTCTTTGGCAATTTCAATGAAATGTTTGAACAACTTCAGGGAAAAGAAATCTCTTACAATAACCTGCTCGACATTGATGCCGCGGTTAACCTGATTAACGATTTTGAAGATATTACTTTTGCCATTCTCAAACACAACAATGCTTGCGGACTCGCCTCCCGAGATACTCTGAAAGAAGCATGGGAAGCTGCTTTGGATGGTGATCCGATTTCTGCATTTGGCGGTGTTTTGATTACAAACGCCGTAGTGGACAAAGAAACTGCCGATGAAATCAACAAACTTTTCTTCGAAGTTATCATTGCTCCGGATTATGATTTAGACGCGTTGGAAGTGCTTTCTCAAAAGAAAAACAGGATAATACTGGTGCTTGAAGATTATAAACTGCCTCAAAAACAGTTCCGTTCGGTACTGAATGGCGTACTGATGCAAGACAGAGATACGTACCTTGAGACTGAGGATGAATTGAAAGTTGTTACCGAGAAAGCTCCTACAGAAGAAGAAATTGAAGATTTGTTGTTTGCCAATATTATCGTAAAACATTCAAAATCCAATGCGATTGTTTTAGCGAAAGGGAAACAACTGATTGCAAGCGGAGTAGGACAAACTTCACGTGTTGACGCGCTCAAGCATGCCATCGAAAAGGCCATGTCTTTCAATTTTGATTTGAACGGAGCGGTGATGGCATCAGACGCATTCTTTCCTTTCCCTGATTGTGTCGAAATTGCTTCAGCAGCAGGGATTAAAGCGGTTATCCAGCCGGGAGGTTCTGTAAAAGATGAGGACAGCATCGCTGTTTGCAACGAAAAAGGACTTTCGATGGTAATGACAGGAATCAGACATTTCAAACATTGATTCCCCTTTATTTAGCCGCGAACGGAATGGAAATTCACGCAATTTGAATTTTAAGCAAAACAACTTATTCATTTTTGAAAACACTAAATAAACACACTTATTCCCCCTCGCGGGATTAAGGGCTGTAAACATAAAATATGGGACTTTTTTCATTCACACAAGAAATAGCAATTGACTTAGGTACAGCGAATACCATTATCATACAAGACGATAAAATCGTTGTTGACGAGCCATCCGTTGTAGCATTAGACAAGCGGTCAGACAAATTAATAGCAGTTGGCGAAAAAGCGCGCCAGATGCAGGGTAAAGAAAACGAAGGAATCCGAACAGTTCGCCCATTGCGTGATGGTGTGATAGCAGATTTCTACGCGGCAGAACTAATGCTTCGCGGCTTAATCAAAATGATTCCTCAACGCAATCGTCTTTTTGCTCCGACCCTGAAAATGGTAGTTTGTATTCCATCAGGAAGCACTGAGGTTGAGATTCGCGCGGTACGAGACTCATCCGAACATGCAGGCGGACGTGAGATTTACATGATTTATGAACCAATGGCGGCCGCTATCGGCATCGGCATAGACGTGGAAGCTCCAAACGGCTGTATGATTGTGGATATAGGTGGCGGTACCACTGAAATTGCTGTAATTTCACTTGGAGGTATTGTTTCAAATAAATCGATTCGTATCGCCGGAGATGATTTGACTGCTGATATTATGGAATACATGGGCAGGATGCACAATATCAAAGTGGGAGAACGTACAGCTGAGCAAATCAAAATCAATGTTGGAGCCGCATTGACAGACTTGGAAGATGCTCCGGAAGATTATATTGTTCACGGCCCGAATCGGATGACTGCCTTGCCGATGGAAGTTCCGGTTTCTTATCAAGAAATTGCCCATTGTTTGGAAAAATCGGTTTCAAAAATCGAAGCTGCAGTATTGAGTGCTTTAGAACAAACTCCGCCGGAGTTGTATGCCGACATTGTAAAACAAGGTATTTATCTTGCCGGTGGTGGCGCGTTATTGAGAGGTCTTGGAAAACGATTGACCGATAAAATCAATATCCCATTCCACGTCGCGACTGATCCGCTTCACGCGGTAGCTCGCGGTACCGGCATAGCGCTGAAAAATGTAGATAAATACCCATTCCTAATCAGGTAAACACCAAATATTTAAAGGAGTATTTGAATTGTGCAGGTTTGAAGTTTTCAGCATGCACAATTTCAATATAATCAGTTCACATAGTGTTTTAAGGGGATTAGCTCTTACTTATATTGCTGTTTTTATCTCAAAATTCTTTTCTAAATTTCCACTTTAGGGGTTAGGGGCGCATTGAAAAATTTAATCAACTTTCTCGTTAAGTATAGTGTAGTATTTCTATTTGTATTCTTAGAAGTATTTTCTATCTTATTGATATCCAACAACAAAGGATATCAACGAAGCGTCCTGCTCTCTTCAACAAATCGGGTTACGGGCTGGATGTACGAGAAAAGCAGCAATTTTTTTGATTTTTTCAAACTCAAAGAGGGCAACAAGCACCTGTCTGATGAAAACACACTGTTGTTAAATCGAGTAACTCAACTCGAGAGTCAATTGGCATCCCTCACAGACAGCTTGTTTACAGCCGATTGGCAGAAAATAAAAATTCCACCCGAAAGGGAATACGAATACATTCCTGCAAAGGTAATTCGGAATACTACCCATCTTTCTCAAAACTACATAACGCTGAATAAAGGCTCTGAAATGGGCGTTAAACCCGATATGGGTGTAATCAGCGAAAATGGAGTCGTGGGTGTGGTACAGTCTGTCTCCAAAAAATTCTCTAAAGTTATTCCGATTTTGAATCCACAAACAATTATCAGCACAAAATTTAAGCGAAATAATTACTACGGTCCGCTCGAATGGGACGGAAAAGACTATCGCTTTGCAAACCTAAAAGACATTGCAAGACATGTGAAGTTTAGTTTAGGCGATACCCTGATTACAAGCGGATTAGTAAAAACATTCCCGGAAGGGATTTTTGTGGGAACAATAGATAATTACGACATAAAGGAGAGCGACGCTTATTACAACATTCAGGTGAAACTCGGTGTCGATTTCAGAATGCTAACCTATGTAAAAGTGATAAATTATTTGAATTTTCAAGAACAAACAGATTTGGAAAAACAGGTGTACGGAGAGGAGACAGATAAAAAAGAATGATATTGGTACTGCAAAATATCGTCCGTTTTATCATTTTGGTATTGATACAAGTATTCGTACTTGACAATATCCAGTTTATGGGCTATATCAGCCCGATGATATACGTTTTGTTCGTACTGTCACTTCCTGTGAAATTCCATCGCGGAGCACTTCTTTTGTTAGCTTTCACAATCGGAATTACCATCGACATGTTCAACAATACGATGGGGCTTCACGCTTTTGCAACTGTGCTGATGGGATTCCTGCGCACACCTACCATTCGCATTTTCGTTTCGTTAGATGAAGGAGCCAACCCAACACCCTCTTTCAGGACATTTGGCGTAAATTCCTATCTCAAATATGTAATTTCTTTAGTACTTTTGCATCATGCCGCGTTATTTTTAATAGAGACTTTCTCATTCTTCAATTTTTCTCTGCTCATCCCGAAGATATTAATCAGTTCTGCTGTAACGATTTTAATTATTTTCGGTGTTCAATCATTAAAGAGAAGGTAGTTTTTTTAATAAAAAGTTTTTATTAACGTAAAGAGGCAATTTTGATAAAATTTATTTTTGCCGCATGCTCTTTTAATATATGGATTGTGAGTAATAAACGTTCGAATACATTAATCAATCAATCGGCTGGAAGCCGATTGTCCCAAAGGCTATTCAAAATTGCAGAAAATATCAAGTTGACATTTATATAAAAAAAGTAACGAAGAACCAATTCGTATTTGAATTTCCAAAAATGTTTTAAGAAATTAAATCATGTCTAACGATAAACTTCAAAATAGAGGAACTGTAATTGCTATCATCATGGTAGTACTTATTTTCATTTATATTTTGCGGCTCTTTTCGTTGCAAATTTTGGAAGATAAATACAAAAAAGGTGCTGCGAGCAATGCTTTTCTAAATAAGACTATTTTCCCTCCGCGCGGCTTGATTTATGATCGAAATGACACACTTTTGGTTTACAATAAACCGGCCTACGATATTGTTTTCATCAATCGAGAAATTCAAAACTTAGACACGAACTCTTTCTGTAATGACCTGAATATCAGCAAGTCAGATTTTGACGAACGAATGAAAGAAGTGAAAAACAGGGATAAGAATCCTTCCTATTCATCGCTCACACCTCAGATATTCATGACCCAGCTTGAGATTCAGGATGTAGCCGCTATTCAGCAGTCTATGTATAAGTACTCCGGATTCTACATTCAGACAAGAACACTTCGAGAGTACAGATATACAGCCGGTGGGCATGTGCTCGGAAGCATCGGGGAAGTTACGCCATCTATACTCGAAAAGGATGACTATTACAATCCGGGTGATTACACCGGCAGAGATGGCTTGGAATATACTTACGAAAAAGACTTGCGAGGTGAAAAAGGGATGGAAATATTGCTGCGTGATGCACGTGGCAGGATAAAGGGCAAATATGAAAACGGCGCGAAAGACGTCGCCCCAAAAGCCGGAACCGACCTGAGAACTACCATCGATATCAAGCTGCAAATTTTAGGAGAAAAGCTTCTTGCAGGCAAAGTAGGCAGTGCTGTCGCCATTGAGCCTAACACCGGTGAAATTTTAGCCATGGTATCTAATCCAACTTTTGATCCATCAATTTTAGTAGGCAGGCAGCGATCTGCAAATTATTACAAGCTGATTAATGACCCGTTGAAGCCACTCTATAATCGATCTACTCAAGCAACTTATTCACCCGGCTCAACTTTCAAATCTTTTCAAGCCTTGGTGGGACTGGAATTAGGAGGTATTACTCCTTCCACAAAATTTCTCTGTAGCGGAAGAGGCTCATCACCCATTCGTTGTTCTCACTCGCATGGCTCGTCCATTACGCTGCTAAACGCGATCGAACAAAGCTGTAATCCGTATTTTTGGCATACATTCCGTCAAACAGTAGAGAAAACCGGATACGGACACAAGAATGAAAACTTCAAAAAATCGTATGATGCCTGGCGTGATTTGACTATGGACTTTGGATTTGGACACCGATTTGATGACACTGATATTTATCAACAAAGTGCCGGGAATATCCCATCTTCGGAGTTTTTCAGCAAAATGTATGGAGAGACCGGTTGGCGCGCGCTAACTATCCGTTCGTTATCCATTGGTCAGGGAGAAATCACTGTTACACCGCTTCAGCTTGCCAATGCAACGGCTGTCGTAGCAAACAAAGGATATTACATCACCCCTCACTTAAATAAGTCGGATTCAATGTTGACACACAGACATGAACTCCCGATTGACAAAGAATATTTCGATATCGTGGATGAAGGGATGTGGCGGGTAAATGAATTCGGAACTGCAAGGCGTTACAAAATTCCGGGAATAGTCGTATGCGGGAAAACCGGAACTGTGGAAAATAACAGAGGAAAAGACCATGCGTTTTTTATTGGTTACGCTCCACGTGAAAACCCAAAAATTGCTATAGCCGTTGTGGTAGAAAATGCCGGATTTGGATCAACATGGGCGGCTCCGATAGCGAGCTTCATGATGGAACAATACTTGCTCAAATCAATATCGAGAGAAGCAGAAGTAGAAGAATATTCAAAAAGAGTGACGAACCCAAATGCGAAGAAATATTAGTATAAAATACTCATTAGATTGGACTGTGGTAGGGATTTATCTCTTCTTAGTCGTATTTGGATGGCTCAATATCTATGGGGCAAGCTATGACTTTGACCAATCGAGTATTTTTGATTTCAACAACCGGGCAGGAAAGCAATTCGTCTGGGTACTTACCGCTTTTGGTCTGGCAGGAGTGATCTTATTACTCGATTCACGCCTCTACAATTACTTCGCTTATGTGTTTTACGCGCTTGTCATACTACTTTTGATCGCTACGATTTTCCTTGCCACAGATGTGAAAGGATCCCGATCGTGGCTCGTTTTCGGACCGGTGAGCTTTCAGCCCGCAGAACTTGCCAAAACGGCGACTGCATTAGCTTTAGCCAGATTCATGGGAGCTTATAATTTTCGGATTAAAGGCTGGAAAGATTTGATCCCATTAGGAATCATCGTCTTTATTCCGTTTATACTCATTGTGCTCCAGAAAGAAACCGGCAGCGCGTTGGTGTTTTTAGCGTTTACGTTGATGTTTTACAGAGAAGGAATGAACGGAATTGTATTGCTCCTGGGCGTGCTCGCGGTCATTCTCTTTGTGCTATCCATCGGGTTCAGCGAAGTGGTCATTCAAGAAAATAGCGGTACACTCGGGATGGTGCTGGCAATGTTTGTGATACTCATCATTCAATATGTCTATGCATTCTTCTTCTCAAATCACAAGCGTGAAGCATCCTGGCTTCTGCTGGGTGTAATTGCTATTGCCGGAATTTCATATTTACTCAACATCTGGTTGCCGATTGACTACGATTATGTCGCAATAGGAACCGTTTTCGCTTCTGCGGTTTATTGGCTCGTTGTTTCCAGGTTAAAACATTTCAAAGGTTACGCGGCTATTTTTTGGATCTCTCTATGTTCTATATTATTCTGTTATTCAGCAGATTATCTTTTTGAGAATGTACTTGAACCGCATCAGCAAAAACGTATAAAAGTACTCTTGAATATGGAGCAAGACCTGCGTGGTGCCGGCTACAATGTCAATCAATCCAAAATCGCTATCGGCTCCGGCGGACTTTTCGGGAAAGGCTACCTGAACGGCACACAGACAAAACTCAAATATGTTCCCGAACAGGATACCGACTTTATTTTCTGCACAGTCGGGGAAGAATGGGGTTTTGTAGGCTCCTCCGTACTTATTTTGATTTATATGTGGTTGCTTTTGCGGATTTTACAAATAGCCAACCGACAAAACAACACTTTTAATCGCGTTTACGGATACTGTGTAGCCAGCGTCTTCTTCTTCCACTTAATGATAAATATCGGCATGGTCATCGGACTAATGCCCGTAATCGGGATACCATTGCCTTTCTTAAGCTATGGCGGCTCTTCGCTGTGGAGTTTTACGCTGATGCTGTTTATCCTGCTGAGGCTGGATGCGGCGAGAAAGATGTAGAACGTCCTGATGCTCTGTTCGAGCCAAAATCTCTCCTACAAAAAACTCCTTTACTTTACTTTACTTTTCATTGTATTAGTTCCGAAGTTATCATTTCAGGACTGCGCCCCATTTCGGACTTATGGATCATTCAGGATACCATATTATCGGGCTATGTCCCCTTTTGCATTTTAAACTACAAATGATCCATAAAGATATATTTTAACAATTAATATTATACTTATTTCCCTTTATTAAAAAGGAAGGTGTGAGTAGTTACAAAAAAACCACTCATTGTTTAAAGTATGTTAATTAATCAATCTTAACAAAGTTTTCTGCGTTACAAATTAAAGTAGAGCTATTGGATTACGTAATAATTACACGAAAAAATATAAATATAAACAAATAAAACCGACACGTAATCGGTAATCTGACGGAAGCACACGAGGGAATGTCCCGATAACTCGGGAGGCTCGTTCTTACTGTGCTTGATGTCAAAAAAAAACACATAATAGAAATGAAATTAGTTATCATAGCCAACAGGCTTCCGGTAAAAATTGAAAGAGAAAACGGTTCATTCATAGTAAAACGTAGTGAAGGCGGATTGGCCACAGGTTTGGGTTCTCTGAATATCGAAACCGAAATGCACTGGGTGGGCTGGCCCGGCATTTTTGTAGATGATCCGAAAGAGAAAAAAGAAATCACCAAAAAGCTGAAAGAGATGAAGTACCATCCCGTTTTTCTGACCGAAAAACAAATACATGACTACTATGAGGGATATAGCAACAGTACGATTTGGCCACTGTGCCACTATTTTTTCTCCTATATCCAATATAAGACAGAATACTGGGAGACTTACAAAGAAGTAAACAAGTTGTTTTGTGAAATTGCTGTCCCTTTTATCCGAAATGATGATGTGGTGTGGGTTCAGGATTATCAGTTAATGCTTCTTCCTAAAAAAATCAGGGATAAAAAACCAAAAGTAAACATCGGATATTTTCACCATATTCCATTCCCATCATATGAGCTTTTCCGGGTATTACCTGAACGTGAAGAGGTTTTGGAAGGACTTCTTGGAGCTGACTTGATTGGGTTTCACACCCACGATTATATGAGACACTTTATCAGTGCCATATACCGGGTCCTGGATCTCAATTGTAACCTGGATGAGGTTACGTTGGAAAACAGAATTGCGCATGTCGATGCGTTCCCGATGGGAATTAATTACGAGAAATATCATGAGGCTCCTACATTGCCGGCGGTGAAAACGTTTTCTGAAAAGCTCAGAAAAGATCTTGGTACCACAGAGAATGTGGTGCTTTCGGTTGACCGACTTGACTATAGCAAAGGGATTATTCACCGACTGAATGGATTCGCCAACTTCATTGAGAATCACCCGGAATATCGGAATAAAGTATCATTGGTAATGGTGGTAGTTCCTTCAAGAGATACTGTGGACAGATATGCCGATTTAAAGAGTCAGATTGATCAGTTAATCGGGAATATTAATGGACAGTACTCCTCACTTGGCTGGACACCAATCTATTATTTCTATCAAAGTTTTTCTTTTAATGAGCTTATTGCTATTTACGATATGGCTGAAATCGCTCTTGTATCTCCGCTTCGTGATGGTATGAACTTAGTGGCAAAAGAATATGTCGCAACTAAAAGAGAGAAAACAGGTGTGCTGATTCTGAGCGAAATGGCAGGAGCCGCTATTGAGCTTCAAGATGCTATTATCATCAATCCGAACGATGTGCAGGAAATTGAAAACGCGATATTGCAGGCACTCACTATGTCTGAGGAGGAGAAAAGACGCCGGTTGGATAAACTTCAGAAACGAGTATCGACTCAAACTGTTAAAAAATGGGCGAATGATTTTGTAGAAGAACTACTCTATATCCGAAAGCAAAACAAGGAGATTTTCCATAAAACAGTGGACAAACTTCAGCTGAAGAAGATAAAAAAACAGTATGACGAGTCTGAAAATCGATTAATTCTGCTCGATTACGACGGCACATTATCTCCTTTCATGAAAAATCCTGATGATGCTGCTCCTTCCAAAGAGCTGAAAGACTTACTTAAAGATATGATTTCGGACGAAAAGAACGAAATAGTTATCAACAGCGGACGAAACCGACAAAAATTAGATGAGTGGTTTGAGGATATAGAAGTAGATTTTGCAGCTGAGCATGGTGCATTTTTCAAAGAAAATGGAGTCTGGCATGAGAATATAAAAGAAAAGATAGAGTGGGACGAAGAAATACTAAATATTCTCGAACACACCATTGATAAAACTCCACGCTCTCACTTGGAGGTGAAAGATTTATCACTTGTATGGCACTACCGAAATGTGGATGTCTGGCTGGCAGAACTTCGTGAAAAACAGCTGATAAATGCTTTGATGGGACCTTGCTCGAGACTGAATTTACAAATAGTACCGGGCAATAAAATCGTGGAAATCAAACCTCCAAACTTCAACAAAGGAAGTGAAATACAACGACTTATGAAAAAGAAAAACTACGACTTTATTCTTGCAATCGGAGATGATACGACTGATGAAGATATGTTTCACGCACTTCCGGAAAATGGAATCAGTATCAAAGTGGGCAGCTTCTCACCTGTCGCAAATTACCGTATTCCCGTTCAATCTTCGGTAATTCCATTTTTTCAGAAATTAATAAAATAGAGCATTCAATGGATTTAATAAAAGAACTAATGCATAAAGATAGTGAATGGTATTTCGTTTTTATATACTTAATATTCATTGTTCTCTTTGCTGTTTTATCGTTTATTTCAAATTATATTTTCAAAATTCTGACAGCTCGGGCAAAAAGGAGTAAAAGTACAATTGATGACTTTATCATCCGATTATTCAAAGTTCCTTCTATCTGGCTGATTTTCACCATATTGTTGAATATATTCAGCTCCATGCTAAACAAGCGAACTCAACTTTATGAAATCACACAAAAGTTGGGACAAGTATTGTTGATTTTTGCAATCGGATGGTTAGTTATTCAGACTATCCGTGCTCTTTTCCATTATTTCCAAAAAAAACTTGATGTCGATCAACCGGATAATCTGTCAGCAAGAAGTCGTCTTACCCGACTCAATATGTTAGAGAAAGTGCTGTTAGTAGCAGTGATTGTAGTATTTCTCAGCATAGCACTAATGACTTTCGAAACATTCAAAGGGCTGGGTGTAAGCCTATTAGCTTCTGCCGGCGTGATGGGAATAGTAGTTGGACTGGCTGCGCAACGAAGCGTCGGGCAAATTTTTTCGGGGGCTCAAATTGCCATTACACAACCCATTAGATTGGATGATGTAGTAGTGATAGAAGGAGAATGGGGAAGAATCGAAGAGATAAATATCACTTATGTGGTTGTAAGAATATGGGATGAAAGACGGTTGATTGTTCCGATAGATTATTTTCTCAATAATCCTATTCAAAGCTGGACAAGAACAAGTTCAAATATTTTAGGAACAGTGTTTTTATACGTCGCATATAGCTTGCCGTTGGAGCCGCTACGTGACAAGCTGATAGAAATCGTCAACAATGACTCGAATTGGGATGGAAGAGTACAGAATATTCAAGTTACGGACAGCAAAGAATGGTACAAAGAAATCCGAATACTGGTCAGCAGCTCGGATTCCTCCAAAAACTGGGATTTAAGGGTAAATGTGCGCGAGCAGCTAATAGACTTTATCAATGAGTTTTATCCGGACTCCTTTGCAAAAATTACAGCAGATAAGCTTGTTCCATACACTCCTAAGGGCGAATAAACTTAGAAATCTGTTTCTCTTCTGAAAGTAACGAAGCCGTATTGATAAATGCCAAATGCGAATAGGCTTGAGGAAAATTCCCGAGTTGTCTCTTGGTGTCAAAATCCAAGTCTTCACTGTAGAGACCGACATGATTCGAGTAAGAAATCATCGATTCAAAAATCCTGCGCGCTTCTTCTTCCTGACTTCGACACGCATCACCCTTTAAAAATATAAACATTTAAATATCAGCATATTGGTGTTTTTATTTTGTTTATTTGGGTGACGCAGATAAAAATTTAGTTACATTTGCGTATGTTTATACG
>JAAYIT010000384.1 GCA_012523295.1 Porphyromonadaceae bacterium | reverse complement strand
CGTATAAACATGACGCAAAAATAGTTTATTTTTCTCTGGGACACCCAATTCGGTTTTCAAAATTTCATAACAGCCTGATTATCTACACTATAGAAAATCGAGCGTTTTAAAGTGTCGAAGTCAGGAACCACATTTCACCTGTAATTGATCATATCTGAATAAAAAAGCAAAGAGCTTATTCAAAACTGAACAAGCTCTTTTGCTATAGTTAAACCGCATACCATTTTTTCCTGTGATTTCTTTCTACCCTGCTCCTTTCCCGGTTTCTCCAAGGTTTTTCTTCATTTTTCTCCCGGTTCGTGTCAGCGTACTTTCCATTTTTTTCGAAATTTCTAACTTTCCTACCCGACTTCTCTCCAAATGATTTGGAACCTTTGGCTACTGAGACATCCATTTCATTCACCCCATCAAATGCTCGAAGCAATTTATCTTTCTGATCCTCAAAAACATCGAAAAAGGTAAAATTGTTGGTAATTTCAATACTGCCGATATTGATTGACTTATCATCTGTTACTTCGTTGATTATACCCAGAAATCTTTTAGGATTTAAGCCGTGTTTATTCCCCAAATTGATTTTCAAACGCACTCTTTCGCCCGATCTTTTGCTTCTTCTTCCACGGGTTTTGTCACCGCTTTCATTGTCACGTGAAGAGCGATCAAGCACATTCAGGTCTTCTGAATTTTTGTAATAATTCAAAAATCGATTAAATTCAAGCGATACAAACCGTTTTAGCAATTCCTCTTTGGGCAGATACTCCAACTGTTTCATTATCTGATTCATGTACGGCTCTATTTGCTCTTCATTCACCTCTACATGCTGCATTCTGTCAATCATATGAAACAGCTGTTTTTTACAGACTTCCAATCCGTTGGGTATTTGCTGTTGTTCAAATTTCCGATTCAGCATTCGCTCAATATCCTTGATTTTGAATTTTTCTTTGGAATGGATAATCGAAACTGAAACCCCGGTTTTATTGGCACGACCTGTTCTTCCACTTCGATGAGTATAGATTTCAACATCGTCCGGCAAGTTGTAGTTGATAACGTGTGTCAAATCACTCACATCTAATCCGCGAGCTGCTACATCGGTTGCCACCAAAAGCTGCGTATGACGAATCCTGAATTTACTCATAGCCATATCTCGCTGAGTCTGAGACAAGTCGCCATGAAGCGCATCGGCATTGTATCCGTCTTGTATTAGTTTATCCGCTACTTCTTTGGTTTCCTGACGAGTTCTGCAAAAAACTATGCCATAAATATCGGGATTCAAATCTACAATTCTTTTCAGAACCAAATAACGTTGTCTTGCCTGAGAGACGTAATAAATATGCCGGACATTTTCAGTTCCTTCGTTTTTATTTCCCACAGTGATTTCATGATAATCAAGCATATAATTGCGGGCAATACGAGCAATTTCTGCAGGCATTGTGGCTGAGAAAAGCATGGTTCTGCGAGTAGGAGGAGTTTCTGTAAGGATACGCTCAATTTCTTCTTTGAAACCCATGTTCAGCATTTCATCCGCTTCATCCAAAACCAAAAAACTGATATTGTGCAATTTAACTCTCTTACGTTCAATCAAGTCAATCAAGCGTCCCGGAGTAGCAACTACAATTTGTGGATTCTGATCTAATTCTCTAATCTGCTTACGAATATCTTCTCCACCATAAAGAGGCACAATATGAACATTGCTCATGTTTTTAGCATAGCTTTTCAAGTCATTTGATATCTGGATACAAAGTTCACGAGTCGGAGCTAAAACCAATGCTTGAATTTGTCGATTTTTCTCATCAATCATGTTCAAAATCGGTAATCCAAATGCAGCTGTTTTTCCTGTTCCGGTTTGTGCAAGAGCTACTAAATCAGCTGTTTGCGTAAGCATAAATGGGATTGCTTGTTCTTGCACGGGCATTGGGTGCACAAAACCAAGCTCTTCGACAGCCGAAATTAATTCAGCTCTCAAGTTCAGTTCTTTAAATGTCATTTTATAAATTTTAGTACACGTAAAAGGCAGTAATCTGAGGCCCAAAACCCCAATTTAGCAGAGGGGATTATCAATATATAAAAAAATAAAATTAACTCCCAAGCGGGAAACGTGTACCATTCAAGATATTCGGTTTGTCCATTCGACAGAAATATTCAGATTTTTACCCACAACGTGCTGTTGTTTTTAAATCGGGTGCAAAGGTAGTGATAATATTTGGATAATTTTAAGAATCTGAAATAAATTGAATTAATTGAATTTTACAATTTGAAATAAATTATCTACATACCTGAAATAGAGTCAAATATCATTTTTTAGAAAATATTTTATTCATTTTATTGTTGTTTTGAGTTTAAATAGCCGGTTAAAGACCAATAATTATCTGAAGATTAAAAACAAAATTTAGGTTTAATAGAAAACAAACAATTTGCTTTCTTTTTATAATTGGTATTACTGGTTTTCCTGTGAAAAATGATTTTAGATTAATTTCCAGTGTATATTAAAATACTTTTTACCATTAAGAAGTTAAGTCAAATTAAGGTTTCATTAAGGATTTAATATTGACTTAATGT
>JAAYIT010000383.1 GCA_012523295.1 Porphyromonadaceae bacterium | reverse complement strand
GTATAGAACTGCCCAGTGAGGTATTAAGTACCAAGTTGATTTATTTGCCTTGATTTGAATGATTGGGGAACTTCTTTCTGTTTTAGTCAGGTCTTTGATATTGTGTTAATTTCCGAGTATGCGTAATTGTTTTATAAGCTCAGTTTCATTTAGGATACTATCGTTTACTATTTGTTCGGCAATTATTTTCAGTTCAATCATTTTATCGTTCAAATAATATTCGTGTAGGTTCTTGGTATAAACAGAATCAGTGTCTCTGCAATAAAAAGTGAATCTTGTACCGTCCACAACACTGGAGCCTTCCATTATTAATGTATCGCCGTTAACGTAAACTATCTTTTTCTCCTGAACCGGATTCTTGTAAGAACGAATCACATCAATACCGGAAATAATAAGTTGATTTGCCAGCTCAGGGCTCGTGTTAAATGTATTGGATTCGATCTTATACATTTTCGCAGCAGCCTGTTTTCTTGGTAGTCTTTGTTTTTTGTTTCTTTCTGCAATCAATTCTCTTTCTTCGGGAGGTGTCTCTTCTTGAAATCCCTGTATAGGAAAGTCTTTTTCGAGTTGTTCGATTACTTCCATCCAATTGGAGATTTGCTTTACAGTCAGTGTATATGTCCCGTCGTTTTCGTGAATGCTAAATCCGTATGCTCCGTCAAAGGAGGGTTCTGCAAGAAAAATCATCAATCCAGCCGTATCAGGGAATAGGAGTTGATGCATTTCAGATATATTTGGTACTCTTTGCGAAAAAACCAACAATGGAATAAATACCAAAAATATGATTAGGTTGTGTTTCATGGTTTTTAAGTATTACTATTATTTTTCATTAGTATCCACTTGAAAGCTACCCCTTTTTAGGACAATCTGGAATTAGACTGTGAAGTAAACATTTTTTATTTTTATCTCAAATGTTTTATTCAATTTCAGATTGATTTCAGATATGTTCTATAAGCGGTTGGCCGTTGCTCGTTGTAAAACGTCCGAAGAACTCAGAAACATCTTTTTACCGATACCGAAGGGAACAAAGGGATCAATACAAATGCTTTATATTTATCGTCTTTCTTGTAAATTGCGTAAGGATTCTCCCTGTTTGTGAGATTCAACAGTGAAAACTGCCAGCTGAGAGTTCCTTTTTTGCAGGGTCGTTCAAGGGTGTAATTTGCATCTAAACGGAAGAAATTCCGGATACGCACATTAGGGTATTGGGGAATATAATCAACCGAGTAAATATCACTATTTCCGGGGTATGCATTGGAAAGCGTTGGTAAACCCAAACCGGGATACGAAATTTCAGGCACGTAATACGGATATCCGGTTTTTGCCTGCGAGTTCAACGAAAAAGTATGTGTCGTTTTTTCATTACGAATCAGTTTATAGCTTACAAAGGCCGAGAAGCTATGCGGCGCATCGTATTTAAAAGGATAGATTCTATCCTCAAAGCTACGATCGGATTTTGATAAGGTGTAGGATATCCAGCTGGTAAATCGTTCTCTCGAATATTCAAGCAAGCATTCAAGTCCCATAGATTTTCCTTTGCCTGTTTCATAATCGGTATGAAAATCCATGTAATTTTCCAGATTTTTAATCAACAACAGATTATTCATGGTTTTATAATATGCCTCTATAGAAAAGCTGAGATTTGAGTTGGTGAAATTCTTCCAGCCAATAGACGCCTGATTAGCAGAGAGTAAAATATCTTCCTGAAATGGCACCCAATAATCGGCCTGAAAATTGTAGTTCATTTCATATACCGTATGAATCGGTTGATGCATACGATCATAGGCCAACATCAATTTATTCTTCTCTCCAAGAAAAGTATTTATTTTTATCCTGGGCTCAACCGAAAAAATCTTTTTCTTCCAATTATCATACAAAGACGTACGCAAACCCAAACTGATAAACCACTGTCTATATCTGTATTCATCGTATAGATAAGCGGATAGTTTGAATAGCCTTAACTGCCCTGAGTTATAAAATATTTCACTACTATTCTCCCGTTTGTAAATACAATCCGGCACATAAACCTGATTTGCCCCTTCCAGTCCATAGAAAAGCCTGTTGTTTTTACCGGTCTTTTGTTCGAAAGCTACTTTACCACCCATTTCTTTCATCAAAGAGCTTTCGACATTTTCTTTTTTTTGCTCAATGCCCGGGGCGGTGAATTTACTGATCGCTCTATTGAAATTAGTCAAACTTGTATAGTAAAGATTACTGGAGAGTTGCAGAGAGGGAGTTAATTTCCCGCTGTATCGAACAGCTGTCATAAAGGTTTTCCACCCGTATCCGAATTTTTCAAAATAACGTTCATTCCGGATTTTATCTTTTCCAGTATTCATTCCGTAAATATCATCGTAACCTGAATACAATTGCCAGGATAAAAGATTCGCAGAATTAATTTTCCACGTCATTTTAGCGTTTACATCATAAAAGGCAATCATAGCTCCGCTTTGCCCTCCCGAAATACTCATAAAACCATTGTAAAGTAAATCAACAAAAGAGCGCCGGCCGGTAAACACGTAGCTTAAATGGTCCCTGATGATGGGGCCTTCTGAAGCAAAAGTACCTGCCAGAAGGCCTAATGAGAGCGAATTGTGGTATTGCTTGAAGTCCCCATCCTTAAGAGCAACAGAAACCACACCAGAGAGTTTGTCGCCATACTGTGTTGGGATACCACCTTTATACAGATCGACCGATTTTATAGCATCTGTATTAAAAATCGAGAATAATCCAAAAGTATGGCTTTGATTGTATACAGGGACATCGTCCAATAAATAAAGCGTCTGATCGTTTGTCCCCCCGCGAATATTTAATTGAGAAGAACCTTCCATTCCTGCCGATACTCCCGGGAGGAATTGCAGCGTTTTAATTATATCTCTTTCTCCAAGAAATAATGGGGATATTTTCAATTGCTCCATAT
>JAAYIT010000046.1 GCA_012523295.1 Porphyromonadaceae bacterium | reverse complement strand
ATACTATTTGACTTACATTCAATCTCATTCCGGTTCAGTAACTCTCTAAATGAATCTAATTGACGGTTGACGATTTCAAAGTTAGAAGAATTATCAGTTATGATCTCGGGGATACGAACCCATACTTCACACCAAGTTTTGATTTCTTGGGGAATCAGCCTAATTTCTGATGGACGCCAGAATGATTCTAGTAACGCCAGTTTGATATCTTCGATACTGTTAATAAGAGGCGCATTGCGCGGGTTGCCTTTCTTTGTCTCTTTCTCCGCATACTCCTTTACTTTATCGAGAAAATATTTTTCACTCCCTTTTGGAATAAACACAGTTGCTTTTGTCAGATTGCCTTCTTCACTAACAACCTGTTTTACATTTAGTAATTGAATGTTTCTTCTTCTATTCTCAAGACTATCAGTTATGAGCTCGTAACCTTTTTTACTAAGGAACTCAAGATATGTGCCGTCACGGGTAGGTAACGAAATAGCTTTCCTAGCAACCTTGTTCCGGACATCACTTTCCCAAATATCCAATAGTTTGTGTTGGAGTGATACAGCATGGGTATACCGGTCTCTATCAGGAATATTTCGCCTTATAGAGGGTGACTGTGGGCTTGTAAATTGCTGAGTGTTAACAAAGTCATTGTTTAAGATTAGATGATCATAAATGGGACGCATGAAATTTAGATTACATTAAAACTTATATATGCCGCTTTGCGGTTCTCTATCATTTTAACTAATATCTCCTTTTCAACTTTTTCTTTATCGCTTAATACGGTCTCCTTGATCGCATCCAGACATGCCTGCGAAATTTCCGCATGACTTAAGCCCTCGAGCAGGGGGAGTAGAGATTTAAAATTCATTTCTCCTTCGAACCCGGCTAATCGATTTTTCAACAATAACAAGATCTCCTGACTGGATGGAAGATAATAATGTAGAACATCATCAAAGCGCCTGAAGAGTGCTTGATCAAGAAGTCCTAGATTGTTGGTTGCAGCTATGATCAGGCTTTCGGAAGTGTCATGCTCGATGAACTGTAGAAAAGAGTTCAGGACCCGTCTCATCTCACCAACATCATTTTCACTGCTCCTATGCGAACCAATAGCATCGAATTCATCAAAAAGATAGACCCCTTTTCGAACATTAATGAGTTCAAATATTTGACGTAGCTTTGCACTGGTCTCTCCCATGAATTTTGTGACCATCTTATCCATCAATATGGTATAAAATGGAAGGTTCAATTCTGCAGCAATTATTGATGCAGTCATGGTCTTCCCGGTTCCAGGATTTCCTGAAAGGAGTATCTTCCTTCGATTCTCAAGATTATGACGTCGCAGCTTATCTACTTGCAAATACTCACTTATGACTCGTTCAACTCTCTCTTTCAGTTGTCGGGGTACTATTAAATCGGAAAGTTTGTGAAGCGGATAGGTTTCAAGAACGAGACCTTCAAGATCCCGATTAATAGGTCTCAGGACAGGCCTGATTTGTTTTGATCTGTCAACGATTTTTTGAATATCATCGGCAAGTGTTTTATGCCCATTCTTTGCTTCGTGTGCTGCAATTTGGAGACAAATGGTTGTAAACCTCAAATCATCTTTTTCGAAATGTGACTTGATTAATGATGTTATATGTGAAGCAGTTGGCATTTTTTATCTTAATTATCCCTGTATCGGCAAATGTAATAAAAAGAAACGAGTATCTATCTTATTCATTTAGAAAAATTGACAATATCAATACGAATTCAATGGCAACAGACATGTGTATCTCCTAACTATGTTACTCAGCTTTTCATTGGAGACAAACTGATCAATCTCATGACCCTTGCCATACTGCAAGAACTTATTGACTACAACATAAATTAATCCATACGGGGATATCTCTTGTTCCGGTATCTGCAGCCTTTTGGCAATGGCTTCCCACTCCCTTTGTGAGTGGGTTACCTGATGCAGAATCCGGCCTGCTCTCTTTCGATCTAACAGATACTCCTCAGAGGCATCTGAAAGAATATCCATATTCGCTTCGTTTGAATTGGATGAAATAAGCAGACTTTGATGATCATCAATAGCTGTATGTACGCCCCCATTGGTCTGGCAATGCATCTGAAAAGCATCCGAAGATCTCTTTCCCGGGTTGGGTATATTGTGGTCCGGGGTAGTTGTTTATAGCT
>JAAYIT010000400.1 GCA_012523295.1 Porphyromonadaceae bacterium | reverse complement strand
GTGGCATCCACATCGCTGCCGTGGTCGATGAGGATGAAGCTCTCGTGGGGACCAAGCTCGGTGGCAACACGGTCGAATCCGCAGAGAACCTTGCCGCCTTGGTGAAGGAACGCAATATCCTCATCGGCATCATCGCGACGCCGCCCGATGGTGCGCAGCCTGTCGCCGATCAGTTGGTGGCCGCTGGCGTCACCAGCATTTTGAACTTCGCACCGACGCTCGTGCAGGTGCCCGAAGGCGTCGATGTGCGCCAGGTGGACGTGGCTGTTGAGCTGCAAATTCTGGCTTATCACGAACAGCGCAAAGCTGGTTCTCCTCAAGGGGGTGACGCGAAATGAGCATTGTTGTTGTCAGCATCTCTCACCGTCACGCTTCATTTGATCTGCTCGAGCGCGTCACGTTGACCGCAAACGAAGCGAGCGCTCTGGCGCAGAAACTCACCGAACTCGATCACGTCCGTGAGAGTTTGACGCTCGCCACCTGCAACCGGGTGGAAGTGTTCCTCGCCAGCGATGCTCCGGATCGTGCCGTCGACGCTGTGGTGGAGCAGCTTGCTCAGCACGGCGAGATCGACGCTGCCTTTGTCAACAAGAGCGTTCAGGTGTTCCGAAACGACGACGCTGTTTCGCATGCGTTCCGTTTGGCTGCCGGCCTCGAATCGATGGTTCAGGGCGAAGGTCAAGTGCTCGGCCAGTTGCGCGATGCGCTCACCCGTTCGCAACTTGACGACACCGTGGGCACCGAACTCAACTCCATCGTGCAGAAGGCGCTAAAGGCTGGAAAGCGCGCTCACGCCGAGACGGATATTGACCGCTTCGCGCCGTCGATCGTGGCTGCTGCCCTCGATCAAGCAGCAGCGAAGTTCCCCTGGCCGCCAGCAAGTTTCTTGGTGGCCGGCGCCGGGACTATGAGCGTTCTGGCAGTGCGCACCCTCATCGATCGTGGCATCAATCCGGCGAACATCTCGGTGGCCAACCGGGCCCATGGCCGAGCCCTCGATTTGGCTGAGGAACATGGCGTTCAGGCGGTGCGTTGGGAAGATCTCGATACTGCCCTTGTGGGTGCGCATGCACTGATCACCTGCACAGGTGCCGCCGATGTGATTTTCGACGAAGCACGCCTTGCCGCAGCAGTTGCGGCCCGCGCAGAAGAAGCTGTGCCGTTCGTCGTGCTCGATTTGGCTCTGCCGCGAGACGTCGCCTCCGGTGTCCGTTCGCTCGAGAACGTTGAGGTAATCGACCTCGAAAGCCTGAGCGGTGTCGCGCAGAATGCCGACCGCGCTGCTGCCTTGGCGGACGTTGAATCGATCGTCGAATGGGACATTGCCGCGCATCTGGCTGAGCGTCGTCAGGAGAGCGTCACGCCCACCGTGGTGGCGCTGCACGACCGTGCTCGCGATGTGGTCGACAGCGAGTATGCGCGCATCGAACCGCGCCTTGCCGATCTGGATCCGCAGGTGCGAGAAGACGTGAAGGACGCCCTGCAGCGCGTGGCGCGAAAGCTCATCCACGAACCCACCATGCGGCTCAAGAGCCTTGCCGCCACGAGCAACGGCCAAGCCGATCTCGAATCGCTCACGGCGCTGCTGTTGGCTGAAAAGAGCGCACAATCCTCGCTGCTGGAACAGGTAGGTGAGCGCTCATGACGTTACGCCTCGGAACGCGCTCCAGCCGCCTCGCGATGACCCAAAGTGAACTCGTGGTCGAGCAGTTGCGTGCTGCCCATGGGGTTGAGGTCGAACTCGTGCCGATCAAGACCGTCGCCGATGAGTCGACTCGTCCGCTCAAAGATCTCGCCCGTCAAGAGAACGGTGTCTTCGTGGCCGCGCTTCGTGAAGCGCTCGCTGCTGGTGAGGTCGACTTCGCAGTGCATTCGCTCAAGGACATTCCCACCCAAGACGATCCGCGCCTCACGCTGGCCGCGACGCCGCAACGCGCCGACGCCCGCGACGTCTTGGTGGCTCGCGATGGACACGATCTGGTCGGATTGGCTGACGGCGCACGTATCGGTACCGGTTCGCCGCGGCGCACCAGCCAACTGCGTGCGCTCGGTCGCGGCTTCGACATCGTCGATATCCGCGGCAATGTGGAAACTCGACTGGCCCGCGTTGGCGACGACCTCGACGCCGTCGTGCTCGCCGCTGCCGGTTTGCAGCGTCTCGGCATGCTGGATAAAGCCAGTGAAATGCTCGACCCAATTTTGATACTTCCGGCTCCCGGACAGGGGGCCCTCGCCTGCGAGTGCCGTGCGGATGACACCGAAACGACTCGCCTCTTGGCTGCCATCGATGATCCCGACACC
>JAAYIT010000382.1 GCA_012523295.1 Porphyromonadaceae bacterium | reverse complement strand
TAGTATGACCGGTATTAAAAACATAAAGAATCCCACCGACGATTCTGATTTATAGACCAAAAATATAAACCACCATAAACGCTTGGCTAGCCAGTAATGTTTTAGGAGCTAACCTTAACTTTTGTACAGCTATAAACAAGTTGTGTGCAATACGTCCGAAACACTGCAACGGGAAAACGACTGAAAAACATCATCAATTCTAATCTCTCAGCAAACTGAAAGACAAATTGTCCGACAGCAGGATAAGCTGAAAACCGTATTTTGAAAGAGTAAGCAACAAAATAATTAACAAGTTATTTAAAATTATGGAATACTATTATTTACAAGGTGCAGACAAAATTGGTCCTATTTCAGAAGATGAATTATTAGCATTAAATCTAAATCCAGAAACTTTAATTTTTGGAGGGGAATTAACTAGTTGGACACCATTTAGAGAATTTATTGGTAAATCAGAAAATATAGAATTACAAGGCGAAGGTACTAATGAAAGCAATAGCCAAAAGGAAGCAGAAGAACCTAAAATTAAAAAAATAAAAATATCAGAAAAGAGATTATTAATTATTGGATTTTTAGTTTCCATTTTAATTTCCTTCTTGTATATACAAAATAAAAAGAGTAACGATTTCACTCTATTTCAATCAAAAATTGATAATGTTTTTCATGGCAAAACTGAAATTTGTGATTACAAAAAACAAAATATTAAAGGGAAATTAAGAAAAAGCAATGCAGATGATAAATTAGACGATGAAGATAAAAAATTAGTTGAAATATTTGAACTCGAAAACGGAGGGTTTATCGTTTACAAACTGACAAAAAAAACAAACAATAAGTATGAACAAACAATAATAAAATCCAAAAATTTAGGTTACAAAGTTCCTTCTCAAACATACGAGCCGGGCTTATGGGGGTTGTTTGGATATTATAGTTCAACACATAGAGGCGAAGTAAAAGATGTATATAGACAAGCAATGGAATATCTATCAAGCGATAAAAAAACTTATGAAGAAGGGAGTTTAGACAACATTAAGTATTTCCGCTTCATTAAAACAGATTTCTATCAACTAAAAACAGATTATTCTAATTGGGGTTCTTCACAAAGTGGGTATGTTTTTACTAAAAAATGGATAGTATGGTATGACAGCGAACAAAGTTCTTATGTAGTTGAAGAAAATATGAACCACTTTTTTATCCAAATTATTATTTTCTCACTGATATTTAGTGCAATATGTTTTGGATTATATTTACTCTATAAATATCAAAATAAAGTACAAATTAAATAAATTACGGAAGTTACAGACAAATTAATAATTGAAAACAATCACTCATTAGAATGGGAAGCCTCAACTTTAGACAAAGACGATTTTTCTATTAGAAATAGATTTGACTCAGACGAAGGACGATTTAATGAAGCTGGTTCAAGTGAAATCCCTTGGGCTGACTTTAATACTATGATTTTAGAAAGTATTAACGTAACCATTTTAGCAAACAACAAATTGCTGACCTTACTACTGAAATTGCGAAGTACATTACAAAACAATAAAATGTACTGCACACAACAAGGTATTGCCAAAAGCGGGACTGAACGGCTTCGATTGGGCATTTGTGCAAGGTTCAACATTCGTTCTTCGCTTGAACTTTTGTGCAAAAAAATCCCACCTTCGGCAATACCCAAACCGTTAGCGTGAATTGCAAAAGAAAGACAATCATCTACTTGATTGAAATTTTAAGTATATTTGTACTATGTCAAGCGTTGAGATAAAAAATATTATCCTGGAATCTTTGAAACAGTATAACCCGCTGTTTATTGGTTTATTTGGTTCCTATGCAAGGAATGAACAGACCACTAATAGTGATATTGACATCCTTGTATCTTTTCAAAACGGAATTTCTTTATTGAAACTTATACGATTAGAGGATGAACTATCTGTGAGGCTTGGACGCAAAGTTGATCTGATTACTGAAGGAGCGATTCAAAATAAGCGCATAAAAGACAATATCTCAAATGACCTTCAAATAATCTTTCAGGCATGAAGGATGATCTGGCATTCATAGAACACATTTTGCTTTGCATTAAAAAAATTCAGGATTACACAGGAAACCTGACCGAAAAAGACTTCAATAATAATGAACTTATTCAGGATGCAGTTATTCGGAACCTTGAAATAATTGGAGAGGCAACTAAGAAAATTTCAATGGAATTAAAATCACATTATCCGGACATTCCTTGGAAAGAGATGTCTGGAATGAGAGATAAGCTAATACATGATTATTTTGGGGTCGATGTTGATGTTGTATGGAAAACAGTCAATAATTGAAACTATAGATTAATAAGCAATTCACGCTAACATCGGCTATAAGCTATTGCTGATTAGTGGGTTGCATTTATACGCCCTCTTGGTTAAGTACTGCTAACCCGACAATGAAGCTCTCTGAATACGCAACAGCTCATAGCCGCGGACGTTAGCGTTAACGTAAACTTGACGAACAGCCCAAAAAGTTTATTAAGACAAAAGACAATCAGAAAATAGAATGAAGCTATTAAATTACATAAGACTAATTCTTACCTTTTACAAAAGTTTTATCATCGTCTCAACAATGATAACGGTTGCATGTATTTGGCTTTTTTATAAATACGGTATCTCAAGCTATTCAGCTTTATTTTGGTTAAAAATAGTAACACTTGGATTGATTTATTATTTTGTAAAAAAGTATAAATCGAAAGAAATATATTACTATCAAAACTTGGGCATCTCAAAAACAACGCTATGGGTAAGTACATTAGCAATTGATTTTTGCATTTTTATTGGTTCATTAATCCTAACTTATCATTTCAGATGAACCACAAATTAGAAGTAGACGGTATTTTTTTGGAATTTGGTAACAGGAAAATCTTATCGGATATTTATTTCAAGTGCGAAACAGGAAATATTTGTGGAATTCTAGGTAGAAATGGACAGGGGAAATCCTGCTTAATGAACATCGTGTATGGTAGTCTTAAAGTCGAAAGTAAATCAATTCGCTTTGATAATAATTCCATTTTTAAAGCATATAAACGACCTGATTTAATAACCTATTTACCCCAATTTAATTTTATACCTAAATCATTGACACTAAAAAGAATATTTTCAGATTTTGATTTAGATATTACTGAATTTTTGGAATCTTTTCCAGACTTTAAAATAAAAGCTAAACAACCTATAAGGGAATTTTCAGGTGGGCAACGAAGAATTGTAGAAGTATATGCAATCATTAAATCAAAATCACTTTTTTCAATGTTGGATGAACCCTTTTCTCATATAATGCCTATCCAAATAGAAAAATTTAAACAAATACTCAAAAAAGAAAAGGAGAAGAAAGGGTTCTTAATAACAGACCATATGTATAGACACATAGTAGATTTATCAGATAATTTATACATTTTAAAAGAAGGAAAAACATATTTAACTAAAGAATCGGAAGACCTTCAAACGCTTGGTTATGTTAAATTATAAACACGAGTAACATTGTAACTACGGACAAAACAAGTCAAGCATCCAGACGGTGGTGGCAAGTTTAGAAAGACCAAAAAACAACAAGTAATAAAAAGAGAGAACAATGGTAACAACAAGATTTGTATGCTCATTAATAACCGTAGAAGACATCACAAGGTCTCGTAATTTTTATGAGAGAGTTCTGGGATAAAAGGTAGAAGCAGATTTTGGCGAAAATGTTTCAGTTGGGAGTTTTCCCATTCATTTGAGAGCTCATTTTCAAAAATTGATTGACAATAAAGCAATAACAAACGGTGCAAACAATTTCGAACTCTACAACGCTATTGGTCTGACTTAAAAAAGAAACTAACGGCAGAGGGAAGTGAAGCGTACGATAAAATCGTACGCTTGAGAATGCAAGCGGAAGACGGCAAAATGCGTGAAACCGACACTGCAGACACAGAAACTTTACTTCGTATTATTCAATCAATACCCTCACCCAAAGCCGAACCCTTTAAGCAATGGTTGGCAAAAGTGGGCTACGAAAGAATGTAAGAAATAGCCGACCCCGAGCAAAGTATTGATAGAGCAAGGGAAAACTGGCAAAAACTCGGATGTAGCGAAAAGTGGATACAACAACGTATGTCAGGGCAAGAAACCCGAAACAAACTTACTGATTATTGGAAAGAAAGCGGAGTTGAAAAATCAGATGAATTTGCTTTTCTTCCAACATCATTCATAAGGTTCTGTCCCCAAGGTATGCAGAACTGCAACAGCTCCGGTTTCAGCGCCGTAATTCGTATATCCAAATCATAAATTCCTGTTGGGATAATCCGTGCTTTATCGCGCCTTGCAATAGCTTTGGCAATTTCTTCGGTAGAAGGGTAGAGCGCACCTAATTTTTTGTCTATTTTAGGATAAAGATAAATACCGTGAGCCGAAACGAATGAGCAAACCTTTTTCGTTGGTTAGTCTGTAAAGTGCTTTCTTTATGCTGTCTGGACTGCCTACATTCAAAAAATCGTCCCAATTTTAGTAAACATTTGGGACGAAACAAGGGGATAAAAATTATTTTGCTTGTTTCCGATATCCCGAAGCAATGTTTCAAAATGCCCGCCGAATTCCAACATTTTCAGGGGATTGCGGTTTTTCGACTTCTCAAATACAATGCCCATGCTTTGCAATACACCGGATTTCATATTCTCTTCCATATTGTAAATTTTTAGGGATTACAAAGGTGGGAGGGGCGTGTGACAAAGGGTGACGGAGTGAATTATTCCTAAAAGATACCGTCCACTGCCAGTTGATAAATATCAAGATTAGAGACCTGGATTCTAAAGGCCTGACAATGAAAAAAATCTACAGATATTTGGGTAAAGTATATAAAAACCATAATTTTACGTTGCACTGCCTGAGAGGAGTAAGTTTGAGGTATATTCAGGTGTTGCCAGGACACAAAAGCAGTAAAACCACGGAAATTTATATACATAAAACAAAATGAGACTTAACCTTTTAACCTTAATTGGCATTTGCATAGTTGGCTTAGTAAGCTGTTCGGAGCAAAAAATTATTGAGATTCCATTAACTCAAGAAGACGGACTTGGCTATTTTCATTCAGCTTTAGGTGGAATTTCGCCTTATTCAGAAGATGAAAATAATCCCTGGAAAGAAACATATTTGAAAGTG
>JAAYIT010000381.1 GCA_012523295.1 Porphyromonadaceae bacterium | reverse complement strand
GTCACTCGTTAGCAAGCCTTTTGAGAATATCAGATTGAGCTTGCGAAAGTTTAGTAAAAAATAAAATATAATCGTATGAAACAGCCATTTAAAGCAAATTTTCACTCAAGCCGTATGAAGATGAATGGCGTGTTCCATACGACCTTAATGTAAAGAATAATATTTAATCGTATGAAAAAAATATTAATCGCCAACCGTGGTGAAATCGCCATCCGGATAATTCGCTCAGCTAAGAAACTTGGATTAACCACCTATGTAATTCAAGGAAATCGCGAGCCGGATGCTATGTATTTGGAATATGCAGATGAAATTATTCCAGTAAAAGAAGACCTGAACGAGAAACCGATTTTTTTAATGCCGGAAGCTATTATTAAAATGGCTGTTGAGCATGAGATTGACATGATTCATCCGGGCTACGGTTTTCTTTCAGAAAATCCTGATTTCGCGGAACTATGCGAGCAAAACGGGATTTCGTTTATCGGACCTTCACCGACTTTGATTCGTGAAATGGGGATCAAAACCATTGCTAAAAAAATGGCTTCTGAAGCAAAAATGCCACTTGTACCCGGAAGTCCGGATGCGATAACCGATGCACAAGTCGCGAAAGAATTTGCTGATAAAATCGGCTATCCCGTCATTCTGAAAGCCTCTGCCGGAGGTGGCGGACGTGGAATGCGGATTGTGGATAAGCCGGAAACCATGGAGCGTCACTTCAAATCGGCTTATGATGAAGCATTAGGCGCGTTCGGGAATGGCGATATCTTCATTGAGAAATATTTAGTAAACCCAAAGCACCTTGAGTTTCAAATACTTGGTGACAAACATGGGAACGTTATTCATTTGGGCGAACGCGAATGCTCGCTACAGCGCAAACACCAGAAAATCGTAGAAGAAGCGCCTTCTGCCAGTATTTCTTCTAGAAAAAGAGATAAAATGGGCGAGCTTGCCGTGAAGTTCGCGAAAACAATCGGCTATTATTCTGCCGGAACCATTGAGTTTATTTTGGATGAAGACGGTTCCTATTACTTCATGGAAATGAACACACGTATCCAGGTTGAACATCCTGTCACTGAAGAAATTACAGGAGTTGATTTGATTGAATGGCAAATCAGAATAGCGATGGATGAAGTGCTCACTTTGAGGCAGAAAGACATCAAATTTAACGGATGGGCGATTGAGTGCCGCGTAAATACGGAAGATCCGCAAAACCGTTTCAACCCGCAAACAGGATTTATTGAAAAAATTTCATTTCCGCACGGAGATCACATACGAGTAGAAACCGGTGTAAAAGACTTTTCAATCGTAACACCCTATTTTGACTCAATGATTGCCAAAATCATTGTTCACGGTAAAGACAGAAAAGATTGCATTCAGAAAACATTGCATGCCTTAGACGATTTTTCTATATCCGGCTTGAAAACTACAGTACCGTTTTGCCGAACAGTTTTGCGAAGCAAGGAATTCGTAGATGCAAGTTACACAACCCGCTGGGTTGATACGATTTTCACGACTGATATGCTCGAATCCGAAGATGAGGCAATGATGGCAGCGCTGGCCGCCACAATATCATATGCAAAAGAATACCTGCAATATTCATCTGATTCGCCCATGTTTAAGAGTGAATCACTCAATGTGTGGGTGCTGAACAAACGGATTAACAAATAAAGTCCGCCAAATCCTCTTGCCGAGAGGGCTCCAAGAGTGGTTCGCTATGTTTTTCAATTAACAAAACTTATTATTCTTCATTAACTACTTACTAAAATCTGCACTTCCTCCTGCAGAAAGTTAAATCTCCCCACTGAGGGAATGGAGGACAAAAAATGGCTACAACATACGTATATAAAAGAGATGCGACTCGCTTATTCATAGCGATGCGCGATAATGGGAAACGATATAAGATTTACCTTCCAAAAGAGTCAAAGCCGATTATTAACGGAGAGGAAAAAGATATTTTCTTTATCGAACATAAAAATAATCATTCGTCATTCAGCATGAACGACAAGCATTATCAATGTGAGATTACGCTTCGTGATCAAAATAGAATCATGGTGAAGGTGAATGGCGTGGAATATAAATTCAGCTTGGAATCGATTTTCTCCTATCTTCGTCAAAACATGCTAAACAAAGGTGTAGAAATTGCCGCTGAGAATAACATAAAATCTCAAATGCCGGGTAAGATTGTCGATGTTTTCATGAGCGAGGGTGATCTTGTGAACGAAGGTGAACCCATACTCAGCCTTGAAGCAATGAAAATGCAAAATGAGATAAACGCGACCTGTAATGGTGTGATTCGTAAAATCCACGTTCACCCCGGACAATCTGTTATGCAGGATGAACTGTTAGTGGAAATCGCATCGATAGATGAATAGTTTTTTTTCGTTTCGGCTGTTGAGCTGTTATATTCAGAGTCCAAACAGACAAACTATCTGAGCAACACAACAAAAAAAAGGATGCATGCTAAACTTTCGATTAAGCGTGCATCCTTTTCTCATTTTCATAATCGTTTTCACCTAAAATCGGCTTCCAGTACCGATACCCCGACAATTGTATTCAAACCGGTAATCGGAGAGGTGAAACGAGTTGTTGAATCATTGATTTTCACCACATTATAATTAGACTGAAGTAGTGTAATGTCTGAAACCGGGAGTCCGATTTCGGACTTTTTGGTTGATAAAAGAATCGTTTTCTTATCTAAATCAACGATATATGCCTTTCGAATATATGGCTCTTTGGTCACATTATTCAAATACCGGCTTGCTTGGTCCAAATTTCCGCGCATCAAATCACTTCGCACTGCCCATGAAAAGATATTGGAAATTGACTTGTAATTTTCAACCCGCGAACTATCCATTTGAGCCGCGTGGACAGAGCCTAACTTCAACATGTCCTTTTCTAATTTGTTTATTTTTATTTGTCCCCAAATAAACACGACTATCAACGCGAATAGAAGTGAAAACACCAATTTGTGGTTCAATATATATTTCACAAATCGGTTTGGTTTACGAGAAGCAACAACCGTTGTTGCCGGTTGTTTTTGTGCTTCGGTCGAATTGTTTGTTTCTGGTGTGGTCATATGAGATTTCAGGTTTTAAGTTTCAGGTTTTAAGTTTGCATATCATTATAAACTACAAACTGTAAATCGAATTAATTTGTCATTCATGAGCACCCATTTTGAGCATATTCACTTCGCTTTCATTCAGGAATCTATACTTCCCGCGCGGTAGATTTTTCTTGGTTAATCCCGCAAATAGGACACGGTCCAGACGCAATATTTTATAGCCCAGAGAATCGAATATTCGACGCACTACCCTATTCTGGCCGGAATGAATTTCAATTCCAAGTTCTCTCAAGCTGTCTTCTTTTACAAATTCCAACGCATCGGCTTTGATTTGGAAATCGCCTAAATCCAACCCTGACAGAATTTTTTCAAAATCTTCTTTTTCAATATCCTTATCCAAAACCACATGATAGATTTTTTTCTTATTGTACTTAGGATGAGTCAGTTTGGTAGCCAAGTCGCCATCATTGGTCAATAAAAGCACACCGGTGGTGTTTCTATCGAGTCTTCCGACAGGATAAATTCGCTCACTGCAAGCATTTTTGACAATATCCATCACGGTTTTACGCTCATGAGTATCCTCTACGGTCGTGACTGTATCTTTGGGTTTGTTAAGCAGAATATAAACTTTTTTCTCAATTTTCACCGGCTGATTATGGAACATCACTTTATCTGTGGGCATAACTTTAGTACCTAATTCGGTAACAATCACACCATTAACAGAAATAACTCCGGCTTGAATAAATTCATCAGCTTCGCGTCTTGATGAAACTCCCGCGTTTGATAAAAATTTATTTAATCGGATTGGTTTGGTAGGGTCAATCGTCTGTTGACGATATTCGAATTGCTTCTTCTTGCTGTATTTGGCATCCGGATTGTAACTATCCGTCCTTCTTCTCGAGCGGAAAGTTACACCTCCTTTGTCATTATTGAATCGAGTTTCGGTATATTTTGAATCCTTTACCTCACTCGCCTTTCTGAAACTCAGCTTTTCAGTCCTTGGTTGGTTATCACTTGGTTTTTTGAATCTTGGTCTTCCTGTATTATCGCCATATCTGCGATTATCATTGAATCTTTCACCATCACCTCTTGGCTCCCATTTTCTGTCAAATGATCTTTTTTCACCAAAAGTAGAACTTGATTCTCTTTGTTTTTTTTCATCACTGAAAAATTTACGGTCATCAGGTTTGCTTTTGTAGCTATCTGATTTGTTTCTAAAAACCGATTTATACCCTTTTTTGTCAAATGCTTTACCATCACGGCCGGCTTCGGGATTGTATCTTCTCTGCCTGTTTTCACTGTTCGTTTTCATTGAAAAAATGTCAAATAAATTATTATGCAAAGGTCGGAAAAATTTTGGGATAATCAGCTATTTTTGAGAGAATTGTTTCGAACAAATCACGAAACATAACCAGTAGATTTAATTAGTGGCTGCTAAAGCACAAAACACAGTATGCCATAATTATGAAGTCGGCATGAAACAGCCATTTAAGCTAAGCCTTAAACCTAAGAGAGTGATTCATGGCATGTTTCATAAGACCTTAATGTAAAAATAAGGAGGTTGGCATACTAAGCACAAATAATGATTTAGAGGGGAAAACGTCGAAAAAAACGAAATTGAGAAAACAGAATGGGAAGTTGTCTTGACCTATACTTCGAAAAAAAGTTGGGATGACTTCTATGTTAGAAAACTCATAGGAAGTTGATTTTAAATAATTTTTAACCCCCAAAAAGGAGTTACCCTATTTTTCACTATCTTTGCAATACGTATTTCATTAATTAAAAATTATGCAAACCGACATTCAACTAATCATCACGCCTGAAGAGGCGGCTAAAGAGAATCTTCTGAAACAAAAAGCAGCAGAAAAATTAGCTGTTGATCCGGATCGAATCACCGAAATCCGTATTACCCGAAAATCCATTGACGCGCGTTCATATCCAGCAAAAATAAACATTGCATTACAGATTTTTTTGGATGAAAAGCCGACCGCTGAAGAGATAAGTTTTGAATACCAACAGGTAGCAAAAAAGCCTGCTGTAATTATTGTCGGTGCAGGTCCTTCAGGTTTATTCGCAGCTTTGAAACTACTTAAAATCGGCGTTAAACCTATTTTAATCGATCGAGGGAAAGAGGCAAGAGAGCGGAAAATGGACATTGCGCAACTCAATCGAAATCAAGAATTTAATTCGGAATCAAACTACTGCTTTGGTGAAGGTGGCGCGGGAACTTTTTCTGATGGAAAACTCTACACCCGCTCAAGAAAAAAAGGTAATGTACGCGAGATATTAGAAACTTTCCATTTTCATGGCGCCCATGAGTCTGTTTTATATGAATCACATCCGCATATTGGGTCGGATTTGCTTCCGAACATCGTAGAAAGCATACGAAAAACAATACTTAACCATGGTGGCGATGTACATTATAATCAAAGAGTTACAGAATTAATCGTAGAGAATGACACTATTAAAGGCTGCAGGACTGCCAATGGAAGCGAATTTTACGCCAATGCCCTTATTTTAGCAACGGGGCACTCTTCTCATGAAATTTTCGAAATGCTCCACGAGCAGGGAGTTGAGCTTGAAGGCAAGGGTTTTGCAATGGGTGTACGGGTAGAGCATCCGCAGACATTAATTGATAAGATCCAATACCACTCGGAAATTAGAAGCGAATACCTTCCGGCCGCCTCCTACTCGCTTGTAGAACAGGTAGATGGTAGAGCTGTTTACTCGTTTTGCATGTGCCCGGGCGGACATATTGTCCCCGCGGGAACTATGACTGACTCGATAGTAGTGAACGGAATGTCTTCCTCGAAAAGAAACTCACCTTATGCGAATTCAGGTATTGTAGTAGAAATCCAACCGGATGATATCCCGGCTGAGTTTGAAAAATTCGGTGTTCTAAAAGGGTTAAAATTTCAACAACATATTGAAAAGTTGGCGTTTTCAAATAATGGCGGCAAGGGTCTGACCGCTCCCGCGCAACGCTTAATAGATTTTGTGAATGGCAGATTATCAGCCGATTTGCCCGAATGCTCCTATTTACCGGGTATTGTTTCATCTCCGATTCATTTTTGGCTTCCGGAGCTAATCAGTCTTAAGTTGCGTGAAGCGTTTAAGAGATTTGACCTGAAAATGAGAGGTTATTTGACGAATGATGCGGTCATTCTCGGTGTTGAAACCCGCTCTTCGTCACCGGTTCGTATAGTACGGGATCATGAAACTCTTCAACACATTCGTATCAAAGGACTTTTCCCTGTTGGTGAAGGTTCGGGTTATTCCGGCGGGATCACTTCTTCCGCTATTGATGGTGAAAACTCGGCGGTGAAAGCAGCGGAATGGGTGACAAAGCAGCAACAATAGACATGCAACTCTATCTACTAAAGCATAATGAAATTGATTTCGCGAAATGGGATAATACCATTGAGAATTCCAACAATGGATTAATATATGCTCTCTCATGGTATCTGAATACCGTTTCTCCTATTTGGGAAGCTATTGTTTCTGAAGATTATCAATTTGTTATGCCCTTGACGGTTAAGAGAAAATTTGGAATCAAATTCGTCCTTCAGCCGGTTCTTTGCCAGCAATTAGGGGTTTTTTCTGACAAACCCATTGATGCGGAAGTAATTAATGCTTTTATTCGAAAAATACCGTATCCCGGCTTGGAGATTAATCTCAATGAAAATAATTATATAAAAGATGCTTTGCAATTGCCAAACTACATTCTAAAACTGAATTGTAGTTATAGTGCATTAGAAGAGAATTTCTCAAGCAATACTAAAAAAAACATTAGAAAAGCTATAAAAAACAAGTTAACAATAGACAACAACATTTCTGTCGATGAGTTTCTTGAACTTTATTTTTTAGAAGAATCTGACTACAAAGAACCTCATAAGCACACCATTATTGAGGTAGTCAAAAAGCTTTATAACAAAAACGCAGGAATCATTATTGGGTGCAGATCTGAAAACAAAGAATTAATTTCCGCGCTCTGTATGGCCCGATGGAAAAAAAGGCTTTATTATTTACTTCCTGTGTCGTCAGAAAAAGGCAAGAAGTATTCGGCAATGTTTTTGATAAACGATTATCTCATACGGGAAAACTCACATTCTGATATGATTTTTGATTTTGAAGGTTCTAAAATAGAGGGTATTGCACGATTTATCCAAGGATTTGGTTCAGAGAACAAGCCTTATTATAAAAAGAGATTTGGACCAAAACTGCTTACTAAATTAACGAGTCATTTATGAAAGTACTTTTTATTTCTCCGTGGTATCCAAACAGATATGATAATATGGCCGGGCTTTTTGTCCGGAAACATGCTGAAGCCGCCTCGCTTTACTGTGATGTAAATGTGTTGTATGTGCATGCTGATAGTGAAATTAACACATTCGAAATTATCAGAAACAAACAACAAAACATCACAGAATACTTTGTTTACTTTCCCGCACCTCAAAAGGGCTTTTTTCAAAAAATCATTAAAATGCTCAATTACGTAAGAGCATATCAAAAAGGCTTTAAATTGTTATTTTCTGAACAAGGAAAACCTGATGTAATACAAGCCAATGTTTTCACGAGAACTGCTCTTGTCGCCTATTGGATGAAAATTAAACACAAAATTCCTTATACAGTTATTGAACATTGGACCAGATATTTCAGAGAAAAACCATTTCAGAATCAAATACATAAAAAACTTTCCATTCTTACTGCCAAAAAGGCGGGAGCTATACTTCCGGTGACCAATCATCTGAGAAAGTCAATGGAAAGTCATGGAATGACAAATAATAATTATCATATTATCAATAACGTTGTCGATAAGCCTTTTTTTGAGAAATCAGAAGAAACACCAAACGATAAAATCGTTTTTACAAATATAACGTGCTTTAACGATGATCAAAAAAATCTGAGCGGGATATTAAACGTTTTAAAAAGACTTACAGAAGTTAATACAAATTTTAAAGTCTATTTAGTTGGAGGTGGAGTTGATTTTGAATTAATAAAAACAAAAGCAAAAGAATTGGGATTGGAAAATAAGTATGTCTTTTTCACAGGAGTATTAACCGGAAGCGAGCTTGTTGAATACTTTAAGAAATCAGATTTTACTTTCTTGTTCTCTAATTACGAAAACATCCCGGTTGTTATTTCAGAAAGCTTGGTTTGCGGAAAACCTGTTATTTCAACTGACGTAGGAGGAATTAATGAACATATAGACAAATCTAACGGGATATTGATTGAAAAGGAAGATGAAGATGCTCTGTATGAATCAATTATTTACATGATGGAACATTATCAGGAATATGATTCAGAAGAAATAAAAATGAAGGCAGAAAAGCTGTATAGCTATGAACGCGTAGGAAAAGAACTCTTCAACATATATAAATCAATTGTATGAAACAGCCATTTGAGATAAATCTCAAACCCAAGGATATGATTAATGGCGTGTTCCATACGACCTTAGTGTTGAAATATAATATTTAACCGTATGAAACAGCCATTTAAGAATAGTCTTAAACCTAAGGAAATGATTAATGGCGTGTTCCATACGTCCTTAATGTAAAGAATAAATTTTAATCGTATGAAATTCGATAGTGAAATTATAGCATACATTGAAGGTGAAAAATTTTCAAATGGGTTAGACATTGATTTCTCATCAGAGAAGCACATACTAAAATCTAGAATTGAAAAAGTTTTAGAAATCACTAAAGGTAAAAAAGTAATTCATATTGGATTCGCAGATCATTTGCCACTGATAGACGATAAAATAGCGACCAACAGGTGGTTACACGGATTATTAATAAACAACTGTAGTCGTTGTGTTGGCATTGATATTAATGAAGAAGCGGTTAAGTATTTGCAAAACAAGCATACTATTTCCGACATCTATCTTGCCGATGTAGAGGATGAAAAAAGTATAAAAAAAATCATTGATAACGAAAAGTGGGATTACATATTATTGGGAGAGGTAATTGAACACATTGATAATCCTGTGGATTTTTTAAAACATATTCATGCTAATTTCGGGAAACACGCGAAGCATATTATCATTACAGCCCCAAACGTATTTAACTCGCTAACTATTAACGACATAAAAAGGAACAAAGAAAACATAAACACAGATCATCGCTACTGGTTTTCTCCCTTCACATTAACTAAAATCTTATCGATCAGCGGATTCAAAGATTTTGAAATTTCTTTTGTAGATCAGGTGAAATTACCATTTTTCCAGGCATTGAGAAAGAGGTTAAATATGATCTTAAAAAAGCAAGTCTTCTTACAAGCTAAATTTTTTTCGACGCTACTCGTTACTTCAAAATTTTATTAATCTATGGATGGAGTTATTTGTGTTGTTTCACTCAAAAAGAAAGACTTAGGCTTAATAACTTTCAACTGGAAGCAAAATTTTGAATTTCAGCAAAATTCATTGATAAGAACGATGAATGAAAAGAGCTTCATCATTGAACAAAAAACATCTCAACGATTTTTGGCCGAAAAGCACTGGATTGATAATGAGAGTTTTATATTTGTTACAGATGGTGTAATCTTAAACTTTGAGGAGTTGAAGAAAAGGGAAAATGCAAAAACCAACGCCGAATTAGTTTCACTTTTAGCTTCGAGGAAAAAAACTTTTTTTGAAGAATTTGAAGGTAGTTTTGTCGGGTTATATTATGACAAACATTCAGAAAATTGGTTCGTATTTAACAACCAAACCGGAACCAAGAAACTTTATTATTTCAAAAACGATGATTATTTAGTATTTTCAACTGATCTGTACGTCCTCTGCAAGGCTCTTTTGTCTCTCCACATTACTTACACATTGGATGAATTAGCCGCTTACATACTTCTTACCGGTGGTTTTATGCTTGATAACCTCACCCTGGTTTCGGAGGTCAAACAACTGAGAGCCGGTGAATTTTTCCGGTCAAATGAGTCGCAACTCCTCACCAATTTTTACTTTCACCTTCAGCACGTAGAAAAGACAACAGACTCAAAATCAGATATCCTTAGAAATTTGGAAGAATTGTTCAATAAAGCTGTCAAGCTTGAATTTGATATCGATACTAAATACGGATATAAACATGTAAGCACGCTGAGCGGTGGATTAGACTCGAGAATGACTTCATTCGTGGCGCATAAGTTAGGGTATGAAGATCTTGCGTTGTTTTGCTTTTCTGAAAAAGGATATGCAGATGAAATCATAGCGAAACAATTGACAAAAGCATACAATTTAGATTTAACTTTTAAAGAAATTGAGCCGAATTCATTAACAGAAATAGACAACGTTATTTTGGTAAACGATGGACTAACAGTCTATACTGCATGCAGCCATGTATTCAATGCCATTAAAGACACATCATTTAATAATATCGGATGTGTTCACACCGGATTGATAGGCGATGGCGCGCTTGGCAGTTATCTCACGGATATCAAGGAAAAAAAAGCGAACCTGCAAGATGGATTATTTGGCTCAACCATAAAATATCCACAAGTTAAAAACTACATAGGCAAACTCATTGACAAATATCCGAATGAAGAACTTTACAAAATTTACAACAGAGCATTCATGGGAATCAATAACGGTTTGCTTTATCTTGACTTGATTGGTCATACGACATCACCTTTTCTTAATACAGCGTTTCTTTCGTATTCTTATTCAATACCTACAAAGCTCAAATACAAACAAGCCATTTACATTGATTGGTTGAAATCTTATCATCCTGATTTATCTCGTTTTACTTGGGAAGCAATAGGAGGAAAGGCAACAAACAGCTCCTTACTACGTTCTCTTTATCGTGTCAACCGTGCAATAATCAAAAGATTACCCATAAAGACCATGTGGAAGCACAACATGAACCCCGAGCAGGTATGGTATGATAAAAACAAGTTTGTAAGAGATGAGCTTGATAATTATATGAGAACTTCTATTGATTGTATTAAAGACTCTCAACTTCGAAATTCGGTCATGCAACAGTATGGAGAGAAGGATATATTAGAAAAAGCGAAAAGCATTACTTTGGCCGGCGCCATAAAACTACTGTTCCAATGAAACTTTGGAAAGAAATAGAGATATTGATAAAAGATTCGTTTCAAAAAGGTTTTTTCAATCTTCTTTCTGCGAATGTATTAATCCAGGCTGTCGCGTTTGCCTCCCAATTGTTCGTTGCTGGTATTCTTTCTCCGGAAGATATTGGGAGAATAAAGATTTTACAAACCTGGCTAAGTTTATTCAGTATTGTTGCGGGCATGGGATTTAATAGTTCCACACTCAAACTATGTTCTGAAAACAGAAGCAAAGAAGAAACGCATGCTATTTTTGCATTTGGTATTTTCTTCACCCTTGTCACAACAGTCACAGCATACATATTTATTCTGATAATCAGCCAGTTAAATTTACTTTCTCAAGACAAGATAATTCAATCACTTATTCCTTTAGCTTTACTGCCAATATTCTGCACAGCTTTTTTCTCCCTTTTTATAGCCTACTATCAGTCAAAAAAAAGAATAAAACTCATCTCAAACCTCACGTCAATCAGCAAGATCTTAGGCATCCTCCTGATAATTTCATTTACATACTTTTTGGGTATAAAAGGATATTACATTGGATATAACATCGCGATGCTATTGTCATTAATCATAGTTCTCATTGTCTCCAAATCATCTAAACCTGAACAATTTTTCCGGCAAGCACTTTCAAAAAGGAATTTTAAATTACATTGGGAATATGCCCGGCCATCATTTTTCTCAAATATTTTAGCTGAATTAAGTGCCTATGCAGACATTCTCTTTATAAACTTCTTAATTACAGACATATATGGTATCGGGCAGTACAGTTTTGCTTTGACTTTAACGGTTCTTTACAGAATATTACCCTCTACGGTACAACAGATAACTACTCCCTACTTTTCCGGTTTGTCAAACAACAAGTTTTCATTTTCTCAAGCCTATAAAAAATACAGTAAGTTGCTGATTTTAATAATTATTGTTTGTTTGATTTTAGGCGTTTTGTTAGTTCCGCCAATCATTGCTTTTTTATTTGATGGCAAGTTCAATGCTACTTTCAAGTACTTTATTCCACTATCCATAGGTTGGTCTATCAGGCAGTTTAACCAAATTCAATCGGCAGCATTATTCGGACTTGGAAAAATAAATTACATTGCGAACAGTCAACTTTTGTCACTGTTTTTCAACATTATAGTTATTTATATTTCCCTTCATTTTTGGGGTCTGCAAGGCGTATCATACGCTTCAATAATTTGTTCTGTATTCGCAATATCAGTAGTTGCGTTATACTTGAAAAAAGCAAAGAGAGGATATGAAGATAATTAAAATAATCGATTGGATTCTGAGGAAAAATTCACTAAATAATTTTTGTTGCTCCTAATTAAAAAGCATGTAGCGGAAATGCTTGCAACATCAAGCAAATTACCTATCTTTGCTCCCGATTTTAAAACTAGTTTAATCATTATCGCTTTATTATTTTTCATGCAAATAAAAACATCTTTTTTAATCACTATTCTATTTGGAATTCTTTTGCTATCATGCTCCGAGAAAGCTGAAAATAAAGCGAGTAAGAGCGTAACGAAGCAAGAAATTGAAGAAACAGCAGTTCCTGAAGTGCCGCTTTTTGTTGACTCCGCCGCTTATGAATCTAAAATCTCTTCACTTGCCAATGGTGATACGACCGGACTCTGGCCTGTAAAAAACCAGCCACTTCCACTTAACGGAGCTATCCTTCCTTTCAAAAGAATCATCGCGTATTACGGAAATCTTTACTCGGTGAAAATGGGAATTCTCGGTGAATTACCTCCGAAACAAATGTGGGAAAAGTTAAATATGGAGCTGAAAGCTTGGCGCGAAGCCGACCCGGCAACCCCCGTAGTACCGGCGCTTCACTACATTGCCGTGGTAGCGCAAGGCTCTGCCGGAAATGATGGAAAATACAGGATGAGAATGCCGGAGAAGCAGATTGATTCAGTCATGACTATCGCTAAAATGCAAGACAGTACACTTGTTTTTCTGGACATTCAAGTTGGCTTGAGCAAAATTCAAGATGAGCTTCCGCAGCTTGAAAAATACTTGAAAATGCCGCATGTTCATCTCGGAATAGACCCCGAATTTTCGATGAAAGATGGTTCGCCTCCGGGGAAAAGAATCGGAACTTTTGATGCCAAAGAGATAAATTTTTGTTCGGAATATTTAGCTAAATTAGTAAAAGAGAATAATCTTCCACCGAAAGTGTTTGTAGTTCATCGTTTTACACAACGTATGATTACCAATTATCAAAATATTAAACTCCATCCCGAAGTACAAATCGTCATTCACATGGATGGTTGGGGAGCGCCGGAACTGAAATTCGGTACACATAGGCATTTTATTCATAAAGAGCCGATTCAATTTACCGGTTTCAAAATTTTCTATAAAAACGACATAAAGAATCCACCTCACAGACTGTTAACTCCCCAAGAGCTATTGAAACTAAAACCACAGCCAATTTATATTCAGTATCAATAAGTTATGTGATTTAAAGGTTGAAATTTCACAGGAAAACTTATCCCTTTGAAGGTTAAGTTTTTCTTTATTTCAACTATTTGAAAGGTTTCCGTCAAAAGACGGACAAGCTCTCCAATTTTTCATTGGCTGTGTTAAAAAGATAAATTTGAAATCAGAAAGTTATAATTTGAAAGTTAAAACCTTATCTTTATCTTTTAAAACCTTAATAAAAAAGCGATTATCAATTTTTCTTGACCTTATAACCTTATTCCAATTTTCGATAATTAACTCAAAATAAGGTCAATAAGGTTGATTTGAATACGTTCCCTTCTCTATTGAGATTACAGTTTTAAAATAAGGTTTTTAATTACAACCTACATTTTGTAAGCAAGAATAGGCTTTAACTTATTTTTACACAGCCAGTTTAATTGGGATGGGATGCAGTATGTGTTTCTCGGCGTGGATTTTGGAGAATCTTCTACAAAGTTTTGCCATATTTTTAACCTCTCACCCTCAGACAAATCTGGTGGATTATTCGCTACCCCGAATGTTGTTTCAAGGAGTTGTCCTACAGACAATTTTTAGTTGGTCAGTAGTGATTTATTTTCCAGAAAAAATAAAAACAAAGTATCATTTTACAGGTTGCTAAAATAATACTAATTTTGTAAGTTAAAATGATTTGTATAAAAAATGAGAAAGACTCATAACTTGAGTCACAGAATTTAACCACAACATATGTCCACACTTCTCGATAAATTAGATGGTCTTCAACATAAATTTGAAGAAATCTCTCTACTCATAACCGATCCGGCTGTGATAGCCGATATGCCGCGTTACATCAAACTCAACAAAGAATACAGCGAGCTTTCCAAAATCATGGATGCTCAAAAAGAATATAAAACCACCTTAGCCAACATTCAGGAAGCAAAAGATATTCTGGCCAATGAGAGCGATGCTGAAATACGTGAAATGGCACGGATGGAGTTAGAAGAATTGGAGCCAAAAATTCCTGAAATGGAAGAAAATATCAAATTTCTCCTTATTCCTGCCGATCCGGAAGACGCCAAAAACGTGGTGATGGAAATTCGAGGTGGAACCGGAGGTGACGAAGCGGCAATTTTTGCAGGTGACCTTTTCAAAATGTACCAACACTTCTGTGAAGATAAAGGCTGGAAAGTGGAAGTTACCGACTTTAGTGAAGGGACAATCGGTGGATTTAAAGAAATCATTTTCACCGTCACCGGGGATAATGTTTATGGCACTTTGAAGTACGAAAGTGGAGTGCATCGTGTGCAGCGCGTGCCCGAAACCGAAACACAAGGGCGTGTTCATACATCGGCGGCTACAGTCGCAGTTCTTCCCGAAGCTGATGAGTTTGATGTACAGATAAATCCGGCTGATATTGACTTCCACACTTCCCGATCAGGTGGCGCCGGTGGTCAAAACGTAAACAAAGTAGAAACCAAAGTACAGCTTACACACCGCCCTACGGGAATTGTAGTGGTCAGCCAACAGGCACGAACTCAGCTTGGCAACCGCGAAATCGCCATGGAAATGCTCCGGACAAAAATTTACAACATGGAGTACCAAAAGCACATTGACGCCATTGCCTCTAAACGAAAAACCATGGTTTCAACCGGCGACCGTTCGGCAAAAATCCGTACTTACAATTATCCGCAAGGACGAATCACCGATCACCGAATCAATTACACTGTTTATAATCTTTCAGCATTTATGAGTGGAGATATTCAAGATGTAATTAATCAGCTGATAGTAGCCGAAAATGCTGAAAGGATGAAGGAGAGCGAAATTTAGTCTTTTTATCACTAAAAAGCTATTTTTGATAAACTAATAAAAAATTACAGCGTTTATCTTTATGTATGATTAATCTTGCGACATATAAAGATAAATTGCTTTTTGTTTACGACAACGGCTGCCCCCAATGCACCGGAGCTACGCATATTTTCCACAAGATTGATTGGTTGAATAAAATAAAGTCCATTCAACTTAGGAACAGTTCAGGAATAATCCGTTTGCCGGGATTAGAATCAGAGAAAGCAGTGAAAGAAATGGCTGTTTTTTACAAAGGCAAATGGGTTTACGGTTTTAATAATTTTATTTTGATTTTTCAAAAACTGCCGCTACTCTGGATTTTTGTTCCGCTCTTATACCTCTTAAAATGGACCAAATTGGGTGATTTTATTTATCGTAAAGCAGCATTGAAAAGAATAGTCAGACCGGGATATTGTGAGATGAACAAATAAATCTTATTAACACACCATTACAAAAGCTCCCCTCCATGAGGGATTTAGCGACTTTAACAATGACCAAACAACAACTTATCGACAACATTCGCCGTAAAAAATCATTTCTCTGTGTGGGATTGGATACGGATGTGAACAAAATTCCGGAACATCTTTTTGATGAAACGGACGATGCTATCTTCGAGTTTAACAAACAAATAATTGACGCGACTGCAGATCTTTGTGTGGCTTACAAACCCAATCTCGCATTTTATGAAAGCATTGGACTTGAGGGATGGGACATTCTGGAGCGTACCGTAGAGTACATTCGAACGAGTTATCCCGATCAATTCATTATCGCCGATGCCAAACGGGGTGATATTGGAAATACTTCGGCAATGTATGCTCGTACATTTTTCGGAAACATGGATTTTGACGCTGTAACCGTGGCACCCTACATGGGAGAAGACAGTGTTTCGCCGTTTTTAACCTACGAAAACAAATGGGCAATCGTGCTGGCGCTCACATCCAACAAAGGAGCATTTGATTTTCAGTTTATGGAGCAGCAAGATGGTGAAAGACTTTTTGAAAAAGTGCTGAAAACCTCCAAAACCTGGGGAAGCGATGAAAATATGATGTATGTAGTCGGCGCTACAAAAGCTGAAATGCTGGCTGATATTCGCAAAATAATTCCAAATCATTTCCTGCTTGTGCCGGGTGTAGGCGCGCAAGGCGGAAGCTTGCAGGAAGTGGCAAAATACGGACTGACTGATGAATGCGGACTGCTCGTGAACTCTTCACGTCAAATTATCTACGCATCATCAGAAACCGATTTTGCTGAAAAAGCGCGTGAAGAAGCACTGAAAGTGCAATCGGAAATGGCTGAGCTAATCAGCCCCCTAACCCCCTAAAAAAAAGGGGGGGGGGACTCTGAAGCCTTAATTAAACTTTACTGTATAAATAATCAGAAATATATTAACAATAAAAATCTTACCCCACGCGCTAACTTTCCCTTTAGTGGATAGAGGGGCATATTACCATGTCCGAATTTTCAACCCATCAATCTCAAAAATTAGCTGATTTAACCGAACTTTTCGAAGCGATAGTTTATAAGCGTAACGCGAAAGAGACTATTCATAAGTTCCAGCCGACTACCATCGCTAACGTAACACCGGACGATGTTGTGGTATTTGTGCACAATCTGGTAGAGCGTGATTATCCGATGGAGGAAATCAAGTCGGGTATCACTAAAATGCTGAACGTGCTTCGTCGCACAATTGATGCTTTTCCTTATACAAAACCGGCAGAAAATACATTTTTTGATATTTGTTTAGCAAACAATGCCGAAGCAATCAAGCGATTGGATAAAATACGCCCGTATATTTTAGAAATAAACAAAAAAGAATTTACCCAAGGAATAAGGGATAAATTAATTCGTCTTTGGACTGATGTTCAAAAGTTTACGGATTATTATGTCATCAAAGAAAATATTCTTTTCCCGCTTGCTGAAAAACACTTGAAAGACTATCGCTGTGTAGCTGTCATGTGGTCAATCCATGATGATATCAGAAGAGACATCAATGAATTGCTCGATATTTTAGCTTCGGACAAAGATGATTTGCCTCGCATTAATCGTTTGACCGGTGATGTGTTTTACAATATTTTCTCCATGGCATTTCGTGAAGAGCGTCTCCTCTACCCTTTCATGCAAAAATTAATTCCGCGCAACGAAATTGAAGCTATGTGGAATGAGAGTGTCGAAAGTGGATTCCCTTATGTAAATCCTGATAAAAAAGAAGAATTATATGTCCCGAAAGAAGAAATATCTTCCGAGCTAATCGACCTGAAAAGCGGTCAACTCACTGCCGAACAGATTATATTGGTTTTCAGTCATTTGCCTGTGGATATAACGTATGTGGATGAAAACAATAAAGTCCGGTTTTTCTCTACTCCGAAAGAGCGGATATTTCACCGCACAAACGCAATCATCGGACGAGATGTGCACAACTGCCATCCGAAAGAAAGTGTTCATGTGGTTGAAAAGATTGTTGAAGCATTCCGTAATGGCACTAAGGACAGGGCTGATTTCTGGATTACTATGGGTAAATTAGGCAAGCGAGTTCTTATTCAATACTTTGCTGTGCGAAATACTCAAAACGAATACAAAGGCGTGATAGAAGTTACTCAGGAAATCAGCGAAATCCAGCGATTAGAAGGCGATAGACGAATTTTGGACTGGGAGGATTAGATAAAATTCTTCAAAACTTAATAGAGTTAATTTATATGATTTAGCTTATAATTGCTCTCATATTTAGCGAATTGTTGATGTTTTATAATGTCGGTGTTACGCACCTGAAAGGCTTATAAAGCCTACTTTATGGTAGTAAAACAGATCTCGTATTCCATAAAGGCGCGTAGCACCGAAATTATTTATATCGCTGACAATTAACACTATAACATTATAACTTTTTTGACTTTCGCAAGTTGTTATAGCCGGCTGTAAAACTGCTTTTTAAAAAAGATATGCTGAGATTATCAGAGGAATTAAGAAAGTTGGGGCTTTGCCCCAAACCTCACTTCATTTTTTGTTCCCGAAAAAGAATCGGGATGTACCACTTAACACAAAAAACGAAGCAAAAAAGTCAATCCATCAGCTGACGGACATCTCACTCAAAAAATTATCTTCGTTGATTTTTTGGCTCACCGGACGAGGTCACTCGTTAGCAAGCCTTTTGAGACTATCAGATTGAGCTTGTGAAAGTTAAATTAATATTCTTCCCAACTTTTAATACCTACTTCGCTTAATTTCAGACTGCAAAAAGACTGAATAAAGGCAGAAGCAAGTCGAGCATTGGTAATCAGCGGTATGTTGTAATCCACCGCACCACGACGAATAATGTAACCGTTGGTCAATTCGCGTTTGGTAACATTTTTGGGGATATTGATTATCAGATCAAACCGCTTGTCCGCAATCATGGTTTTGATATTTACATCGCCTTCTTCATCGGGCCAATTCACATCCGTAGCTTTCACGCCATTTTCTTCTAAGAATTTTTGCGTTCCGTGACTGGCGTAAAGCTCATAGCCTTTTTCGTGAAGCATTTTACAGGCATCGAGCAAATCCACTTTCGATTTCACCTCTCCGGAAGAGATCAAAATTCCTTTTTTAGGTACTTTGTATCCAACCGAAAGCATCGCTTTGAGCATCGCTTCGTTGAAATCATCGCCGATACAGCCCACTTCGCCGGTTGAAGACATATCTACACCGAGAATCGGATCAAAATTGTGCAGTCGTGAGAATGAGAACTGCGATGCTTTTACTCCGATATGCTCCAAATCAAAGACTGAACTGTCCGGTTTGCTGTATGGCGCGTCAAGCATAATGCGAGTTGCGGTATCGATAAAATTCCGTTTCAGCACTTTGGAAACAAACGGGAATGAACGTGAAGCACGCAAGTTACATTCGATAACTTTGATATCGTTGTTTTTCGCGAGATATTGAATATTAAATGGACCGCTTATGTTCAATTCTTTGGCAATTTGTTTGGATATTTTTTTCACCCTTCTCATGGTTTCAAAGTAGATTTTCTGAGCCGGGAAAACCAATGTAGCATCGCCCGAGTGTACTCCGGCAAATTCCACGTGTTCGGAAATTGCGTATTCCACTACTTCTCCTTCTTTCGCTACGGCATCAAATTCGATTTCTTTCGCATTCAGCAAGAATTCTGACACCACTACCGGAAATTCCTTTGAAACATTGGCCGCCATTTGTAAGAATGTATGCATTTGTTCAGTATCATAGCAGACATTCATGGCAGCGCCTGACAGCACGTATGAAGGACGTATCAACACGGGAAATCCGACCTCATCCACGAACGCGTCAATCTCATCAAAGCTTGTCAATTCTTTCCATCTTGGTTGGTCGATTTTCAGACTGTCAAGCATGGCAGAGAATTTATGACGGTTTTCCGCACGGTCTATTGAAGTGGGTGAAGTTCCTAAAATCGGCACATTTTGGCGGTGAAACTTCATGGCTAAGTTGTTCGGAATTTGACCGCCTACAGAGACTATCACTCCTTTCGGATTCTCAATATCAATCACATCCATAGTCCGCTCAAAGGTCAGCTCATCAAAATATAGCCGATCACACATGTCGTAGTCAGTCGAAACGGTTTCAGGATTATAGTTAATCATAACCGACTGATAACCAAGCTTTCGAGCCGTTTCCACCGCATTAACCGAACACCAGTCAAACTCGACAGACGAACCAATTCTGTATGCGCCCGATCCAAGAACGATAATTGTACCGGAGTCATTCTTTTCTGCTGATTGAGATATTTTTCTCCATTCGGAAGCGTTAGCGGGTGCTCCATACGTAAAGTACAAATAATTGGTCATTTCAGGATTTTCTGAAGCGACTGTATCTATTCGACAAACTGTCGGGGTAATGTTGAGGGCTTTTCTATGCTCGCGCACACGCAACAAATCATTTTCAAGCGTACCTTGCGGATCTTCTACAAATCGTGCTATTTGAAAATCGCTGAAACCTAATCTCTTGGCTTCTTTCAGCACATCCGCGGGAAGTTCACCAATTTTATTATAGGTTGAAAGAACGCGGCTGTATTTGAATATATTTTCTAATTTCTCGAGAAACCATGTGTCGATTTTAGTCAACTCTTCAATTTTTTCTACCGAATATCCTTTTTCAAAAGCATCCGCAATAGCAAAAATTCGTAAATCGGTCGGGTTGGCGAGTGCTTCTTCCACATTGTCAAAAGTCATTTCCCGATTTCCGACAAATCCATGCATCCCCTGACCAATCATTCGTAATCCTTTCTGAATGACCTCTTCAAAAGATTGACCGATTGACATGATTTCACCTACAGATTTCATCGAAGAACCGATTTCACGACTTACTCCCGCGAATTTTGTCAAATCCCACCGAGGAATTTTCACAATCATATAATCCACTTTCGGAGCAGAATAAGCGGAGTTTGTAGTTCCCATCTCACCGATTTGATCCAATGTGTAGCCGAGAGCAAGTTTGGTGGCTACGAATGCAAGCGGATAACCCGAAGCTTTGGAAGCTAAGGCGGACGAACGGCTCAGACGGGCGTTGATTTCAATAATCCGGTAATCATTCGTTTCCGCATTGAAAGCATATTGGATATTGCATTCTCCCACAATTCCTATGTGCCGAACTACCTGAGCAGCAACTTCTTCAAGCAATTTTATCTGTTCTTTTGTAAGCGTAATAATCGGCGCAACAACTATACTTTCACCCGTATGAATTCCGAGCGGATCGAAATTTTCCATCGGAACTACCGTGAAGCAATGATCATTTTTATCCCTGATTACTTCAAACTCAATCTCTTTCCATCCTTTCAAGCTTTCTTCCACAAGAATTTGATTGGAAAATGAAAGAGCGCTATTACAAAGCTCGGTAAATTCAGCTTCATTATTACAAATCCCTGATCCTAATCCCCCTAATGCGTAAGCAGAACGAACCATGACCGGAAATCCGATTTCCCGGGCAGCATTCAGAGCATCCTCTAAACTTTCTACTGCATGTGAAACTGGCGTTTTCGCATCGATTTCATCAAGTTTTTTCACAAACAAATCGCGGTCTTCCGTAATCATAATTGCTTCAACTGAAGTTCCCAATACCCGAACATCGTATTTTTCCAAAATTCCGCTTTGATACAATTCAGTTCCGCAATTCAAGGCTGTCTGTCCTCCAAAAGCAAGAAGAATGCCGTCAGGCTTCTCTTTTTTTATCACTCGCTCTACGAAATAGGGTGTTATGGGTAAAAAATAGACTTTGTCGGCTACACCTTCAGAAGTCTGAATCGTGGCAATGTTCGGGTTGATTAGTACAGTTTCGATTCCTTCTTCACGCATCGCTTTCAAGGCTTGCGAACCGGAATAATCGAACTCGCCGGCTTGCCCGATTTTTAATGCACCTGATCCAAGAAGAATTACTTTTTTGATTGTTTTGTCCATGTCGTTCTATTAATATTTCAATTGATTCTGTTAAACTCAAGCAGAGTTGATTGCATTCACACTGCACAAAAAAAAATCGGAAAAAATAAGACTATTTGTCTGTCTTTTTTCCGATTTGTAAAAAGAAAAAGTCGTTTTGGGATAATATTGTTGGCAGAGCAATTCCCTGAAAAATAGTCCCGCAATCAAAAGCGAGGTGAAACGACTTGTAATACATTTATCTTAAAGATTGAAAAAATACTGTTTTTATAAATTCCTGCAAAGATACGACAATATTTTTATTTTTATTGTGTTTTTGTGAACTTTTGGTGTTAAAATTTATCTTTTTGCAGATAATTAGTAGGAGAATGATAAAAATCTTATCAAATTTTCTAACGTAAATCTTTTTCTTTGAAAAATAAAACAGAATCTGATGAAAACAAACGATTTTTGGGATTATTCTTTCATTTATTTCATTACTGACCGACAAAAATATTAACACATGACTTATACTACTGACATGCAACGATATACAACCTACAAACAACTCATGAGGTCGCTTACTGTAAGTGTTTTCCGGCACTGATTTTTAGGGAAACTCCTACAGCGTTTTACCATATCTTTGACCTCTCACCACCGGATTAATCCGGGGTTATGCAAGGAATTGTCCTACAGACAATTTTTAGTCGATCAGAAGTGATTTATTTTTCAATCCTACTGCAATGCTTTTGGATTGCACTGTTCAAAGTTTTTGCACTTATTCTGACAAAAAAAACACCTATCTTATTCATTATAAACACAATGACAGTTTTTCATCAGACCGGGAAAAGTTTCACCCTTTTACTACTGCTAACGGGCTTAACTCCACTTTTATCTTCACTAAATCTTGTTGATTTGCCATTACCTCATTGATGTCTTTATAAACTGTGGGTGCTTCATCTAAGTCACTTTTTGATCTGAGTGAATGAATGATGCCCAAACTTTCTAATTTTTGCTGTTCATCGGCAAGATTCAGGCTTCGGACTGCCTCTTTTCGACCCATCACCCTGCCTGCTCCGTGCGAGCAACTGGTGAAGCTGTCCTTGTTTCCAAGCCCTTCAACAATGAACGAATTTGCTCCTTGCGAACCGGGAATAATGCCGATTTCACCCTTTCGGGCAGAAGTGGCACCTTTTCGGTGAACTACCACATTCTTGCCGAAATGATTTTCCCAAGCCGCGTAATTGTGAGCGATGTTGATTAAAGCTTCGAATTCTACTTTCGGAAAAATATCAGAAAAGATTTCTTTTGTTCTTCTCATCATGAGCTTCCGATTAGCAAAGGCAAATTCGACACAATAACGCATTTCTTCGTAATACCGGTGCGCTATGTCAGTTTTAAATGGTAAAAAGGCTAAATCCATTTTCACATTGACGGAAGAGTGCCACATTTCATTCAGCATACGCGCTTTCCGATTGTAGTGATCAGCAACTTGTTTTCCGATATTTCTGCTTCCGGAGTGAATCATCAACCAAACATTGTCATCCGTATCTTTCTGTATTTCAATGAAATGATTGCCACCACCCAAAGTGCCGATTTGCTTTAAGGCCGGTTCATACTGCATTTTCACCACCTCCATATTCTCAATGTCATAGTTTTGCGGCATTAATTCCTCATCCTGCTTATCTTTGTGATGCTTGAAACCCAATGGAATTCTTTTTCTGATCTCTCCCATAATGCTCAACAGCATTTTTTTCGGAAGTTCTTTTGCTTTTAAATTTGTTTTTACGGCACACATTCCACAACCAATATCCACACCCACGGCATTCGGTATAATCACATCACGAGTAGCCAGCACGCCGCCAATCGGCATACCATAACCGGAATGCGCATCCGGCATCAAGCTCACATGACTATGTACAAAAGGGAGATTGGCCAGGTTCACAACTTGGTCCATCGTTTTCTCATCAATGTCATCCAACCAAAGTTTTATGGGGTATTTTTCGCTTGTAATTACTTTTTTCATCTTTTTATTATTATTTCTAATTGTCAGATGGAACCTTTAACAATGAGGTGGTCTTGACTTTATCTCGCAATTGCAAACTAACACAATTTTTAAAGTCAAGACGACTTCGATAAAACATCCATTACTTTGCGTGTTTCCTGCAGTTGGCGGATTACGTGTCGGTTTCATCTTGTTATCTTCTAATTGATTCGAAATATAAAACTAACAAAAAATAACTGAAAGACAAAATTTTAAGTCAAGACGGTATCTTTTTAAAAAGCCGCTTTTTAAAGTGATTTTTAAAAAATATTCTCTACTGCATACAATTCTGCCAGCGCCAACTCATAATCTCGCTCAGCATGAAGGACTTGCAACATGGCATCATAATAAAAACCGATTTCTTGCAGATAGTTTAACAAAGAGATTTCACCGCTATCTAAAGCTTTCTTCAATAGCTCATCATTCTTGTTGTCTGAAATTGTTTGTCTGAACTTCAATGCATTTTGTTGAAGCACCAACGCTTTTTGAAATAAACTTTTGAGGCGGTTATAAAACTGAACTTTCGAATTATCTAATTCTATTTCAGAGGCTTTAACTTGTGCCTGAGCATATTTCCGCATGTTTTTATTTTCCCAGAGCGGAATGGACACTCCCAAAGATACACCCTGAAAAGTCTCACCGACAACACGTTCGCTTATATATCCGGTCGAAAACTTTGGCAATGACATGGCGCGATTTAATTTCATCCGCTCTTTCCCAATTACTATTTCACCTTTGACATACTGCAAAATGGGGTTTTTTGCTTCTACGCTCGCATACCATTCCTCAAAATCGGCAGGAAGCATTGGGGAATTATATGAATCTTGAATAATGGCAATCTCCTTTCCGCCGTTCAGTCTCCGCAACTCAGACAATAGTGCAACTTGCTCTGCTTTTAATTTTGCCGTTTCAGCCTGAATCGCCGTCAGATTCAGCATGGCTTTGTTGTACTCAATTATGTTTCCATCGCCTTTGTCAAGTCTGATGCGATAAGTTTCTGCAATCCGTTCCGAATTCTCCAAACGTATCGAATATTCTTTAATAAGAGCATTATAATAGACGATTTCAACAATGGTTTGTCTTGCAGTAAGAAGAATATCTGTCAATCGCGACTTATAAATCAGCTCTGCATTTTCATTTTGTAATTCAGCTATGTTTTTCCGATGACCGTAAACTGTCGGGAAATCAAATGACTGGGAAATATGTATATCTGTCCGTTTCCCGATTTCTTTAGGACTGCCCCAAAGGTAATTGAATTCCACCTCGGGATTGGGCAGAAAAATTCCGGTTTTATTTCCTATTTTTTCTGCTTCAATCTGCTCTCTCAAAGCAATCAGTGAGGTGTTGTTTACGCTGATTTCTTTCAGAATTTCCTCATAACCTCTTTGGGCAAAAATGGATAAAGGAATAAGTGGCGTGATGAAATATAAAAATATTTTTTTCATTGTTTTCTGATTTTAATTGGCGGCAAAGTCAATTGTTCACAGCCGGTGATTTAGTTTTTAGCAATAATGTAGTGCTAAGTAAATTGTGATAAATCGCATTAAAAACTTAGGTATTACTGGTTTTCCTGTGAAAAATGATTTAAGATTAATTTCCAGTGTATATTTAAATACTTTTTACCAT
>JAAYIT010000380.1 GCA_012523295.1 Porphyromonadaceae bacterium | reverse complement strand
TTTAAGGTTTGTAATCGTCTGCAGAGCAGTTGATACAAAGCTATAAAAAAAAGCACAAATGTTGAGTAAACGCACTAAATTTTCATGCTCGTGGGTGTTGGAAAATCATGTGGGTTTCATACGATTATATTTTATTTTTTACATTAAGGTCGTATGGAACAGTCCATTAATCATTTCCTTAGAATTAAGACTTATCTTAAATGGCTGTTTCATATAAGTTTAAAAATGCCCGAAATCGTCGGTCAGAAACTTTTTCAGGCGTTAATATTTAAAAAGTTTAAATTAATATCTTTTCGGAAAACTTATTAGTTTCATACTTATCTGCAAATAGAAAAAAGTTTTCTCAAAGTTAAAATTTCACGCTTAGCGGACAATCAGCCTACAGCATGATATATAATAAGGATAAAAACTATTTTTTGAGAAAATGATTACAGCTTTTTATCTTTGTGCTTTATCTGTAAGCTCTATAAAATCAAATCACTCGCTACACAATTGTGCAGAATGAGCTACCGTTCGCTACTCATTATATCATCTCATCGATCGTGAAGTTTAAAAACTTATTTAGCGGAAAAGCACTTTTTGCCAATTCATCCAACTTTTCCAACAAATTAACATCCATTACCCGGCTATCCGCTAAATCATGCGAAACCAGATAATGCTTTAATTTCAAAATTTCCGGATCTTTAAAATCTGAGGGAAATCCAACAGGGACTCGCTTCAGTTTATCTTCTTCATAGAATGAATTTCCAAAATTTTTTCTGAAATCCACCTCATTCCTTATCGTATCAAATTCCTCGTAATTCTCAAAAATACTTTTTCGTAAAGCTTTTAACACATTCGGTTCGGGTGACCAGACTCCGGCTGAGAAAAAAACTCTTTCCATCCGGCTCAACATGCAAATAATACCCACAGCGTTGGCTTTTTCTGCCTCCTGGATACGCCATATACGCGCCAAAATGACTTTTATAGGGTGTCTTGTCATGTGAAAACCGGATATCCCGATAAATCCGGAATACACATTCCTGTATATCTAAATTTTAAAATCAGGTTCAAAAACAGAGATTCGTGAAATCAAATTCGAACAAAACTTCTCAAATTCAAACTTCGCACTCTCATACCGGTCTTTATGTTTATTAAACCATTCGCGGTTGTTGTTCAATTTTAATTCCCTGAGAAATGTAAGAATTATTTCCATTATAAAAAAATAAATGTCCTACAAAAATAAGTAAAAAATATAGATTACCCACTACATAGCTGAATTTTGTGAAAAACAGGTAAAAGTTAGTAAAAAATGAGTAATTTTGTAGGATAAAACATTGAAAGAAACTTTTCAGAGATAAAATTAGAAATGAAAGATAAAATTAATCAGTTGATTGAAGAAGTAAAAGCTTTACAAGCCTCTACAACAGAAGAAGTTGAATCGCTGCGTATCAAATATTTAAGCAAAAAAGGAACCGTTTCGGGCTTGTTTGACGAGTTCAAAAACGTACCAAATGAAGAGAAACGTGAAATCGGTCAACTTCTCAACATTCTGAAAAACAGTGCTCAAGATAAAATTAACAGCTTAAAAAACACATTTGCTGCTAACAATAAATCAGATCGTGATTTGGATTTAACCCGCACGGCCGAACCTATAAAATTAGGTACACGGCATCCGCTGACACTTGTAAAAGAAGAGATTGCGGAAATTTTCAGCCGAATTGGTTTTACCATTGCCGAAGGACCTGAAATTGAAGATGATTGGCACGTGTTCAGCGCTTTGAATTTTCCGCCCGAACACCCTGCACGTGACATGCAAGATACTTTTTTCATTGAAAAAAATCCAGATATTTTACTTCGTACACACACCTCATCTGTTCAAATTCGGGTGATGAAAAATCAAAAACCGCCGATTCGGATGATTTTCCCGGGACGTGTTTATAGAAATGAAGCGATTTCGTATCGAGCACACTGCTTTTTCCATCAAGTGGAGGGACTTTATATTGACAAAAACGTATCTTTTGCCGATTTGAAACAAGCGTTGCTCTATTTTGCAAAAGAAATGTTTGGCGCTGATACCCAGATACGTTTGCGTCCTTCTTATTTCCCGTTCACGGAACCGAGTGCCGAGATGGATATTTCATGTAATCTTTGTGGTGGAAAAGGATGTCCGTTCTGCAAGCACACCGGCTGGGTAGAAATTCTTGGCTGCGGTATGGTGGATCCGAATGTATTGGATAACTGCGGAATTGACAGTAAAGTTTACTCCGGCTACGCTTTTGGAATGGGTGTAGAACGAATTACAAACCTAAAATTCCAAGTAAAAGACCTTCGGCTTTTCTCTGAAAATGATGTGAGGTTTTTAGAAGAATTTAAGAGCGCGTTTTAAAAATCTACATAGCATAAATCCAATGATGGCATAAAAAAACAGCATTTTCGAAATGCTGTTTTTTTTGGTAATGGTGCCAAATATGATACTCCCCAAAAACTGGACAACAAGTTAAGATATAGAATGAAAGAAAAAACATGGATCTACAAGGAGTATTGTAAAAAGGACGTTTGATGTCGGCAATGAACTGGCTCGTGCAGGAGTACATGCTGTGGCGCAAGGAGGATTTTCAGTCATGCAAGGCGGTAATTTTTGGCAGGGCGCTATTGGTGGTTTTTTAGGTTCATTTTCAGGCTCGTTAGGTTTGGGTGCAGGAATGAACAAATTGGGTATGATAGGTATCTCGACTGCTACTAGCGGCGTGGGAGTAGCTATTGCCGGAGGTAATTTAAAAGATATTTTTTATGGTATGGTAAGTGGAGCGACGGTAGCTACTTTAAACCACTTATTACATTATGTCGTTATTCATGGTAAAGATATGTCTCGAAACATAAAGGCTGCGGCCAGGTATATGGTAGGACAGTCTAAGACATTAAAAACACCTGCACAAGGTGATGCAAGTACTCATGAAGTCGCTGCTGCAATATTGAAGGATGGAAATGTAGTTGTGTTTCCAGAGCAAAATAATTCTGAGAATCATGCAGAAGTGAATATACTAAAAGATAATGATAAATTATATGTTGTGTTAAATGGTAAAGGACATGAAGTTGCCTATGTTATGCATACTCACCCTGGTAGTCCGTTAAATGAATTTGGTAATCCAAATCCATTAGGTGTTAGCGATAATGATAAGAATTTATACAGAAATAAAAGTGGTAAGTTTTTCAAGAGAACTCAGTATTTTATAATGGATGGAAATGTTTATTCGGTTGATGTATCAAGTGCGATTAGCATTCAACATCCTCAGTTAGAGTTTTCTTTAAATAAATAAATATATTTTCATGTTTAACAAAAAAACTATATTTTGCCTTGCTGTTTTAGCATTGCTAACATCATGTAATAAGCAAATTGATAATGATAATACTATTATTATTAATAATCCTGTCTTAAGAGATGAGATTGCAGAGTACATAAAATATACTAATGGACATGTTAAGGATTCTGCAATAGTAGTTGTCTATTTCTCTGTAGTAAATGATTCCACTAATCGGTTTGAAATTACTTACAGCCAAAATGCAGTTTTTTTTATGCAAAATCCTTTTCTCTTTACTGCTAAAGTTAGTAATAAAACAGTTTTCTTTTCCATGAAAGAAAATATTGTTAAAAAGGGGGATATAACGAGTAATTTTTTTAGTAATGATACAACAGTTATATATGATATCTTGAAAAAATATCTTCCAAAAGAATATAAAAGACAGTTAGAGTATAATAAAACTGGAATTTATTATATAGATGAGTATATATTAGATGACACTGAAAATATTTTGGATTTAACTTTTGTAAAAGATAGTTTAATAAAAAAGGAGATGAGAGGTGGACTTATTCAGGGAATATATTGATTGCTAATCGGTGACTTGTCGTTTTGGAGGTTCACTTTTCCAGGGTTTTGCCGGAGGTATTATGCAACGAAATCCTGCTTTAGGAGGCATTGGAACTGTAGGATTCTCTTCTATATCAGGTGGTATAGGTGCAGAATTAACTGGAGGTGATTTCTGGTGGGGTGCAGCAACGGGAGCTATTGTAGGAGCGTTTAATCATTTGCAAGGTGAGATAAGACGTAGTAGATACTATTTGGTTTTTGATGGCAAGGAATTGACTGTATGGGATTCAAAAAACAATAGAATTGTCGGTCGAATTAATGCAACATCGGGGAAAGGAGAACATATGAATAAAGGTTCTTCTCAAAATGATAAAAATAAAGGACCAACACCTTCTGGTAAGTATAGTTATGATAAGGAAAATTGGAAGCATCAGTCAAGAGTAAGACAAATTTATAATATCGTTGCAGGGAATGGAGATTGGGGAGATTATAACGTTTCTCTTGACGTAGTTTACAATGCAAACGAGGATAGACATAGTTTTTATTTGCATGGTAGCTTTTTCAAGGGCTCGGCAGGATGTATTGATGCAGGTAGGAGCATAAGACATATTTATAACTTCACTAAAAATCAAAAAACAACCTATATTTATGTGCGTTACTAAAACCGAAACCCAAAAAAGAAGTATAGTTGTCCTATCTCAAATATTTTTTTTTACTATTTTTTCTTTTTTGCGTCATAATGATTTTGCTTATAATATGAAAATCGTAGTGATTGTTTTCATACGTAAATTGTTAGAATGCGCTATAAGGTTGATAGTCATTCGATTATACAGCAAAATTGCTTTATTTTATTTCAATTCAGACAAAATAAAAGACAGCACTCATCTTTAGGACAAATGCACCGATTACAAGGAAAAGCAAAACAGATAAGAAAGGGTTAAAATTTCATACGCGTGCTCGAGGCAACAGTCAGGGGTGCTTATCTGTTGATGTCAGTTTCATACTCGACTTAGGCAGGTGAGTTTAGCCGT
>JAAYIT010000379.1 GCA_012523295.1 Porphyromonadaceae bacterium | reverse complement strand
TGTTCATATGTAGAATTTTATGTATTGTGGTAAATACAAATCTACAACAAAAAGTGCATTGGATAAAATTCGTTTTTGAAAGTGCACTTTTACTTTTTCAAAATATTTTTATCGGACAATAGTGAAAAAAAATAGAAACTGATAGATTTGAGTAAATTACCAACCATTTTATTATCTTTGTATGCTATTCTTACCAAGACGATTTATGAGAAATTTATTTCTGATCTTATCTTTTTTTGCTGTTACAGTAGTAGCGCAAGTACGTGTCTCTATTCCTGAGATACATAGAGTCGGGATTTCGAGTAATTTCGATGGGCAAACAATTTCTACCCAAGGGGTTGTAACTACTTTTCTTTATGGAGAAAATGGAGCAATTGGCTTTTTTATTCAGGATACTATAAGTGATAGAAAAACTAACACTTCAAATGGAATTTTTGTTTACTCAGATAATGTTAATTCCATAGCCGTAGGTGACGAAATTGAAATTAAGGCTGTTTTTTCCGGTGACAAACAGAGTTTGCAGATTCAAAATCCGACCGATATAAAACAGATCAGCCAAAACAACACTGTCACACCGATAAAAATAAAATATGGACCTGATAATCCTGATCTGAGCTCCTACAGAGGGATGTTAGTCGAATTTGACCAGACGCTTTGGGTAAATAATAATTATTATTTGGAGCAATATGGTGAACTGGAATTAGGATATAGACGAAAGCCGATACCGACAAACATATTTTTCCCAACCACATCGGATTACAGCGCTTTAGTGAACGAAAATTCACTTCCGGGCATTACTTTGGATGATGGGTATTCCACGTCATACCGAACTCCCATTGTCTTTGCCGATGAAAATGGTACGCGTAGAATGGGCGAGCGTGTGGATAATTTACAAGGGGTGTTAAATTATACTAATGGAAGGTATGTGGTTGTTCCTTCGCGCTTTCCTGTACATTTTTATGGTAATCCGAGGAGAAGAAAACACGCTGACATCGGAAACTACAACCTGAAAGTGTGTGGATTTAACCTTGAGTATTATCTCACTTCACCAAATACTACCTCAACAATGGGACCTTCCACCATGGAGCAACTGAATCGTCAGCATGAAAAAATTGTTGATGCGCTCTATGAAATCGACGCGGATGTGTATGGATTGGTGGAAATTGAGCAGGGGCAGGCAGCCTTGGCTAAACTGGCGAACGCGCTGAATGCCAAAAGCGGTACAAATCGATATACCTACATCAATGATGGGACTAACGTGAACGGAACATTCACAAAGGCGGCTTATCTGTATCGTTCGGATAAGGTAACTCCTTATAAGCAATTGATTAATATCAATAGCCCGATTCCGCTGAACAGGAAAAAACTTCAAGCTTTTGTGCTAAACTCCAATAATGAACGGTTTATTCTCAGCGTCAACCATTTCAAGGCAAAAAGCGGATGTCCTTCTTTTGGTTCTGATGCCGATCAGGGCGATGGTCAAGGCTGTTATAATGCCACACGCACTGCCGAAGCAAGCTCAGTAATTTCCCATATTTCATCTGCAAAAATAAATTACGGAGTTGAAGATGTGCTCGTAATAGGCGACTTAAATGCATACGCGAAAGAAGATCCGATTAAGAAATTTCTTGATGCCGGATATGTTGATCTGCTTCAGAAATTTCACGCTGACAGTGCTTATAGTTATGTCTATTTTGATAGAAAAAGAAGTAGCAATGAAGCAGGTTACTTAGATCATGCAATAGCCAATGAAAGCATGGCGCGTCAAATCACAGGGGTTACACCCTTTCATATCAATGCGGATGAATTACGAACTTTTGGATATTCAGGAACAAAAGACAGAGTCAGTATGTTCAGAAGCTCCGATCATGACCCGATTATTATTGGGATAGCGCTGGGACATAGCGTTGATGGAGATATATCGGATAATAAAATAAAAATTTATCCGACTATGGTTTCGGATATCTTGACTATTGAGGTGGATGATAATAGCCGGGTACAGATTTACACGTTGAGCGGAATAAAAATTTACGATGATAAAATTAAAGATCAAAAAGTTGATATCGGAAAAGAGAAGTACGAAACGAGAATTTCTACCGGAGCGTATATTCTCCGCGTACTTAACAAAGGAAAAATTCATCAGCAGATTATTTTTATAAAATAATTCAGATAAGCATTGTCGGATTAAAAAAAGGTTGTATCTTTGCACCCGTTATCAAAAAACCACATGCGGTCGTGGCGTAATTGGTAGCCGCGCTAGACTTAGGATCTAGTGCCGAGAGGCGTGGGGGTTCGAGTCCCTTCGACCGCACTTTTCAACCCTTTGGGCTTGTTAATCAGTAGATTAGCAAGCCCTTTGGCGTTTTAAATATCAGTCTGAAATTTCTAAGTGAGCGGTAGTCTTTAGATTATTAAATACTTAACCAAAAATAACAGATCGAAATGGGTAGAAAAAAGACTCTTATTGTTTATCCGCACTTAAATGACTGCGGGGGGAACACAAATAAACAATGGTATGTAGAATACAAATACCGTGTGCCTGGTAATCCAAATATGATAAAAAAACGGATTTACAAGGACCTTAATGTCGGAACGATTGAGGAACGCTACAAAAAAGCAAAGGAGATAATTTCAGAAAAAAGAAAATGGTTAGAATCCGGTAAGCACTTAACCGGAGATGATAAAGAATATGTTTACGAAGATGAGTTGACTTATAGCAATGTAGCCCGATTATACGGTAAAAGAAAAAAAGAAGTACCCACGATCCGGCAAAACATCAGCAATTATTTAGCGTATATCAAAAATATAAAGTCGGCAAGCCACTATTTGAATATTCAGGGAAACTTCAGGGTATTCATTGCGTGGCTTGAAAAGAAAGAATTAAACGTAGATATCACGTTTATCAAAAGAACGGATATGATTAATTTCTTTATTCATTTAGCGAATGATTTGAAATTAAGCAGACCAACCATTAAAGACTATATAGGAGTAATAAAAGCGTTTTTTGATTATGAGATTGACCGTGAAATTATAGAAATCAATCCGGTTGCGAGAATACCGGTATTAGGACAGATAGTTGACAATTCGCCTGAACCATTTACCGATAAGGAAAAAAAACTACTGAAAGAATTAATCAAGCCTAATGATGCGCAACTATGGTTAGCGTGTCAAATACAGTACTATTGTGCGTTACGCCCGGGCATGGAAATGCGCTTGATGCGAATAGGATGGATTGATTTTGATAAACGGCATATACGAGTACCGAATATTAGTGCTAAAAATCAAGAAACTGAAATAGTGGAAATACCCGATCCACTTTATTATGAAATGATAAACACATATCAGCTTGATGAGTATGACCGCGATTTATTTGTATTCGGTAATAAAGGAGTACCGGGCGTAACGGCATATGGAAAAAACACATTACGTAATCGCTTTAACCGCTATAGGGATAAACTTAACATATCAAAGGATAAAGTTTTCTACAGTTGGAAACATAGCGGTGCAATAGACCTTATTGAGAACGGGTTACCGCCGTTCAGTCTGCAGGATCACCTGCGACACAAAAGTTTTTCAACTACCGAGATTTACATAAAGAAAAGGATAAAATCAAAAGAAAGAAAAATATCTAAATTCACTCGGGAACTGTAAACCAGGATTAATTAACCGACTTACCCCGATGCCCCTACGGCATCGGGGTAAGTCATTTTATAAACAACTCTAAAACTTTCAACCATGGGACGAAATCTTTTTATTGATGCGGAATGGTTCCTGAACCAACGCGTGTATTTAATCGGTTATGGATATAACCAAAATGAAGTATATCAGCTTCACGGCGTTACAATTAATCCCTATTCCTTTGCCGGAATACTCCGGAATGTAGACGCGATCTATTGCTACGGTCCGGATATTGGAATGATGGAGAGGTTTTTCAATTGCGATTTGAAAAACTTTTACTACTGCTTTAATTTGCTCACAATTATTAAACGTTTAGAACCGAATCTGAAAAGTTATAAACTTTCGGAGTTAGAAAAGATTGCCGGGATTGAGCGGCAAACCATGGTTTATAAATCAAACATCTGGCAGCTGCATGCTGACTGGCTGAATCCACTAAAACGGCATTACGCAATGCTTTATAATCGGGAAGATGTGGTGAACTTAATTAAGGTGAAAAACTTCTTTTTTCAGCGACATGGTGTAACAAGGAAGGATATAGAGAAGTGGAGGCTGTGATACCTCTAACCCCTGAAAGGGAATAAGAAAACCCCGCGCAATGATGCGCGGGGTTTTTTAATGCGTGTCCTTTTCGTTTCAGTATTAAAAGACCAGTATCCAAGGACTTTTCTTTTTCAAAAAATAATGAATTGTGTGTAAAACAAAATAAATTGATTTTTGAAATATGTTTTGCAAATATAGTAAATATATTTTACATATACACAAATTTTAGTAACTTTTTTCGTATCCATACGATAAAAAATATTAGTACCGGAATAGATGCGCCTATTAAAACTAATTTTATTTTCTCAACCGGCTTTTCTTTTACTTCACTTTTACGGTTTAGCTTTTCGATTAATGACTGATAGCTTGAAATTATATTGTCGTGTCTATTCTCATACTCGCGCCGGACGTCGATTTCTATTTCGGTTCGAATGTTGTTTATTTGAGCCTCTGAGAATCTCGTATTTGAAGTTTTTTCGGACGTAGTTTCAGATATGGACGCCACAGGCGGTTTGCCGGTGCCGGGATCAATAGGTTTGGATGTATCGAAATTTGTCGTAGTGTTTTTGGTGACTGTATTTTCGTTTTTAGAAACTTCAGTTTCTTTTGTTGACGATTGATTGACTATTGTTTTAGTATTATCAACAATCGAGCTGTCGTTCATCGATTTAGTTGTTTCTTGCAGATTTTTGACCTTATCGGATTTGCTCCGGTCAATTTCTGTTAAAGATTTTTGAGCGGTGCAGCCGATTAATCCGGACAAAATTAATATGAAAAAAAATAAACGCATCACCCTACCACCCTCTCCTTGCACTCAAACTTAAGACACTGCTCACGTGCAAGCCTGCCGTTGAGTACTTTGATTTCTTTTTCGATGTCTTTCACCGTTCTATCAAGTTCCATGTGATGTTCTTGTAGTTGTTTCAGTTCTTGAAAATAATAATCCCGCTCCTCTTTCATTAGCTTACGGTCTTCTCGCAAATCTTTAATGATTTCTTGATAGACGTTCACCTCCTCTTTGTACGCTTCAGCTGCTTTTTTCTTTTTCTCGCTTCTAAGCGTGAAAATCCACATGACCGAACCACCGGAGAAAAGTCCGACTAAGAGTGTTATTATTGTTGTGTAGTCTATCATTTGCTTTCTTTTAAAAATGCTTTTTTACAATGATCCTTGTCTATCGAATCTAAAATAAGAACTATTAATTTTCCGAAACCGGACAATGTGTTAATATGCTGATTTGCGCCAAGATAATAACTTATAGTTCTGCCTGTTTTTCTAAATTTTATTCCATCCTTTTTTATTAAAAGAACATTCCACAATGTCCGAAACTCCCCTGCTGCGTAAATATCAATCCGCTTTGCGCTGTCTTTAAAATAGCCACGAATGCCCGAAAAACTGTACTTATATCCGACAATAAAAAAATTAAGAATGGTAGCCGGCAGAAAAAGCACGTAAGCAATCATAAATAAAAGAAAATTAACCATAGCCCCCTTGAATTTGTTCTAAAATCCTGTCTTTTATTGTTCTGCCGTCCAATACGGCGTTAAGTATCGCGTTTATCTGCGTGCTTTCTTCGTTGTTTATAGCGTTTTCAAATGCCTGCGAACCTGATAGAATGTAGTCGCTCACTTGCCCTTTGTAATGCTCAAAGAGCATTGCTATGTATTGCTTTGTAGTGGGGTTTACATATTCAAATTCCGGGTTTTGTAAGTATAAAATCCGTGTTTCTCGAATATCTTTCAGCACCTTTGCAGCATCTTTAGCCGAATAGTACTCAAATGTTTCTTTGCTAAATGCAAGTGAATCATCATCATTATACCAATTCATTACGCATTTTTTGCCTGCTAAAATATCATCGTTCCAGATAAGGGAATAGATTCTTTCTACAGCCGGTACAGTTACACCATCCTCGAAATTTTGCTCTACAAACCATCTTGAATATGTTTTGAATCCTCGTGAGTAGCGTTTGAAATTGTGCAAACCGGCAAGCATGGTGACGTCTACGGCTTTAATCTCATTTTCGTCTTTGCCTTGCAAGAATGGATTTGAAGCAAGTATTTTCAGTTTCGGAATGCTTTCAAATTTCTCGAAAATAAAATCGCCTTGTGCTTCGTAGTAGGGTTTATCACCTGATTTTTGCGATTTAATAAGCATTAAGTTGTAACCATCAGCGGCGCACTTTTCTTTGTCGTAGCCGTAACCGGCGATTCCGTCTTTCTCTACTGGTGCCACTTCTACCGTCTCACGATCTATATATTTTGCGTAAATTGGTCTCATTCGTTTATTTCGATCTAATTTGACTAATTCGTAATATTATTTTTGAAATTCCACAGCTCCAATGTCAATAATATTCGATGAGTCTTTTCTCGGCATATTACGCACATCATAAGCTGCAGCAAAACCCGCATTATTGTCATCGCTGTTTCCTCTGTCAATAAGCGCTGAATCTGCGGAAATGCGCTCATCACACACATTCACTGCGTCCGTTATGCCTGCATCGTAGGATAGCGAATTGAAGCAGGGACTATCCGAGTCACCTGTATTATTTGTAGATAAGGATATATTTGCATCGCCAGCCCTTACTTCATTTTCAAAAGCGGAGTAGGTTTCAGTACTTTCATTGTCGTTGAATACATTTGATTTCACATTTTCTGGTGTTCTATTTCCCCACACCGCTGTATTTTTCAGAATCGTATTATAACTACCGGCCCCGTTCATACTTTTATTTCGTATTGATGTGCAATTAATTGCCGTACCGAGATAAAAACCACCACCACCTATTATTGATTCATTATTCTTTGCGACACAATTCTTGGCTATACAATCATAAAAACCGGCTCCGTACCCCGATAAATTATTATACGCATGACAATTCGTTGCAACGCATCTGAAAAATGCAGATCCTGTATTATTTCTAACTGTGCAGTTTGTTGCATTTTCAGTTACAAGTCTACGTATTGTTTCTCCTGTTTTTGATATATTGCTACTGATATCACAATGCAATGTAAGCCCGGAAATAAATTCACCACTATAGAAATTTAATATATTTTCGCAAATAGCACAAAACTCTTTATGATTATTTATAAAAATACCTCTCAAAACGACATTATTAGAATTGTTCCTTATGATCGAATGTGTAGTAGAAGTCGCCCCTATTAATCCTCCAGCAATATCATTATTATTGACAATACAATTAAACAATCTACCGCTATTTGCTATAAGCGGCACCAAAGTAGTAATGTTATGAGTACGGTTATTGTAAATTCTACAATAACTAAGCTCAAAATCAGTAAACATGGGGCGTGAAGAATAAACAACACCTGAGTTGATATGCTGACAACATCCGATTAAATCAAATCCATTAATTTTTATTGCAGTAGAAACAGCTGAACAATCAATTAATATTCTCGAATTATTTACCATGCTTGCTTCAGTAAACTTACAACCTCGCAAAGCATCGTCAATAACAGAATTTCCGCTTACCTCACCGGATAGAATAGATTTGTATTTTGGTATTGCTACTTTCAACTCAACTACCCCAGACGGTAAATTTAAGTTTTGAATATAATACTCCATTTCACGCTGATAAATTGAAACTTCATTACCAAAAAAACCACCGTAAATGTTGACGCCATTTTTCATAACAAATGACTTAGATGTATTATCGCCGGCGATACGCTGTGTTGTGGGCAAATATTTAAGCCCCGTTAAACTACCTTTTACAAAAACAGAATCGCCTCTAATACAGCTGTCAATTGCACTTTGCAGTTCTTTTTTAGCGGTTGCCCAAGTAAGTCCGTTGCCCGTGTCATCCGGCATTTCACCATCTACATATACGATTTTATTTGCTATTGACACAGGATTTTCAATCACCTGTCCATTTTCATCAATTTGAATATGACTTTCATCTACATAATTTGGGAAAACATTCCTGTAAATCAGCACAGCGTGCCATGTCGTCCCGCCGTCGGTGGTCTGAACATCATAAATGTATTCGCCAATTTCATGCGGAATTGCAAAATTGTTGAATCGCCAATTTTCAGGGAAAGTAAGCGAAACGTATTGATTGAGATTGATTTTTAGCGCAAAACGAACATATTTTGTCAAATCAACTTGAGAAGTATTGAGCGAAATACTTAAAGCCTCTGATGTTACAATTCGGTATAATCTTTTGAATGTTTCAAGCAAGATTATACCGTTCACACACTCACTAATGCCGAATTCGATAGGACGGGTTTCGTTTATTATGTTTTTTTCGGATGAGGATATGAAGTATTTGTCATTGGTGTTAAGTTTAGTTTCGTTTATAGAAATTACAGTTTCCTTTCCGTCGCCGCTAATTGTGTCGCCGTCAGTTTCAACTGATATTATTGAATCTGAAATTTTTTGTTTTTCGGATTCCGAGACGAAGTATTTGTCCGCTTCGTTTAATCCATCCTCATTCAGTGAAATAGGATTATCAGCTTTCCCATTACCGGAAATAGTAACATTATCTGTTACTACTTGCGCGATGCCTCCTATTTTACCTGATAACTTTATTCCCATTTTCTCACTACTTTTTAAAATACGTTTTCAATACCAACACCTTTTTCACCGCGCCCGCACCCACAAACCGCACAAATGTATTCTCATCTATCACAATTCCCGGATCATTCTCCCAACTGAAAGTTTCACCCACAGCGAGCGGAATATTATCATTCACCGTGCAATCACAATCGCCGATATTCTTTAGTAATATTTGAGAATAGCCATCAGGTTGAATGCTTGTATTTTCGGTGATGATTTGATTTTTAGAAGTTGTTTTCCACATAAAATCGATTATTAAGCCCCCTAACCCCCTATAGGGGGAATTTGGAGCATAGATTGAAAATTTTCTTATTTGTCTAATAAATATCTGTAAATTAAGTAGCCGATTCCGCCAAGTAGAAAAAGCGTTCCGGCGCTGATGCCTACGCTTTGGACTGTGTCGATACTTTTTTTTTTAGGTATTGATCGACGTATGTTTCAAATTCCCGGACCGTTATTTTTCCGTCCCTTGGAAAGTTATCAATAATTTTGTTGGCGTCTGCAATGGTCTTAGCGGATAGGGTAGAAGTCTGAAAAACCCAATCTTTCGGTTTTCCGAGTGAAGCGGGAAAGAATACGGCTTTATACACATCATAGACCGAATGCATTTTACCTTTATACGGCAGAAAATATTTGTACACCCACGCCAATTGCTCCACGTTTGTCATCAGTTTTAACGCAGCTACGGTAGTTCCTAAGCTGAGAGCCGTTTTCGGCATAAACTGAATTAACCCGGTTGCGTTGCTTTTAGGATTCACAGCTTGCGGGTTTAGTCGGCTTTCGGCGTACATAACTACCATCAAATGCTCGGGGTTCATCATCAAAAGCGCACAAATTCGCTTTAATTCTTCGAGAAAAGCAAAACGGTTATTTTTTATGTATTCTTCGTAAATCATGTTGAATAAATAATCTTTTGAATACTGCGAATAATGGACGTTACACCGTTAATATAGTTCGGATCGGTAGCGTAACCGGCCCGAGCTACTTCGGTTAGAAACTGTATCGGATCCTTTGTGTTAAATGCTCGCCAATAGCGCGTATTAAGAATAAGCAACCAAGCGTAATCCTCAAATGACTCAAGCGGATTGTTGTAAGCCCGGAAATAACGCTTGACCGAATATTTATATTTATTCCCCACTTTTTCTACAGAGTAAACAATCGGGTATTTCACATTCGGCGAGCTGTGATACTCGGTTGTTTTCAGCAACTGTCTTTTACCCGTATAAGTGCCGTCGGCCGTGATGCCAAAGAAATTGTACTCCGGTGCAGATCTGCCCCAGCCGCTTTCCCACGCCGACTGTGCTAATGTTACTTCGGCCGGAATGCCGAATCGGCTTTCAATACTTCTTGCAGATAAGTAGTAGTGCTGTAACCATTCATGTATAGTCATTTTCGACATATTAAAATCCTCTTAAAGCCATCAGCCCCGCGGTGAGCCACCAGAGCCAATTTGTTTTTGATTCTACATTATTTTGTGAGTAATTTTTCGGTAAAAAATCAGACGTAACGTCCGGATTAATATCTGTGCTTCTGAACCAACCGTAATCAGTTCTGTCACAATAAAGCAACCGGGCACGGAGAAAAACAAAGGGTTCACCGGTATGAAGCTTACAAATATTTTTATCAAAAAAATACTCTCCCGTTAACACTGCTATCTGACTCTCTGAAACACCGTAACTGAATCCTTCACGGTCCAAAAGGTTCAAATCAAAATACTTATTCAGATATGTACCGCCTTTGCTTCCTACGCCTCTATCATCAGTAATGATTTTCTTAAGCGCATTTTTATTGTAAGACCTTACTACATTTCGGCGCTTATTATCGGAGTGTAAATAGGCTTGCGCATATGTACATCTGACAAATACGGCGATATCTCTCAATGAATCGTGAAAGCGTATGTTTTTAATATCTGACATTTCTTTTTTCTATAATATTTGATAAAAGCATAAAGCCTAAGATTCCCGCGCCTGCGTAGCTGATTGTTCTTAGCATTCCCTTACCACTTCCGTCCATTTTTCCCTGAAGGTACGCTTTGTCAATTTGTCCTTCTAAGTCGTTGATAATACTGTGTCTTGTTTCGGGATCTAAACCGGAAAGGGCTTCAGTAAGTTCTTTAGAGATTTTCAAATCTGATTTGCTTTGTGAATAATCCGGTTTGAAAATCAAGTAAATTATCCAGCCTAACAAAGCGGTAACTACAACGGACACAACGATAACAGCGACAATCGGAGCTCCGATGGTAGGCACGGATTGTTTTTGATTAAATTCGTTAAATGGATCGTCGATAAAATTTTGTAAATCGATTGCGTATTTTGAAAAGCCTGTAGGATAGGATTGTTTTTTTGAGCCTAAGAATTTTGAATTAAGGATGCGTTTGTTACGTTCTTCTAAGCGCTGATGCAGCTTCGCTAATGTCTCGCGTTGCTGAATAGATACGTTGATGCCTTTTGCTTCCAATTTTTTGATAATTCCGGCACAAAGCAAATTATTTTCAAGAATAATTTTATTCTGATAAATCAGTCCGTTGATAAGTAATTGCGCGTCCCGGTCAGAAGCTTTGCCTACTACTTTACCCGCGTTCTGATCCACGTAGAGCATTTTAATATAGCCGTAACCGTCTGTGCCGATTTGTCCCACAAATTGCAAGTAAACAAAGGAATGATGCACGAGTATACGCCCGGTTGCAATCCCGACGTAAAACGGTTTGCCTGTGCGCGATTTCCAAATTTCTACATTGAGATTTTCACCACCCATACCGGGATATCCCGAACCGAGTTCAATCTTGTTTGTATTCGTGTATATTTCGCGGTTTTCCCACGCGGGATTAAAGTCTGTAAATTTATCTTCGTACATAATAATATGCTCCCTAACCCCATTAAGGAGGAATAAGAGAATCTATTAAAGGTTATTATTTTATCAGCATTCCTTTTGCCATGCTGTACATATTGTCTTTACGTTCTGCCATATCGGCAAGTGTTTCAATGATTCGGATCATATCAGGCTCTACGGCATTCCAACGCTGTAAAGCTAAAGATAAGCGTTCTTCATCTGATAGGTTTTCATCAGAGACAGTGCGTGAGCTGTCTGTACTTTCATTTTCAAGTCCTGCTACGCCGACCATAGGCGCTTGCGGGATCATCTTGCCGATTGTGTTTCCAAGAATGGTTCCGAGATACGGTTCTACCTTTTCAAGTGTGCGTGTAAATGCCGTGTCTTTTTGCCTTAGCTCCTCATTAGCTTCTTTCAGTTCAGCTTCAAGCCTTTCAATCTTTACATCTTGTAGAATGCGGGTGCGTTCTTCAGCGAGACGGCGATCGAGCTCGCCGATAGCTACAAATCCTAACCCGGGATTCTGTGGCGTACCGGAGATTGTGTTTTGACCGGGTGCAAGCTGAGAACCTTCAGGAAGGTTTTTGAATTCTTCTTTGAATAAACCTCGTCCGGTTTTACCGTTTTTGCCTGCTACGATAACAAATCGATTGCCGTGGCAAAACTCCATAATCCGCCTGAAACGACTTATTTTATCTTCTTTCGTTTCATCGTCCTGGGTCTCAAATATTTTAGAGTTATCACTGGCCGTTGTGCTCACTTGCCAATGTTCTAAACCATTGACATCAAGCCATTCTATTACTTTTTCTACGTTTGCTATCATATCTTTGTTTTACATTTAAAAATATTTACAATTGGAAAAATGAATTTCCGGCAGACTATTTTTTTTTATTGTCATCGATAATAGCATTGAAAAATATTGATTTCCCGTAGTCACCGGGTGCAGTTGTTTCGATGTATGATCGTTGAAAATCAAATGTGATATTTTGTAACCTTAACTGATAATCATTACCTCCTTGAACAAAATATTCGAGTGGTACACGTTGAATAAATTCCAAGTTATCTTTACAAAGCGTCAAAAAGCAATTTAAATAACTCGTTGTTTCATTACCCATCGGTGTGAAATTGGGCATAGAAAATATTAAGTTTTGGAATTTTTTATTATGCAAATCTCTATTTTCTGCGAAATAAGTTTTAGGTCCCGATAGTTTTATTTCTATAGGGTGTATTTCTGTCCGGTTATTTTTTTCAGGTATTTTACTCCAAATAGCCGGTTCGTCATACCAAAAAATAAAAGTGTATGAACCTACTTTTTGAGCTTCGGTTATTTGGCTTATATCAATATACGAATGGGGCAGGTCAACAATTTTATTGATAAACAAAGCATGATCACTGAAATGTAGCAGCTTAATGGGGAGACTTTTAATCAGCTCCGTCTGTGTGTTAAGTTCTTTGAGCGTAACAAATGCGGCATGATCATTTTGAGCTTTATAAACAGAAATATGTTTAATCCTTTTACCACGTAATACAGAATTATCCGGGAAAAATATACGGTTAACGCCTTGTTGTAGCTTGACTTCAATGTTGATAGCGCCTGAAATTAATTTTTTCATTTTTTTAATAGATAAATGTAAGAACTATTGGATTTATATCATTAGGGTCCATTTGAGAGTAATCTACAATGTTACGATTACAATAAAATGATTTTTCAAAATCTATTACTATTCCATCTAAATAAATTTCTTTAGACCGATAATCATTAATAAAATAAAGTGGCAGATATTCTAATCTTTCACCATTTTTACCTATGATATCTAAATAGCCGTAACTAAGTTCATCATAATTCATTTGGGTAATGATTTGCTTAATAGGCAGCTTAGATAAAGTTCTATCTACATAGTTGCTTAATTTAATATTCTCATTGTTAGATGTAGTGTCTATCGAGATTGTAAACGTTCCATTTATCTCATCATTAAATTTATTAAACTTTCTTGTTTGATAGAAAATATATAGTAGTATCAGTTCAGATTCGGTATTACCAATATTCTTGTAGCTGATATATGAATTTTCGAGATTAAAGTGTTGATTTAAGAATATCTCTAAATATTCAGATTGTTCCGGAGGAGATGTTATTTGTCTTAAATCTAAATCATTGACAGTTTGTCGACCTTTGAAGTCAATCAGATTTAAATACATAGATAGATTGTTAAGGTCCGATGTGCTGACTAATCTCTCCATGTTATATGGAGATAAAATAATCTGATCGCCCTCACTCGTAAGCCCAAGCATAGCATTAATCTTTTTACCTTTCAGTTTTTCATTATGTAATGAGATACGGTAGTTGTCTTTATATAAATAGACCGGAATACACGCTGCGTTTTGGATTATCATATCTATGTAGTGAATTGAAAAAAATAATAAAAAAGTAACCGCCGAACCGTTATATTCGGCAGTTACACATTGAAAATGAACAACTAAATTACATTCCGGTAAGGATTGTCAGCTGTTTTGTACTTCTCGTTCGTAGCGCCTTCATAGAGCCAGCCTTCAAAAATCATCACAATATATGCTTTAGAATCCGCTTCGCCGGCAATGTTAGTGTTGGCGTTAGCCGGGAATTCTAATTGAATACGGTGATCTTGAGTGCCGGCAAGGGCAACCTCTTCAGGAAGTTCTACCAACAAGTCAGCTAAATCAAATTCCGGCATAGCTGTATCTGATGCTTGAACTTGCGGAATGTGCAAAAACTCTGATGTCGGGAACGCGCTGTAATTAACTTGCTGACCGGTTTTGATGCTGATAGCGCCGTTGTAAACAACAAAGGCATGCCCGTTAGTCAACCCTTTCAGTCCGCCGATAAGCGCACCGGCTGTAGGTTTGATGACCGGGTAGGAATATACCGGAGCGTGTCCTTCCATGCCGTCGGCTTCTACCATGAATCCAAGTCCGATAGCGCGAACTACGAACAAATCATTACGTTTAAGAATTTTTTCGGAAAGTCTTTTTACTTCCTTTTTCAAATCGAAGTCATATACGCCTTTACCTTTTACGGTAGGCACTTCGATGCGCAGCTGTGCAGTTTGCGCAGCTATACCGTGGCGACCGTAGTAACTTTGTCCTTTGTCGAAACGGTCTCTGTTGAATCTAATATCTCTTGTAGATTTCATTTTAAAATTATTTTTTACGTTTTACAAAATTGTTACTGTTACTGAACGGTTGCTGTCGCCGAATTTTTTTTTTCGTCCGGAGCATTCGCGTAGACTTCACGTGCCGATGCCCACGGACTTCCGATGGTGTATCGACCGGGTAGTCCCGCAGTAGCCGGCACAGTATTAAAGCCCAGCTTACCGGCTATATTGTTTCGTTCTGCCAAGCGATAAGCGCCTACGGCTAACAGAGCATTACCCGCAGTCTCCACTGTGGGGGATTTGATTACTTCCGGCAGGATAATTCCGGCCGCCAACATTCCGTAGTCCGCGTATTCCGGTTTTTGCAAGTCGATAGCTTCAGCTATCACGTGTGCAGCTACACCGGTAGCGCCGACTGTAAGTGTGTTAAGAGCAACTTTCTGAAAGTCAATCTTTTTGTTAGTTCTTCTTGCCATGTTTTTTGTCTCCTTTCTAATTTTTAAAGTTTACTTAAAACCGGCAATTTTCTTTGAAAGTTCTGCACTGCGTTTGTTTGCTTGTATACGACGTGCATTTTCTTTCTTCACTTCTGATGCCCTTCTAAGCCAGTTTTCTTTTACTGCTACCGATGCGTTTTGTTTCGGTTTTTTGGGCAATTTGAGCATTTTTAATTTTGCCATTTTGTTGAAAATTTTTATTGTTAATATTAAAGTATAATCGAAGTTTACTAAATTCCCCGCATGTGGGAGGGTAATAAATTTTTATTTCGTAGTTCTTCTTCTCGCAGGTTTTTTACCGTTCGGGCTTTTCATAAGAAAAAGTACGATAGCGCCTGCTGCTGCCACGGGAAAGATTGTAGCTAATGATGATTTAGAAGCTCCCGAGCCTTCTATGTACATTGGCCGATTCTTATATGTCCAGTCCGATGTAGTTGGATTATATTCACGTGGATTTCTGTAATTACCAAATAATCTCGTAAATAGTTCTACAAGCCATTCTATTACATTTTTTATATCCTCCCAAATATTTCTTTTAGATGTAGTTCCATTGTCTGTTACTGTTGTAGAAATATTTTCTACTTGAACTGCAGCTTGATCATCTGATATTTCACTCGTGCCAATACCGGAAACACCAACACGTTTAGGTGACGATGCATTATACAGCATCTGTAATATCTGCTGTGGAGTTTTTCCGTAACGTGAAATAATACCGTTCTGAATGAACAATACTAATTCTTTGAAAGAATATTCGGGATTGTTTTGATATATTTTAGTCAGTTCATCTAATTGCTTTTTGCGTTTAGACATAAACTCAGCCGACATAGCCTGTGAATTTTCCGGTACAAAAATGTAAAGAAAATTAATTGCTGATTTTTGAAGTTTATTGATGTCGTCTTGTAGTATCGCCATGATTATTTTTTCTTAAAAAATGAAAGTGCAGCAACACCGGCTAAAATTAAAGGGAGTCCGGCGCTTGCTAAACTTGATGTTATAGTATCATCTTTATTGTTCGAATTTGACTGATTACTCCCTATAGGGGGAAAATCTGTTTGAAAATCAGATAAACCGCTATTCACTTCGCTTTCTGTAGGCGGTTGGCGTTTGGGCTTAAACAGCTCGACAATCAACCTTACAAGTCCAAGAAGCGCTGTGATAACACCTATTACCGTAGTAAACGTAATTGGTTCGCCTATTCCGCTTAGCCGGTATTGTCTTATGTTTTGTGATGATAAGAATTTTTCCGGTGTCATTCCGGTTTGTTCTATGATCCCGGATCGGACTAAGTTAGCTTGAATTGTGCTCGAATTGTAGCCGTCTGTTTCGTCAACAAACTGATATACCCTATTTTGAATCTTGCGCTTGCGAAGTACAGCTATCGGATATTTATGTAAGTCGCTTTCCTTTACATAGCGGTATATATAGTACATTGCGCTTTCTTTGATTTTTTTTGCGGCTTCTCTCTGTTTAGCAGTAGAGCCTATTCCGCTTATCGTGTCAGTACCGTAGAATTTGATTGCATGCTCATTCAGAAAATCAAATACATAGCTATCCATGATTCCGGCAAACGGCGTATAGATTCTGAAATTGAGCGTCTGAATAAGGTATTGCAGATGAGTTGAACGGTAATTAAGGTCAGTCTCATCAGAGTGGATTAATCCCTCGTAGCTCATTCCGGCAATGACTTTGCAAGCATTCGTAAAGCTATCCTTTGTACTCGTATGCTCGATAGCATAGATTGAAAGTCGGAGCATATCCAAATCATTGAAATGCTCAGCTAATGCCTTCTTATTCTTGATCAGTACAGATTCAGAAATTTTTAATTCAAGAAATGACAAGAGCGACATTTTAGCTTTTGAATATTCCTCAGAAAATTCACCAAACCAAATATAATCGGGATTTTCAACTGTTTGTGGCGTTGACTGAACCGACCTGATTCCGGATAAATAATATATGTCTGTACCTGCCAATTTTTTACTATTATGAGATAATACTATTTGAATGAATTACTTGATTCGTTATAGCCCCAAGCCCAGACATGTAGTAATTTCCTGACATGCCTATATCTGATTTAAAAGTATATCTTTCTTCTTTATTGAATTGAATGGGGCGAACTACGGGATCAATGATAATAAGCCCCTCTCCATCTCTCCCCATGAGGGGAGAGGGTTTTGCGACAACGTAAACGTGTGTAGCTTCTTTTCGGTTATTAAATGAAACGAAACGGAAAAAATGGTCAATGCCTAACGCCCGTAAACATGAAGCTATGAAAATGCTCATGCTTTTGCAATCTCCTACACCATCGGCAAGAAGTCGCGCGGGTGTCTTTACCCATTGTACCCCCGGAGGATCTTCGCGGTACTGCACGTTATCGATTACGTAATCAAAAATATTTTTGCAAACTTTGGCTACAGGAATGTTGCCACTCCCGAAGGTTTTTGCAAGTTCGCTAACTTGCTGCCAATCTTTATTATAAGTTTCCATCACTACCGATACGATATCGGAAGTTTTTCCGGAAAGTTTTTTTATGGTGTTTTTGTAGTTTGCGCGCATAGTTCCATCCCTGCCGTCCCTTCAATGAGAAGGAGTTGTTACATTTCAAATAAATCCTCAATCGCTTTGGTGTAAACTAAAAGCATATAATTATATAATGGTTGTTCTTCACCAAAATAATCTTTTGCGTTATCAACAATGTATTTTTCATTGAAATGCAGAAAATCTATAAGCGCCTTGCTTTCCTTGTTTACTTCACCACTTCCATATGTGCTCCCTTTTAATAAAGGTTCATCAATCATAAATAGTGGAGTAGTGTAACCCTGAAAAACGTCCAGGACGTAATCGTAAATTTCTTTGCTATTCCACTTTTGCTCTTTAATTCGCTGATAATCATTGTTGATAGCTTGAAGTATATGGAGCTGTTTTTTCATAGCTCCAATCCCCGATACATTTGACTTTTTACGTAAAAGCAAAAATAAGCCGGCAGTAATACCAAGCGGTAAAATTATATTGGATTGTTTTTTAGCCATATCTATAATTTATTAACTTTTAGATTTAATATTTGCCGTCCTTTGGGAGTTAATATATACCTCGTTTTATTGTCAATGTCTTTACCATATTCTCTGATTACACCGTGTTTTTTATAAAAAGTCACGTTGAAGTAGATTGGCATATTATTGTCAATGTGATAAAGAACATTTTGAATTTCTTTTATTTGCGGAGATAATTCGTTTAATTGTTGTCTTAACTCCTGTGTTTTTTTATTAGCTTTAATAACATCATCGAACGATAAATTTTTCTTTGCGGTTGCTCCTACGCTTTTTACTTCCGGTTTTCTGCGAAACAGGAATAATCCGGCTACGAGAATAGCAGGAATTAAAAAGTTGTTATTTGATTGTTTTTTAGCCATTCTATTATTTTAATGTTACTTGCCAAATGCCGTTGCCATCATTCAGGACTGATTTTATAAAAGATTGTTTTCTTAAATATTCTCCCGCTCCGGGATTATTTTTCTTATGCTTAACATAAATTTTTTTACCACGTGCGTTCTACAATGATTTATACGGCTCAACAAATTCAAATTCTGAATCGCCAAATTGTTGTAAAAATATCTTTTGCCCTGAAGTTAATGCGGTTGCTCCAATCCCTTTAATGACTGTGTTTTGTACCGGCTTAGGATTAATTATTTCAATGATATCATCCATTGTCCAGGTTACATTGAGCGGATAGCCGGCGTTATTTGCCGTTACTTTACCGGATATTTCGAAACGAAAATCAGTCTGCACATTGATAATCATATTCCACAACTCAGCGCCGACCTGCGATTTTTTGATGTCGATTTGGATCGGCAGTAACTGTCGGCTGTTGGCTCTTATCAGTAAATTATAATTATGCGTAAGTAAGCCTATCATCTTATTATTCAATAATATGCCGGCGTTGATTTTTTGCATAAGAATATCGGTGCCGGACTTGTTTTCAGCAGCCATCACGATGGTTGCTTTAATAGAATCGGTCCCGATATTGATAATATCAAAACTGAAAAATGAAAATTCTAAACGGAGTAATGCAGCCACAGTAGGACCGTGTCTGAACAATAAATAGGCGCCAATGCCGATAGCTGCAATTAAATAAGGATTCATAAGCCCCTAACCCCTGAAGGTAGAATTATTAATAATTTTATAGGGACAAATATAGGAAGGGTATAAAAAAGGCTTGCAAGTTTTGCAAGTTTTGGGAATTTTGCAAGTTTTGGGAAAATGCGAATTAGCGCGAATTAAAACGAATTAAGGCGAATTAAGGCGAATTGCGCGAATGGGAGAGGATTAAAGTCCACTAATAGAATTTTGTGGAACTACACGATGTATGTAAACTAATTCACCATGAACGGTATAAATGATTGCCATCTTTTTATAATTAATTCGCCTAACGTTAAGTCCGTATTGCTGTAAAGATGCGCGGGTTTGTATTTGGTACGTTTCCGCGTTACGTGAAAGCGATATGATTACTTTGCGTAATTCTTTTAAATACTTAAAAGCGGTATTTGGCATTCGATATTTGTTGAAAATAATATCAAATAACTTATCTAAATCTTCTACGGCTTGATCTGAAATATGAACGGTGTAGTATTTCATTAAAATTTGTAATCTGTACCGTAATGATCATTTAGTTTGTCTAATAAGTTATCAAAAACCTCTTCGGTGTTATCTTCCAAGTTACCGGATATACTGTCGGGTAATGGGTATTCCATTTTCACGGCTTTTTTCTTTTCCAATTCACGAGCTATTTTGCGTCCGGAAGGTGTACCTGTGTCTATACGTGCTATTACTTCCATAATCTTAGTTTTTTTTACTTGGCAATAGGAATGTTGCCACACCCGCAAATGTACAAAAATTATTCCTATGTTATACCGTAATACTCCTTAATTTTTTCTAATGGAACTTTCCGGGGCTTTTGAATATCAAAACAATCACGTACGAGCCGGATATAACGACTTGCTGTGCTTTCGGATATCTCGTAGTTGAAAAGCGAGCGTACTTTTTTAATTGTGGCGAATTCCATGGCCCCCTAAATCCCCCAAGGGGGACTTTTAGTGTGTGAGTAAATTAAACAATATGCGTTTTAATGGTGCAGAATCGGTGTAAGTATATTTTCTATAGAAGTAAAATATATTTTACAAATGTAGAAATAAACTATTAAAAATCAAAATATTATATGCATTTTGTTGAAAAATAAAATCATTACAAATACGGTGCATTTTCAACGCAAATTAGAAACAATTTACAGCCTATATACAAAGGACATTTAAAGTATGTATAAGTTCAACCTTTAGCTATCATTTTACAGCGTGAAATGATATAAAACCAATACAAAAATTATCTTTCAAACCGGAATGGAGACACAAAAATCTCCTGGAGGTTGAAAGATGTTTTTTTTCCGCCTGATTGGAGTTGAGCGGAAAACATTTTTAATTGACCCTATAATGATCTACTATTTACGATTGAAAATGTTTTCGGCTGAACGACTACCGGAATGGGTATAAGAAAAAAATGTTATTTATGAAATATTTTGAGTAATCATCTATGCATCTATGCAGGGGTGCATAAGTATTTGATTTTCATTTTATTGACACTGCATAGATAACAAAAATTACTTTTAAAAGGATAGATAGAGTTATAAAATTAGAAATTAGAAGGTAGAAATCAGCGTAAAAAAGGTTGAAACTGCATACTTGCATAGATACTGCATAGATGAAAATTTTCTATCTATGCAGTTTTATTTTATTGATAATCAATACTATTATACTATAATATTCTTTAAAAGGATAGATAGTATAGTAG
>JAAYIT010000378.1 GCA_012523295.1 Porphyromonadaceae bacterium | reverse complement strand
GGATTAAATTCTGTTTCAGTAAGCTACAAGGGTGTTGCCATAGTAAAAGTTGGAAATCGGGTAGGGAAAGTTATTTTATAAATTTATTTCTAATTAAAAAGTGTTAGTTTTGTAAGCTGACACTTTTTTTACATTTTCACGCTTATGAAAGGTCTAAAAATCTGTTTAATTGCCTTTTCCCTGATTTTAATTGCTCCTCCATTAAAATCTGTACCGGCATATCCATTCCCGGAAACAATCCTGCAGCCCGATGGAACTGAAATTACAATTATTCTGAAAGGAGATGAATTTCACCATTACCATACATCAGAAGATGGCTTTTTACTGGTGAAAGACAAAGACGGAATTTTCAATTATGCAAGAAAAGGAATCGGGGGAGAAATAATAGATACGCATGTAAAAGCCAGAAACGCTCAACTCCGTACTCTTGAGGAACGGGCATTCCTTAAGACTTTAGAGGTGAATCCCGATTTTTCAGCTATTAATTTGCAGAAAAGAGCTGCAAAAGCACCTGCAATCATAAAAGAAACTTCTGAAATACAATCTTACCCTAAAACCGGTTCTCCCAAATCATTAGTGATTTTGGTCAATTTTGCAGATATACCTTTTGTTATTCCAAATCCTAAAACTGCATTTACGGCAAAGCTGAATGAAGAAGGATACAGTGAGAACGGGGCTACCGGCTCGGCACGAGATTATTTTCGAGACAATTCCTTTGGAACCTTTACACCTCAGTTTGATGTTTACGGGCCATATACGCTCCCGGAAAATGCAAGTTTCTACGGCGAGAATGATTCTGATGGACTTGATAAAAATCCTATCCAGATGATTGTTGATGCATGCTCTTTGGCTCATTCTTCAGGAGTAGATTTTTCACTTTATGATACTGATAATAATGGAATAGTGGATAATGTTTTCATTTATTTTGCAGGACATAACGAAGCCGAACATGCCCCTAAAAATCGTATTTGGCCTCACAGATGGGCTATTTACTCCAATGAAAGATACGGAAACGGAAATTACAGCGGGACGGATGCCTCGATAACTTTCAACGGCAAACGTGTGTTTGATTACGCGTGTACGTCGGAATTGAGAGGCAAAGAAGGAGAAAACATGGCAGGAATAGGCACCTTTGTTCATGAATTTGGACACGTGTTAGGTCTTGCAGATATGTACCCGACTAATGGGGCTACACATTTCACATTGTCAAACTGGAACATTATGGATGGAGGAGCTTACCTGAATCTGGGAAGAACACCTCCCGCCTATAATTCATTTGAAAGATTTCAACTGGGCTTTATGACGCCCACACTTTTGACCGGACTTCCTCAAAATAATATCCTTGACACGCTAACCACAAGCAATCAGGCATTTCTGATTTCACCTTCTGATTATCACAACCTGAATGGAGATTCTCCTTCTCCAACTGAATTTTTCTTGCTGGAAAATAGGCAAAAAGCAGGTTGGGATAGTTATCTGCCCGGACATGGAATGCTGATCTACAGAATCAATTACAATCAAAGCGACTGGGACCTCAATTCCCCAAACAACAACTTTGAAAAAATGGGTGTTGACATAATGG
>JAAYIT010000377.1 GCA_012523295.1 Porphyromonadaceae bacterium | reverse complement strand
GACTTTTTTTGCTTCGTTTTTTGTGTTAAGTGGTACATCCCGATTCTTTATCGGGAACAAAAAATGAAGTGGGGTTTGGGGCAAAGCCCCAACTTGCTTAATTCCTCTGATAATCAGCATATCTTTTATCAAAAAAAGCTTTACAACTGGCTGCAACAACTTGCGAAAGTCAAATCAATAATAAACCTAAAATCGCTGTTAATGTAGAAAATCTCAGAATCAATTTCATGTTTTTTGTAGATTGGCTGATTTTAAATTGTAGTGATTTTTCCTAAGTTTACATAATACAACTTTGATTTTACCTCTTCATATCCCATTTCTTTCAGGAAACCTGCATAGCGTTGAAGCTGGCGGATGTGCGAAGTGTGTTCATCTTCACCGAACTTATACTCAATAACCGTAGCTTTGTTCCCGTTTAAAATAACACGATCCGGCCGGTACATTTCTCCGGTCGGAAGTAAAATCGCATTCTCATTAAGAATTTCATTTCCTTCTTCAAACCATTTATTTGCTTCAGACAACGACCAAAAACGATTAAATTCTTTTCTGATTTCAGCCAAATCGGTTTCTGTAATTCTTCCGGCTGAAATTTGCTCTGCAATTGCTTTCTCTTCATCTCCTTTTTGGATGGTTTTTTGAAGAATTTCGTGCATGATGGTGCCGTAATTCACTCTGCTCTCAGAAATAGGAATTGTTTTCCAGTAATCAGCGCTTGTGTGGCGAATTTTCAGACGATCGCTGCTGTCAGTTATAGGATAGGTGTTTAGAGTTTTTTGAGTTCCTTCCGATGGTTTCTCGGAATATTTGTATTGCTCATGTTTCCCGATAGTGATGCTTTCATTTGTTCCATCACTTTCAATTTCAAAACCGGACATTTCAGGTGCCGAAAGGTAAAGTAAATCTGATATGGTGTTGAAAGGTAATTCTTTTTTGGAATTTAGCTTTGGCAACACGCAGAAACAATACATTTCGTTTCTCGCCCGTGTGAAAGCCACGTAGGCAAGATTCAAATTGTCAACATACTGGTGCATTTGCTCATCGAAATAATCTTTTTGGAAAATAGAATTCTTCAAAATGCTGCCATACTTGACAGGTGTTAATGGTAATTCGTTGAAAGGCTGTACCGTAGGTTCGCACCAAAGCAAAGGTGATGTTGAGTGGTGCGGCTCTAATTTCCAATTGCAAAACGGAATAATAACAACCTTGAAGTCAAGACCTTTCGCTTTGTGAATTGTCATTACCTTGTAAGCATTTTCATTTTCGGGAGTTTCGATAAATTTATCATCCTTATTCTCATCCCACCAGGTTAGAAAGCTGCTTAAATCGGCGTTTGAGGTGTTTGCGAACTTAAAGACCAAATCCTGAAAGGCTTGAATAAAAACTGTTTCATTGTGCCACTCCGGCAAATTGAATACCTGAATCAGCTTCTCGACAGCTTCATATAGGTTCATTCGGCTGATTTCTTCGATGCAAAGATTTTCTTCTTCTGAAAAAACAGAAGATTTGGCGCTCTCTTTCTCTTCATTGTCAATAAAATAGCTAATGGCATCTTCTTCTGAGAACTTTTTGCTGCCTACCAGATAATCGAAAATCATTATTTTCCGATTTACTTCGTCCTTTGAATTGAAAATTAATTTTAATAGAGCAATGATAAAATTTATTGTTGGTGATGAGGCAATCTTTAACCCTTCATTCCCAACCACTTCGTAGTTAATTTCATCATCTTCTTTTCTCATTTTTTTATATTCAAGCAGATAATTCATAAGAAGTGCCGCGTGTTTTTTCTCACGCACCAGAAACGCGACGTCATGCGGCTTATAACCTCTTTTCGTTAAATCCTTCAATAAAGCCGGAATTTTCTCAAGTACCGATTCTTCCCAATCGGCCTTCTTGTTTTCATTTGCCACAAATTGAACCTGAACATATCCATCTTTTGCTCTTGGTGAGGCCATTTGCTCTATGTCGCTGTATGCATTTGTAATTGTTTTGCTAAGATGGTGCAGGTCAGGGTTGTTGTCAACCAAAGCCCCCAAGTTTTCGTTCAATTTTTCTTGAAGTTTTTTTGCCGCGACTTTGAAAAATGCATTGTTGAAATGGATAATATTTTTGTCGCTTCTCCAGTTTGTATCAAGCGATTTAGAACTGATTTCTCCCTCGGGAAACTCTTTGTTTACCTTATTGTCAAGAAGTTTCCAGTCTGAATTTCTCCATCGGTAAATACTTTGTTTCACATCGCCCACAAGCATGTTGTAATTTGAAATATTATTTCTTCCTCCCGATAAGCTTGTAGTAATCAGTGGTTTGAAGTTTTCCCATTGTAAAACTGATGTGTCTTGAAACTCATCAATCATATAATGGTCGATATTCAATCCCGTTCGCTCATATACAAAGGGTGTTTCGCTGTCGTCAATTATCCGGTTCAACAATAAGTTGGTATCAGAAATAAGCATTATGTTTTGCTCGGAAGTGATTTCTTTGATTTGAACCGCCAAGTCAGTTAAAATTCCCAACGTATTTAAGTTACTGAGAATAAGATTTGCCGAATTGTAAAAGGAAATATCAACTTTAAGCAATTCTATTATTTTATCCAGACTTTGCTTCAACCCGTTTTCATAAGCGGCGATAATAGCCTCCTTTATGACCGGTTCCATTGTTTTTGTAAAGCAATTTTCTACATCAGCGGCAAACTTCTCAATCGTAGTGTTTCGTTCAAGATCATACTCTTTCTTTTCTCCAATTTTCAGCAAATTACTTTCAAGATTTTTTCCGCTAAAGTCTCTTCCTGTAATACCTTGTGCCGCAATCGCATTTAATGCATTGTTGACTTCATCGGAAACTTCTTTTTCAAAATTTTGCTTTATTTGTATTAATTTCTTCCGATATTCCCTAAGGAAGTACTTGTCTTTTAGCTTGTCCTGAATATCTTTGGCTTTATTATGATAATTTTCAGTGAATATCTCTTTCCCAAAATTTAAAATTTCCTTGTCAATATACCAGCTTCTGCCATCACTGATTTTATCTTGTATAAAATCGGTCATCCAAGTGAGCAGTTGCTTGTTAGAATCCTCGGTTAAAGTGCCGTAAAAATTATCTAACGCTTGCTGTAGTGTCAGGCTGTAATCCAGTTCAACATTATAGCCTCCGCTTATTCCGATTTCTCTTGCAAAGGAACGGACTACTTGTTGAAAAAACTTGTCAATGGTGCTGATCGAAAAGGAGGAATAATCGTGTAGGATGGTAATCAACAGTTGTTTGGCAATTTCATTCACTTCCTGCTCGGTTAGGTTAAATCTCTCCATTAAATCGGCTCGATATTCCGATTTCTCTTCGAGTGAGAGCTGATGAAGTTCTTTCAGAATGCGGGATTTCATTTCATCAGTCGCCTTGTTGGTGAAAGTAACTGCCAAGATACGACGATGCGGACGCGGATTTTTTCCTATAGAATCAAATAGCAGGAAAATATAATCCTTTGTCAATTGAAATGTTTTGCCCGAGCCGGCAGAAGCGCGATAGATGTTTAGCATATGCCTTGACCCTTAACCCCCAAAGAGGAAATTGGATAGTGAATAATTATGTTTAAATCTGCGTTTGCAAACTGTGATTTTTATCAATAGTTTATATTCTCACAAAAATAGTTTTATTTTCATTCACAACAAAAGATATTTCAAATTAAAAAATTGCGAAAAATGAAATAATATTTTGTAAAATGAAATATCGGCTTTATATTTGCAAAGTAAAGATGTACTTCTATGCGAATTTTCACAGAACAAAAGTTAAAAGAATACAGCAAAAAACATCCAAGCACTAAAGTGGCTTTGCAAGAATGGGTTTCGATTGTGAAAGCGAGTGATTGGACTTGTTTTGCAGATATCAAACAATCTTTTAACAGTGTGGATAGTGTTGGAAATCAACGATATGTTTTTAATATTAAAGGTAACCAATACAGACTTGTGGTAGTGATTAAGTTTACTATAAAGTATGTGTATATCCGATTTGTGGGGACACACGCAGAATACGATAAAATAGATTGTTCAACCATTTAAATAATATGAAACAGCCATTTAAGATAAGTCTCAAACCCAAGAGAATGATTAATGGCGTGTTCCATACGTCCATAATGTAAAAAATAAATTATAATCGTATGAAAATGACAAGAATTGAAAACGAAGAGCAATACAATTGGGCGGTAGGACGAGTTGAAGAATTGTTGCCTTTGGTGGATGATAACACGCCATTAGACAATCCGCACAGCATTGAGTTAAAATTGTTATCGGATTTGGTCGCTGATTATTCCGACGAGCATTTTGCAATTGGTGAGCCTACGCTTACTGAACTTCTCAAACTCCGCATGTACGAAATGGGACTAACTCAAAAATCCATGTCTGAGCTAATTGGTGTAAGTCCTTCGAGGTTAAGCAATTATATGTCCGGAAGATCGGAGCCGACCCTTCAAGTGGCACGCCGTATCAGCCAAAAATTGAATATCAGTGCGGATATTGTGCTGGGGGTGTGATATGCAGTAACCCTTCTTCTACTTAAAGGATTTTCAACTACTTGAAGAGTTGTGAGTAATATTTTTTGCAAACATGGCTTCAAGCAGCATGCGCGTTAGGTTGTTTGTGACAGTGTTTAATTTAGCTCGCTGATCATTTATCCATACAAAACCTGCGTAAATCTGTATTAATCAGCGTCAATCAAAAAATATTCACCACCGCATAATACAACAAAAACCCACCCACAATCAACTTTGAAACAATCCCGAGTACAAAACCGAGAAACGAACCAAATCCGGCTTTGATAGCTTCTTGAGCTTGTTTGCCTCCTGTCAATTCGCCTATAATTGCTCCTGCAAATGGACCAAGCACAATTCCCCATGGACCGAGAAATAATCCTACGACCATCCCGATTGCGCAACCCCAGATGCCACGTTTGCTTCCACCGAATTTTTTCGTTCCTATTACGGGAATTATGGTATCCAGAATCTGAACTAAAATAACTACTACCGCCCAAAAAATCAAAAACTGAGTTGAAAATTGAACTTTTTCAGTAAAATGAAGTACTAAGATACCGATATAACTCAATGGAATACCCGGTAAAACAGGTAATATCGAGCCAATAATGCCTATTAATATTAGAATAAATGCTATAATTATTAGTAGAATTTCCATATTGCGTGGTTTGATATTAAGTTTTATTATATGAAGTTAAATCATCAAAAATATATTCTGAAAACGAAGTCGCCTTGACTTAAAATTACAAAATGCCGCAACAAGCGTCAGCTCCGATAAATCGGAATTTTCAATTTGCAATTACGAGAAACAGTTAAGATCACGTCAACCTAACATTCGTTTATAGAAATTATTTGAGAATTTCGTTTTTCGCAAATATACCAAAATATTCTGCTAATTTTGTAGGGAATTACATAAAAGCTATATGTCAAGCAAAAATAAAGAAATATTTACTGCGAGTAAAACTTTCGAAAAGCTTTTTTCTGCGAAACCTTACAAAATCGGATTAGCGTTGAGTGGCGGCGGCATCAAAGGGATGTGCCATGCCGGTGCGCTGAAAGCTCTGGAAGAAAATTCAATAAAGCCTGATATTATTTCGGGTGTGAGTGCCGGAGCAATTGTCGCGGCGCTCTATGCGGACGGACACTCTCCGGATGAGATTGGAAAGATATTTGAGCACATAGAGTTTCGGAAAATGACAAAACTTCAGCGACCCTCCGGAGGTTTTTTTACTACAAAGCCTTTCGAGAGATTTCTCGGGTCAAAACTTCGTGCAAAAACTTTCGAAGAGCTTCAGATCCCGATTCGTATTGTCGCTACTAATCTTGACACAGGTCAAATCGAGATCTTCACTAAAGGAAATCTGCTTGAAGCTGCAATGGCTTCTTCCACGGTTCCGGTCTTGTTCAATCCAAAGATTATAAATGGAAATCATTATGTCGATGGCGGGGTTCTGAAGAATTTCCCGGTGTCGACAATTCGGGACGATTGTGAGAAAGTCATTGGAATCAATGCCAGTCCGATGACAACAGCCGAATATAAAAAATCTGTAATGGGAATCGCAATGCGTACCTATCATTTTATGTTCAAGTCTAACATCTTGAATGACAAGGCGCTGTGTGATGTCCTGATTGAGCCGGTTGATGTAGGAAATTATGAAATGTTTGAAACTGATAAGAGTCGTGAGATTTTTGATTTGGGCTATAATACAGCGAAGAAAATTTTTAAAATGAAAGATTTTAGTAAATAATTATACAATTTTGTTTAAAAAACATCGAATTGCAGATAAATTTGATTAATTTTGCAATGAATTTATGACAAAAGTGAAAGTTGTAAATTTTATAAAATGAAGTCGTCTTGACTTATAAAATTTTGTTAGTTAATTAGGGCACTGACGCTTTCAGCGGCATTGACCCTTGAGATTTAAAAATGCAAAATGCGCCTATAAGCGTCAGCTCCGATAAATCGGAATTTTCAATTTGCAATTGCGAGAAAAAGTCAAGATCACCTCAATAGTATTTCAAGTCTGATTATTAATTCATATCTATAAATTTATTCAACGTCCTTGCTTTCGCGCATATTTTTCTTCTTAAGAGGATTGATGGTGCAGAGTAGGGTTAATTTCAATTATGCTTTCAGTATCCGAACGATTGGCGTCGCTTTCGCCTTCTGCCACTTTTGCAATGGCACAAAAAAGCAGTGAGCTTAAGGCTCAGGGAATTGATGTAGTTAGTTTAAGCGTGGGAGAGCCTGATTTCAACACGCCCAACCACATAAAAGTGGCTGCCAAAAAGGCGATTGACGATAATTTTTCGTTCTATTCGCCCGTTGCCGGCTATCTTGAGTTGCGAAAAGCAATTGTCGAAAAACTGAAAAAAGAAAATGGTTTGACTTACACACCTGCTCAGATTGTATGCTCGAATGGAGCAAAACAGGCACTTTGTAATGTGCTTCTGTCCGTAGTAGGAAAAGGTGATGAGGTGCTTATTCCCGCGCCATTTTGGGTGAGTTATCCGGAGATGGTGAAACTCGCTGATGGAATACCGGTGATTATCTATTCCGACATAAAGAGCGATTTCAAAATCACACCTGAGCAACTTGAAGCCGCTATCACTCCCAAAACAAAAGTGTTGATGCTTTGCTCGCCTTCTAATCCGACAGGTAGCGTTTATACTCGAGAAGAAATGAAAGGACTGGCTGAAGTCTTGGCGAAACACCCCGATATTATTATACTTTCCGATGAGATTTATGAACATATCAACTACTTGGACAAGCACGTAAGTATCGCTGAATTTCCCGAGGTATTTGACCGTACCGTGATTGTAAACGGAGTTTCAAAAGGTTACGCGATGACCGGATGGAGATTAGGTTGGATCGCCGCGCCAAAATGGATTGCTGATGCTTGCGGAACGCTTCAAGGTCAATACACTTCCAATCCGTCCACAATTGCTCAAAAAGCTGCTGAAGCTGCATATGTTGGTGATCAACAGTGTATCGCGGATATGCGGGTGGCATTTGAAAGACGTAAAAACTTGGTGGTGAAAATGGCCCGAGAAATTCCCGGATTTGTTGTTAACGAACCGAAAGGGGCATTTTACTTGTTCCCGGACTGCAGTGCCTATTTTGGAAAATCATACAAAGAAACCCGTATCAATAATCCCGAAGATTTAGCTCTCTATCTACTCGCGGAAGCTCATGTGGCTTGCGTTGGCGGGACAGATTTTGGAGCACCCAATTGTATCCGGATGTCTTATGCTAATTCCGACGAGCAATTGGTGGAAGCATTTAAGAGGATGAAAGATGCCTTAGAGAAATTGAGCTAACTTATCCAATCTTTTCGGAAAGAACATTTTTTTGAAACTCTGCTGAAGCTTACATCTTTGGCAGAGTTTTTTGTTTAAATCGGGTTTGCTGAAAACGCTCATCGTGTTGATATATATTAGAGAAATGTGTTTTGATCAGAATATGCGTAAGGATGTTGTGAACAGACCTAACTATAAGCATTGCAGTTTGATTGTTTCAATAAAAATAAGTAATATTTCATTCGGTTTCAGCGATTTTAAATAAGGTTTCTGCTCCTGAAAATTAAGCTCACAATTCTTTTGTTCCGAATACAAATAATTTGGACAATTTTATGATTCTCTCTTAAATTTCTCTATCTTTGTAAACACGAATTCAAACATATACTTATGGAAAAAAAGAAGAAACTGACACGCTCAAAAGATAAAATGATTGCAGGAGTTTGTGGTGGATTGGCAGAGTTTTTCGGAATTGATGTTACTTTGGCAAGGATCGGCTATGTTTTGTTGTCAATTATTTCGGCAGCATTTCCGGGACTGATTGTTTATTTGATTCTAATATTTGTAATGCCAAACGCTGAATAGAAATATACAATGAATTTTAACAAAGATATAATTAGAACCCCCGAGAATACCATTATTGCAGGTGTTTGTGGTGCAATTTCAGGAATGCTCGGCATTAATCCGAAAATAATTCGGATTGTATTTGTCATATTTACAATGCTGACAGCAATTTTACCGGGTGTTTTTTTTTATCTTTTTTTAATGCTTTTTATTCCCAGAAAGGTAAACCCTCAGAATCCTCCGCAAGAGGACTTGTAAAGCCCGAATTGCCTGTTTCACCTCTCACGTCTTCAGAAAGAAGGAACGTATTGCTTGAAGTCTGTTTTTTTGATAGATTAATAGCATGTTTTCAGCATTTTTTTTATAAAACACAATCTTTTTATACGATTAAAATTTATTTTATGATCATCCGCAATCATTCCTATTTGTCACAATTTTGAATTGTTGCATATTTATGTCGTTAGACAACGGAACAAACCGACTTGAAGCGGTTAGTCCCAATCTAAAAAACATTATTTAAGATTAGGAATAAAAACGATCATATTTTATTCTTTACATTAAGGTCGTATGGAACACGCCATTAATCATTTCCTTAGCTTTGAGTTTTATCTTAAATGGCCGTTTCATGCTATTAAAAGTCTTCCCGTCGGGGAGATTCAGTGGGGTTTTTTCCTATGAATTTTCAAATCGTCTCTCCATATAAGCCAACCGGAGATCAGCCCGAAGCCATCAAGCAGTTGGTGGATGGGGTTAATCAGGGCATTCCTTATCAAACTTTATTAGGTGTTACCGGTTCGGGTAAAACATTTACTATCGCCAATGTGGTGGAGCAGGTTCAAAAGCCTACGCTGGTGTTGAGCCACAACAAGACACTTGCGGCACAACTTTACAGTGAGTTTCAGTCTTTTTTTCCGGAAAATGCTGTGGAGTATTTCGTGTCCTATTACGATTATTATCAGCCGGAAGCATACCTTCCTTCAACCGATCTTTACATTGAAAAAGACCTTTCCATTAATCAGGAAATCGAGAAATTAAGGCTCGCCACAACCTCATCGTTGCTTTCAGGAAGACGAGATGTGCTTGTCGTGTCATCGGTTTCATGCCTGTACGGAATTGGAAATCCGGATGATTTTACGGAAAATGTAATTGCTGTTCATCGCGGTCAGAAATTGGTCAGGAACGCATTTTTACGGACCCTGGTCGAAAGTCTTTATACCCGAAATGAGATTGACTTTACACGTGGAAATTTTCGTGTAAAAGGTGATACCGTCGATATATTTTTAGCTTACAGTGATTTTATTTTGCGAATTGTGTTTTGGGGTGATGAAGTCGAAGAAATTCTGACAATTGAACCGGCGAATTACCGTGTTTTAGAAAGTTTTGATAGTTATAAAATCTATCCGGCAAGTATTTTCGTAACGACCAAAGCTCGTATTGCAAGCGCCCTTGAAATGATAGAGAGTGATTTGAAAGTGCAAGTGGGGCAGTTCAAATCAGAAGGTAGAGATTACGAAGCAAAACGGCTCTACGAAAGGGTAAAATATGATATTGAGATGATCAAGGAGTTGGGGTATTGTTCCGGGATAGAGAATTATTCGCGTTATTTTGACGGTCGCGCTCCGGGCACACGTCCGTTTTGTCTGCTTGATTATTTCCCGAAAGATTTTCTCCTTGTGGTAGATGAGAGTCATGTTACTTTGCCGCAAGTTCACGCGATGTACGGCGGTGATGCGGCTCGTAAAGCGAATTTAATTGAGTACGGTTTCCGTCTGGATGCAGCGCGGGATAATCGACCGTTGAAGTTTGAGGAGTTTGAAGCGATGATTCCGCAAACTATTTATGTGAGTGCAACGCCTGCTGATTATGAATTGCAAAAATCAGAAGGAATTGTAGTGGATCAGGTTATTCGTCCGACCGGATTATTGGACCCGATTATCGATGTGCGTCCAAGCATGAATCAGATTGATGATCTGTTGGAAGAAATTACACTCCGAACCGAAGCCAATGAACGGGTGCTTATAACTACGCTTACAAAACGGATGGCAGAAGAGTTGACCGATTATTTGCTGAATATGAATGTTCGGTGTAATTACATTCATTCGGATGTGGAAACGCTTGATCGTGTGCAGATTATGGAGGATTTGCGAAAAGGAATTTACGATGTGTTGGTGGGTGTCAATTTATTAAGAGAAGGATTGGATCTGCCGGAAGTTTCTTTGGTTGCTATTTTGGATGCGGATAAAGAGGGTTTTCTGAGGAATCACCGTTCGTTGACTCAGACTGCCGGTCGTGCCGCGCGAAATCTGAACGGAAAAGTGATCATGTATGCCGATAAAATTACGGATAGCATGCAAAAAACGATTGACGAAACCAATCGACGACGAGAAAAGCAGTTGGCTTACAACGAAAAGCACGGCATTGTACCCAAAGCAATCGTGAAAGGTGAACGAAGTGCGCTCAGCAAAATGGAGCCGAACGCCTATGTAGAGCCGCAGAGAGAAATCACTATCGCCGCCGACCCTGTGGTGCAGTACATGACCAAACCTGCCCTTGAAAAAGCGATTGCTAAAGCCAAAAAATCGATGCAGGAAGCGGCTAAAAAGCTTGAATTCCTTGAGGCTGCACAGTACAGGGATGAGATGATAAGGCTGGAAGAGTTGTTAAAAGAGAAAGGATGATTTTTGCAATTATCTGATTACATGGTGGTTTGAAAACCGTTCCGATTTAGTATTTTGTAAAAAAATCCAAGATATAAACTTGCTCAATTCCCTCATACGTATTTCCTCTGAAATCTTCTTCGGTAACTACTATTTTGGGATAATTATCTTTAATCAACAACAAATTTCCAAACTCCCGGTCAATCGTTTCTTTGTTTGAGAGTTCCAGGGCAACTTGCACATAAAGCAATTCATTGCTTTTGGAACAAACAAAATCAATTTCGTTTTTCTCGTAAGCCCCGATGGTTGTTTCATACCCTTTGAATTTCAGATGATTATAGACAATATTTTCTAGAATTTTTGCTTTGTCTTGAATTTTAAAGCCAACGATAATATTTCTTATTCCTAAATCTTCAAAAAAGTATTTCTCGCCAAAATCAAAAATTCGCTTTCCTATCAAATCGTATCTTTGTGCCCTGTAAATGATAAACGCACTTTCAAGATGTGAAATGTAGTTTTGAACTTGTTTAACAGAAACCGTTGATTGTTGTGATTTCAGGTGTTTGCTGATACTTTGCGCAGAAAAAAACTACCAATATTATCAGCGAGAAACCGAGTTAGTTTTTCTAAGAAATTGCTGTCCCGTAAATTATATTGGCTTACCACATCTCTGAAAATAATTGTGGAATAAATGCTTTTAAGGTATTCGAATGCTATTTCGTCAGTCAAAGAAAGATTGATTAAATAGGGCAATCCACCGTATTTTGAAAAAAGCTTGTAGTTTTCAAAACTACTTTTGAGTTTATGAAATCTCAAAAATTCAAGATAAGACAGGTCATATATCCGAAACTCTATAAATCTACCGCTCAACAAAGTGGCAAGTTCACTTGAAAGTAAGTTAGCACTGCTTCCTGTTATATATATGTCGTTATTTTGATCCAGTACTAACAAACGAATGGTTTTCTCAAACTCGGCAACTTCCTGTATCTCATCAATAAATATGTAGTTTTTAGCGTCAGATTTATTTTTCGACAAAATATATTCATTTAAATCTTTAGCTGTTTTTAGAAAATCAAAATTAAAATCCTCACAATTTATATAGATTATATTCGCGTTTTCATTATTCTTTTGTATTTCCTAAATAAGTTGTAGCAATAAATAACTTTTCCCAACACGCCGTTGTCCAGTCAGAACTTTAATAATTGCTTTATCAATAACGGCCTAATTTTAGAAATGTATTCATCTCTGATAATTATATTTTGAGCAGTTTTCATTGTGTTATTAGCTATTTGGAGTTACTATTTTGATACAAATATAATCAAAAAGATTATATTATAAGTAACAATAATGTGTGTAATCAAACAAAAAATGCGGTCATCAAACCGCATTCTTTCAGTAGAGACATGGCATGTCATCTCTCTACGTATGCTATGTCTCTACGTCATTTTTTCTTCTCAAACCGATAAATACAATCCCCTTTTCCATCTATAAAATAGATTGCCAGGCGTGATTTATTCGCCGAAAGGATAGAAAATCCGGCTTTGTCGCTTTTGAATTGTGTTCCTTCGGTATCTTTTACTTTCCGGGAAAGAGAAGCGGAACTATTCGTAAAATAGTGGATTGGTGACTGAGGATGTTTGATATGCTGAAAATTATGGATATGTCCGTTGATGTAAAAATCAACGTTGTGTTTTTTCAAAACAGGGTCTAAACGTTTTTGTAAATCGGTTCTTTCCGTGATATTCTTTGGAGTTTCCGAGAAAATGGGGTGGTGTCCCATCACCACTGTCCAGGTTTCTTTTGAAACGGTCAAAACACTGTCAATAAATGCCAATTGCTTATCTATATCTTGTTTTACAGCGTCAGGATAGTCTTTGTTGTTGTTCCTGTATCTGTCAATCAGCGGTGTAGTATCCACAAAAATGTAGCGGATGGTACTTCCATCATCTGCCTCGCCAGTCAATGTGTAATATCGATCGGGCATTACCCAGCGGCGACTTACATCACTGTATTGCAGCACAGCATTTGTGTTGCCTCGATATTCATGGTTGTCCAGCACAGGATACCAGTCTATCATCAATTCCGGATGTTTGTAAATCAGTTCGTAATTTGTCATCCAAAGCGGATCTATCACGCTTGCCACACCGCCGAAGTGGTGTACATCGCCTACAGCCGCTATAAATTCAACATCGGCTTTATCAGTCCAATCGCCCATCAATTCCGCGATTGGTTTTTGCTCATAATATCCGTTTCTTCCCAGATCGTTGGCAATTAGTATGTTAAATCCATCAAAATCTTTATCTGTGAGGTTAACTACTTGTCCCGAAATAGATATAATGGAAAGAATGTAAGTAAGTGAAACTATTATATTTCTTTTCATCTGTCTGTGTTTTATTCTGTTTTTTGTAAAAATATTAAATAAAACAATCACTATGCTGAGTTGTTTCGACATAGTGACTGTGTGTTAAAAGCAATAGTTACTTGACGCCGAGCGCTCCAAAATGTGCCGCGGCTTTTGGAGATTTGTATTCTTTTCCTCCAACAGTAATTCCTGTCTCAGCAAAGTAAGGTTTTACATCCGTTTTTGCACCTGTCAGTGCCGGTGATCCGGCTTTTAGATGGAAATCCCAGTCGGCTTTATATCCTGTTGGATTCATCAGTGGATTTGTGTTGAATGGGAAGTTCACAAACATCGGATCGTTATCGCCGGGAGCATTGCCGCGTTTGTCGTTTGGTCCGATTACGAGGTCAGTTGCGCCACCGTCCTTGAATCCATCGTAAGCAGTGATAGTACCGTTTGCAATGTGTTGTGGAATGGTGCTTTTTTGTGTTCCTGACGCATAAAAGTTGTAATCAACAACTGACTTTTCGTCGTGCGGCCTTTTACCATCCTTCCGAACGGCAAACATAGAATTAACAATCAGGTTGTTGTAAATTTCAACCAACGCGCCTTGCTCAATCCAAACTGAACCTCCTTTTGGTTTGTCCGGGTCGCGTCCCCAACCCGCGTTGATTATCGTATTGTTATAAGCTTTGATTAATGCCTGGTATCGGTCACCGGTGTCTTGTCCTGAGCTTGACAGTTTCAGCGAGTTTGTGTTTGAAGCGTACATAACGTTAAATGCAGCGTCAACTGTACATCCGGCTTTTACGTTGATAGCTTCACCACCCGTATCTCCTGTGCCATGGAATAAATTGTACGCGAACAAGCAATTTCCGCCTTGTACGTAGATTGCATCTTCTCCCGTATTTCTGAAAATTGAGTTGATAATCACGTATTTCCCTTTTGGGTTATTGGTGTTGAATGCTACCATACCATCACCGCCGGAAGGTTTGAAAAGTCCGTTCACAACAGACGGAGAGCTTAGCGTAGTGATGGCTCCTGTGTATTCTACTATCGCGTGGTCAAGTAATATTTCACCGCTGTTCTTGCCACCGATTATTCCACCCCAAAGGCGTCCATAAGCATTCTCTGCCGTACGTTTTGCAGGAGCAACCGAGAATAACACCGGCGCCTCTTTTGTTCCTCTCACATACAGATTTCCATCCACGATTATTTCTACTTTTGTTCCGTTTGCATCCAATTCTGTGTCTGTAACAATGATTTCCACACCTTCTTCTATAGTGAGTGTTTTTCCTTCTGGAATAGTGATGTGACCATCTACGTTGACTACGGAGTATTTCTTCCAAACCCCTTCCACATTGCCTTTAACGCTGATAGGGTCACTTGCAGTTACGTTAAGTTCGCATGTTGCCGTTTCGTTGTTTTCCAGTGTAGTTACGGTAATGGTTGCCGTGCCCGGTTTCAAGGCTTTCACCAATCCGTTATTCACGGTAGCGACAGTTTCATCTGATGATGCCCAAGTAACATTCGTATTGGAGGCATTCGATGGGAAAATACTGTATGTCAGCGTTTCTTCCGCATCAATTTTTAGTGTCAATGCAGTTTTATTCAGTGTAATTCCTTTTACAGAAAGGTCTTCTTTTTCACAAGCCGTCATTGCAAAAGCGAAAACAGCAATGAATAGCGCATAAATGAATTTTGTAGTTTTCATTGTTTTCTTGTTTTGATTTGTTTATTTTAGTTTAATTAATTTTTGATTGAAAGGTCTTTTGAAGTGAAAGTTAGTCGTTTTATCACGTGTTAAAATCGATACTTCACACCGACTTGAAATGTCTGCCCATAAAAATCTTTTCGTATCATTGTTCCGCCCTTATACGATTGATATCCAATTACATTTTCATTACTTTCATTGTACTTTGGGATGTAGAGTATCATGGGTGTGTTGAGCAGGTTGGAGGCTTTCCCGAAAATGGTAATTCCGTTTTCAAATCCTTTTTCTACTGAAATGTCAGTTTGTAGAAACCCGGCTTGCCAAATATCGTTTTCATAAAATCTTGAAATGGTTTGCAGTCGATCACCTGTGTATGCAAATGCGATTTGACCATCCCAGCCGTCTGTTTTTACAAGCAGTGAAAGGTTTGCTACGTGAGCAGCCTGATTGTTTAGCGGACGTGTCTGATCTACTGCTATTTGCTTGATGCGATCGGGCTCGGCAGGGTAGTTCGGGTTGTCTATGTAGGTGGCTTTGTTGGTCGTTATCTGTGATTTTGTAAATGTGTAATTTGTTTTCACTCCAAACCAACGAAAATATTTCGTAATATCAATTTCGAGTCCGTAATTATGCGCGGTACCGAAGTTCTGAGGCATGTAATACGTCCCTTGTCCACCGGTGAAAATTCCGACTTCTATCGGATTCTGAATTTCTTTGTAAAATAGTCCCAGCATAAATTGTTCTGACATTTTTGGGAAATACTCAAAACGAACATCAAAATTATGTGCCACGGCACGCTTCAATTCCGGATTGCCACGTTCATTATAGTCTTCGTTCACAACTCGGAAAGGGACTATTTCATAGAAACTCGGACGATTGATGGATTTGTAGTACGATGTCTTTACAGCAACGTCATCAGTGAATGCGTATTTTAAATGAATACTCGGCAGCAGGTCTGTATATTGTTGTATGCTGTCACTCTTTACACCTGCTTGCGGGTGCTTCAGCGTGTATCCTTGTCTTGTGTTTTCAACTCGGAGTCCGGTGTTTACTTCTAAATTGCCTATATTTGCTTTTGCTTGAATGTATCCTGCAGAAATTTTTTCAGAAGCATCGTAGTTGAGCGGATCACCGGTAGTCCCGTGTGGATTGTGAATACGGAGTTTTATCTCATCAAATGTATTCCAGTCCACGCCTTTTATCAGGTTGTTTTTTCCTTCTGCCTTATCGGGATCATACGGCATGAATGTGTACTCGTTGAAAAAGCTCGTTCGAGCCTTGTCTCTGTACATTCCTCCGGCAGAAAGCACTGATTTTACACCGGAAAAATCCAACTTATAAGTAAAATTAAGATAACCGGCAATATCTTGATCTGAATTGTGCTCCCAGCGGCGTTTTACTCCGCCCGAACCTGATGAGGAGGTTACCGAAGGAGGATTGGGTTCAAAATTATTGGCGCGGGAACTCAAATAAATATACAGATTATCAGGAGTTTCATTGAATGCTTTTGAGAATACAGCAGACCAGTCAACACCGAACTTTTTCTTTTCACTAAAAAAATGTTCTCCTTTCAGCGTGCTGTTGATAATATTTTGATGATTCATCCGTAAGCGGCTGTCGTAGGAAAGGTTGTAATTTCCGGCAACAGGGTCATAACCGATCGTAAAAGAGGTACTTGTAATGTCGCGTATTTGCTTTGTGGTAAAATCCATATACGCGTTGTACCATTGAAGTTTGTGTCCGGTAGCCAATGCATAATCCAGCTTTGTGTGGATGCCGTATCGTTGTTGTTGTTCGTAGTAAAATCGGTCGTTTTTGCTTGTCAACACAGGCAGATTAGAAACATCAGATGCAATGTCATTGCTGTAATACAAGCTGTTATTGCCTCTGAAACTGTTCTGATACGTCACGGCAAGCATTACTCCGAGCTTCTGATCAATAAAGCGGTTTCCGTAAGAAATTCCGGAGAAAATATTGGGTACGATGTTTCTGCTGTGAATGACCATGTTTTCTCTTGTGAAATCGCTTACTTTAGCTGGATATCCCTCTCCGTAGCGCTCGAAAGGTGATTTTCTGTCAATCCCACCTGTTTTGAAATATTGGAAATCCTTGTCGAAATAGGAAGCGTTGTATCCTCCCGAAAGATTGGCTGTAAGTTGCATTTGCGATGGTGCATCTTTCATTACCATATTCACTGCGCCGCCAATCGCATCTCCTTCCATGTTGGCGGTAAGTGCTTTTGTAACTTCAAGACGATCAAGTAGTTCTGCCGGAAAAATATCAAGTGGCACGAAGCGGTTTTTATTGTCGGGACTTGGGATTTTTATTCCGTTTACAAGCGTGTAGTTGTAGCGTTTATCCATGCCTCGAAGGATGGCATATTGTCCATCTCCGCTGTTGTTTCTCTCTACAGTTACACCTGAAACACGCTGTATTACATTGGCAACTGTGATATCCGGAGAGACATCAATTGCTCTGCCACTTACGACATTCAGAATATTGGTAGAAAGTTTTTCGGTACTGCGGGCGCTGTATTCGTTTGAGCGGGAGTTTGCTACAACTTCTATCCCTTCAAGGTAAAGTCCGGCAGGGAAGAGTTTGATGGAAATCTCATTCGCGCTGTGTGAATTTACATCAAATGTTTGCTCCAATTCATCATATCCGATATAGCGAAATTGTAAAGTTGCCGTGTTGGAACTGATGCCTCGGATGATGAAAGTACCATCTAATCCGGTGGCGGCGCCTAATCTCGGAAAATCTTTAACATAAACGGATACACCCACTAATTCTTCGCCTGTTTCCGCATCAGTTACTTTTCCTGTAATACTTGAAGCTTTGGAAGTTGATACTGTAATAAACAAAGAAAGACCTAAAAGAAAGAATAATTTTTTCCTCATTTTGCTATCATAAATTTCGGTGCAAAGTAAAGAATTAGTTATTTCGTTGATGCTTCAATAGGGTTAAGAAGGTGATTCAATGGAGTTACAATAGGGTTATTCCGGAGGGGGAAGTGGTTTTATGCCGATATTCTATCAGCACGAAACAGGAAACCTGAATTTAAAAACAAAAAAACCGACTTACTTCTCACGAAGTAAATCGGTTTTAGGGATTTTGAATCGAAAGGAATTCTTATTCAGAAACCACTTCGAATGGAATTTCTATACTCACTTCTTTATGAAGTTTTGCTGTCGCGGTGTAAGTGCCAACTTCTTTAACTCCTGCTTTAATAGCAATAAGTCTTCTGTCAACTACCACACCTTCTTTTTCAAGTGCTTCAGCAATTTGGATAGGACCAACAGCACCAAAAATCTTACCTGTTGAACTGGTTTTTGCACCAATGGTCAAATTACCAACAGCAGTGATTTTTTCACCCAACTCAACAGCTGCGTTTTTGATAGCTTCAAGTTTGTGTGCTTGTTGTTTTTGGTTTTCAGCCAACACTTTTTTGGCAGATTCACTTGCAATTACCGCCTTTTTTTGCGGGATTAAGTAGTTGCGGCCGTAACCGTCTTTTACTTTTACTATATCGCCTTTGTAACCTAAGTTGATTACGTCTTCTTTTAATATAACTTCCATAATTTTCTCCTTTCTCGATTATTTCATCATATCGGTTACGTATGGTAGCAATGCCAAATGGCGTGCTCTTTTAACTGCCTGAGCAACTTTGCGCTGGTATTTCAACGAAGTTCCGGTAAGTCTGCGAGGCAGAATTTTACCTTGCTCGTTCAAGAATTTTTTCAAAAACTCGGGATCTTTATAATCAATGTATTTGATTCCGCTCTTTTTGAAACGACAATATTTTTTCTTTTTTACATCCACTGTCGGTGGAGTTAGGTATCTAATTTCTCCGTGTGCCATAGTTTAATCCTCCTTTTCTTCAGTTTTTTCTTCTTTACTTTCTGCTTTGGCAGATTTTACTTCTTCCGCTTTTGGTTGAGCTTTTGTGTTTTTTCTCTTTTCGGCATACTCGTAAGCATACTTATCCAAACGGAATGTAAGGAATCGTAGAACACGTTCATCGCGACGGAATTGAGTTTCCAGCGTTGCGATTACTTTAGGATCTGCATCGAACTGCAACAAGCTGTAAAAACCTGTCGATTTTTTCTGAATGGGGTAAGCCAGCTTACGCATTCCCCAGTTTTCTTCATTTGTGATAGTTCCTTCGTTGCTCGTAATGACAGCTTTGAACTTATCTACCGCTTCCTTCATCTGAGCTTCAGACAAAACGGGAGTTAAAATGAAAACGGCTTCATAATGATTTAACATACTGTTATTTACCTTTTTAGTTGGTTTAAAAATTATTTTTATTAAAGTGGGTGCAAAGATAGTAGTTTTTATTTGGATGGACAATAGTTTTGTGGGAGTTTTGACGTTTTAAAACAAGAAAAGGGCTAATTCTTATTTTGATGCGCTAGGTGAAATGTACTTTTATTCTGTATAGAAAAAAGTCTGTATTTCTTGCTCCATAATTTACATTTATAAATCGTTGTAAATTTTGATTAAGCGCTTCTGCTTT
>JAAYIT010000376.1 GCA_012523295.1 Porphyromonadaceae bacterium | reverse complement strand
GTATAAGTCAAATCAACTTTTGCTTCAACTCCACGAGGTTTGATTTCATACTTCACGATCACATTTCCGTCTTTTTGCTCTTTCCCTATGAATTTTGAAATCAAATTGTAGCTTGCACTTTCCCAAAGCCTCAGGTTGTAATGATCCCATGATCCAAAGTCATTGTCAGTCGGAGCACGCCAGAAATTCATTCTCGGAAGTTCGCGGAAAACGTTTCTGCCGTTACTTCTAATATTATTCAAGTTACGACCATCTCGCAGTGAAAATTCGTATTCGGTAGTACCAGATTTCACGGTCAAGCTGTTGTCTTTTTCGTCCACCTCGAGCGTTCCATCAACATTCTCTGTGACAAAATAATTATTTGTTTCAAATGCCAACTCTCCTTTTGCCGCTTCAAATCCGGCGGGAACCAACTCTGTAGCTTGTACGGTATAGGCAAATACCTGAAGGAAATACTCTACTCCGGGCTTCACCTCCAAAGCCGGCAAGCTGAGCTTCACATCCTGCTTGGAGTCAGCTTTCACGGTTGCATTAAAATTACCTTCTGCTGATTTTTCACCATTTTTCAAAAGCACCCATTTATAGTTGTAATTGTTTGGAGTAATATCGGTGAATTTAAAATCATTTACAATCGTTATGATTCCGTTTTTCAAGTCTTTTGCCTCAAAAAGAATATTTTGGTATACTTTTTTAACTATGTAGGTGTGCGGAATATAATTTTGATCCGGGCTGATCATTCCATCCATACAGAAATTGCCGTCATTCATTTTTCCATATCCTCCCAAATCGCCACCGTAGGCCCAGTAGAAACGTCCTTGCTCATCTTTTGCAGGATATCCGTGGTTATACCATTCCCAGATAAATCCACCTTGCATATTCTTACTTGATCGCATCAAATCCCAATAATCCTGGAAGTTTCCGTTACTGTTTCCCATTGCGTGAGCATATTCACACATAATATACGGTCTTCCTAAGTCTCTTTTCGCATCGCGCTGCATATTGTCCCATGAAGGGTACATATGGCAAATAATGTCGGTATTTCTATCACGCTGATAGGCTTGCTCGTACTGCACAGGACGACTTGCATCACGTGCTTTCGCCCAATCATACATATCGAAAAATGCTTTCCCGTTGCTGGCTTCATTTCCAAGCGACCAGAATATTACAGAAGCGTGATTTTTATCGCGTTCAATCAAACGAATAATTCTGTCCATGTGCTGACCATGCCATTCCGGGAAATTTGAAACATTATTCGGGCCGTAACCAAGTCCGTGCGATTCCAGATTCGCCTCATCGACCAAATAAATTCCGTACTCATCGCACAGTTGATACCAAAGTGGCTGCTGAGGATAGTGAGAAGTACGCACAGCGTTGATATTTAGTTCTTTCATCAACTGCAAATTACGCATCATCTCTTTTCTTGTCACCACATTTCCCGCATTCGTATTGAATTCGTGCAAGTTAACACCTTTGAAATAAACCTTCTTTCCGTTAACAAACAGCTGACCGTCTGTAATTTCAATTTTTCTAAACCCAATTTTATGAGATGTAGATTCAATGATTGCTCCTTTTGAATCTTTCAGCGTTAAAACCATCGTGTATAGATTCGGTGTTTCTGCTGTCCACTTTAGCGGGTTTGATATTTTTGATTCCGGTATTACAAAATTGACAACCTGATTTACAGGAATGGTTTGTTTTTGAGATTTTGAATAAACTTTTTTTCCGTTTTTATCAAGGATTGTCACATCAAACACCTGATTTTGAGGTGTACTCGTATAGTTTTTTAGAGTTACATCGAGTTTAAACAGTCCGTTTTTATAGTTTTTGTCCAAATCAGGATGCGCGAAAAAATCTAAGATTCGAGTTTGCGCAGTGCTGTACAGATAGACATTTCTATTGATTCCTCCCAATCGCCACATATCCTGATCTTCCAGATAAGAGCCATCGCTGAATTTGTGTACCTGACAGGCAAGCGTGTTTTTTCCTTTACGAATGTACTGCGTAATATCAAATTCTGCCGGGCTTTTTGAATTCTGCGTGTAGCCGACTTTTCTTCCATTTACCCAAACGTACATAGCGTTTGTTCCGGCTTCAAAATGAATAAAGACGCGGCGTCCATCCCAGTTTTCGGGTATGTTGAAATCTCTCCGATACGCTCCTACCGGGGTATCATCTCTATCTGTGAAAGGTGGACGGGCACGAAACCCAAAGCCTGTGTTCACATACATCGGAATGCCGAAACCATTGAATTCCCAATTTCCCGGTACAGGAAAATCTGTCCAACTGCTCACATCGTAGTTTTCATTCCAGAATCCTTCCGGAACTTCGGCTACTTTTGGCACCCATTTTAGTTTCCAGGTTCCATTAAGCGATTGATAAAAGGGTGATTTAGCATAATCATTTGCTTTTGCTAATTCTTCGTTCGGATAAGGAATGGAAGTAGCGCGAGTTGCTTCTTTATTCACAGCAAAAACTTCAGGATTTTCCCAATCCGGCCTGTCTTGGGCAAATAAAGTAACCCCAAAACTCAAAAGTAGTAGTAAAAACGTCTGTTTCATTTTTATAGATTTATGTTATTTATTTTAATATTTCGATTTGAAGAATATCATAAAAATTTAGAACAACAAATTTATTAAAATAAATCGCTATTTCATCACTCTTTGTTCCCATAACACAAACAATGATTCAATAATTACCGATAATTGAACTTTTTTTCATTCTATACTTTATTTCATAGTCTTTGTGAAACGAATAATTTATCAAGTTAAAATCTGAACTTTCAATTCAGTGAATTTGTTATCATCAATAAAAGCTGAAGAACAATTATGAGTACAACATACACACCCGTCGACCAAGATATAATGGAATATCTGGAAGCAGAAAAAAACAGTTTATCTACCCGAGTTTTCTATTTTGGAACAGGTACGGAATTGAAAGAAATTAAAGGGAAGGTTACCGATTTGGAGCGAAAAAACAGCTATGAATATTATCTGAAATTTGATTCGGGAAATGAAGTTCGAATAGACCGGATTATCTCCTATAACCTGAAGCCGGGACCAGCCTATGATGAGTATGACGCGTATGGCCTGCAATGCCTAACCTGTCAGGCAGGATACGATTTTTAGCTTTAAGATTAGAGTTGTTAAGTTGGCAGGTTTAATTTTTGTTCAATTTTTATACCTTTTGCATTGGCTGTTTCTTTGACTGATTGTTTCAAATCATCCGCATTTTTATAGGTATAATAGGAGAAGTAAATCGTATATGTAGAGTCGTCTTTTTTCACAATTTGATAGTTACTCTCAATTTCATTGATCATTTTTATATCACGCCAAAAGATTGTTTCAGAATTTGTTGACTCGTCAGGTTTTACCGAAATCTTCTCATCATCAACGCGTATATAAGCTTTTCTCAAAATATAATTCAAGCCTTTATAACAAAAATAGAGCCCGACCATCCCGAAAACTGCTATGTATATCCAATCAAACTGATCGACTCCGCTCTCTTTTTTATTGCCTTCAGAAACTACCCAAAAGGCCATTCCAAGGAATATTAGACCGATAATTAAGTGATAAAAAGCGTTCTTATTCGGTATTTTGATATTACGATTGAGCAACATATTGTAGTTTTTATTTTGCAAAATTAACTTTCAGTTTACAAATAAACAAGCAAAATATAATATAGTTTATATGACTTAGTTAATTTTTGCTCTCAAATTTAGTGAATTTGCGATGTTTTATAATGTCGCTGACAATTAACACCATAACATTCTAACTTTTTTAATCTCTTCTATATTAAATGGCTATAATTATCAGATTCTGACAAGTTTCTTCAAGGGTTTTCTTCTCTCTACTTTTATTTCCCTGTCCTGAAAGGCGCTGCCGGTAATCCGGCGCTATTAAACAAATTCGGCATTGCCCTTTCGTTCCAGGCAAAGCGGACATCCTTTGGATGCTCTATCTCATCAGACCAAACAATTACTTTTTTTCCTTGAATTTCTGCTTTTGCCGGAATAAAATTACCATCTTCTCCCGCGATTGAAAACCAGGTAAGAGGCTTATTATCAATACTTACCAAGTCATTCTTCCGATCTTTGAAAGTAATTTCAATTTTGTTGCCATTCACCTTCATCGATTTATACACAGGACCTTCAAAAACTACATTTTTCTTATAATCTTTTGCCAATGCAATCAGCGCTAAGCGACGTCCTACTTCCCATTTGTACGAAGGATGAATGTCGGTCAATTTATCCACCAAATCAGTCGTCACAACCATCCCGGTGTTAGAAATTCTGAGGCATTTTTCCTGCGCTTCCCAAAACTCCGGAAGTAATTCTTCCGTATGTTTTTTAGCATCGTTAGTCCTTCTTGTGTATAGATATGGAGAAATTTGAACAAAGTAAAAAGGCATTTTCGGATTTTGGAAAAGCGTACGATACAAGTCAAGCATCAATCGGACTTTCTCGTGGTAAACTGCCTGATCTTCTGTCATACAGTTGGTTTCGCCCTGATACCACAGCATACCTTTCACAGCGAAAGGGGCTATCGGGTAAAGCATGCTATCGTACTTACTCCCCGCAATTCTTCCGTTGATCTTCTTATCCTGAAAATTAATTTGATTGTCAAAATAGGGCGAATTTTTATAAATCCATGCGGGTGTCCACTCTTCAATGGCTGTTCCACCCCATGAAGTAGAGATTATCCCGATAGGAATTCCCGTTTTTTCAAACACCTCTTTGGCGAAAAAATACCCGGCAGCAGAGATATTGCCCAGCACATCGGTATTCGTATTGGTAATCCATCCAACTGTTTTAATGTCATCGGTTCCTCTATGTTTTTCGGCTAAAACATATCGGATTTGATCTGTTTTAGGTTTGCTGAGCTCTTGACGTGCCAAATCCTCGCCTCTTCCGGGAGCAGCATACCTTTTCAGCCGATAATCGAGCGGATACTCCATGTTTGACTGTCCGGAGCAGAGCCAAACATCACCCACAAGGATATTGGTAAGAACAATGGTATTTTTTCCGGCAATTGTCAGATTGGCCGGCTGTGAATTTTGTTTTAAGGGTTTCAACTTCACCTGCCAAACTCCAAATAAATCAGCAGTAGTTTCGATGGTCTGTCCTGCAAATGTGACTTTAATTTTTTCTCCCACATCTGCCCTGCCCCAAATCGGAACTTGCATATCTCGTTGAAGCACCATATTGGAAGTGAGAATATTAGGTAAAGAAACTTCTGCATACGCATTGCCAACAAACAGAGTCAGAATCAGTAGAATTGTTAGTTTATTTTTCATAGTCTTCTATTTTTTGTCAGGTGTGATTACGAATTTTAGCGGAGAAAACCAAAGAATTTGTGTCTCGCAAAAAGAATCATTTATTTACAATTTGATTATTTTTGAAACAGCATTTTTATTGTTTTCAGATTTTACTCTAATAAAATAAATTCCTTTGGTAAGAGCATGTAAATCAACTACATTTTCCACGGTACCGCTCATTAAAAGTACTCCGTTCGGATTGAATATCTCAATTTCTTTAGGAGAATTATCATTGAAAAACAATTGATTTTGCACCGGATTCGGGAAAAACACGGCTTTTTCGGATTCTATATTATTCACAGCTGTTGGCGGATAATATTCAAAAGCACCTAAATCGGGTGAAACTCCATAATATGGGAATCCCACATCTCTCCCTTTATCAATCAAATCACTACTACTCACTAACTTCATAAAATCCATATCGGGTAAGCTCCCGTCTTCTTTCCTGGGCTTGATAAGTTCTGACTCGTAGATACTGACAAAATCCGCTCCATTCACAACCACTCCGATTCCCGGAGAAAAAGAATTGAAAGTATTGGTAGAAGTGCCCATATTCAACGTGTCTCGCTGTGTAGAAAGTTTGAAGGATACATTGTTATGCAGAATATGCCTGATCCCGGGACAATCGATGGTAGTATCATTGCCTGTGAGAGTACTCTTCGTTATTTTTTGACTCAACATATTGTAATTGACTGAGTTTCGGTATGAAGAATTATTGTAAAAATAGTTACCCGTTTCAACATGGTGATTGGCGTAAAACCCGTTGGCTTTATTCCTGTAAGCCAAACAAAATCGGACTGTAAATGAGGGAATCGGATTAGGAAGTTTTGACACGACCGGCGCTTTTCCATATCCGCCAATTTTGAAGCCGTTCCCATCAGCGAGCCTTGCGAATGATTGACTGAAGCCGTTGTAAAAAGCCCAACAATTCTCAAAGGTAACAGATTCATAAGCACTTATGCAATCATAACCATCATCGCTGTTAAACCAGGCACGACATCCGACAATCTTATTTCCGGTAGAACCTCTGCCGGGATGAAACCCAAATCCATCCACATTTCCACCACGTTTGTCACCGGATACATTGTCCCAGTTATTGTAAGCATCACAGTTAAGAACTAAGTTATTCGAACCGTTTTGTTGATAAAATCCAATTCCCATACCATCACGCATCACAAGCTGCTCAAAAATATTGTTGCTCCCCTGGTTCCGGAAACATTCCGACTGAGTGTGCGTAAGAATTGTAACTTGCACACCTATTACCTCAAGTCCTTTGAAATGAATATACGAGCCTGTTGAAAAAAACGCGGTAACACGATGTCCTGCAGGCTTTACGGCTGAAAAATCAAATATTGGTCTTTCGCCCGGATAATTCCAATAGTGAATTCTTTTTCTCCGCATACCGCTCTTTGTGAAATAGTTAACTATTTTATATGGCCCGAGCGAAACAGTGTGCGTAATGTCCGACTCTTGCAAATAATATGTTCCACCTCTTGCAAACACAGTATCTCCAGCGGATATGACTTGCTGTGCCTTCATAAATGTAGCAAATGGGGCTGATATGGATCCATCTCCGGTTGTGTCGCTTCCATCGGGAGCAATATAATACGTACCGGCAGAGATAACGCCGACCAACATAAGAAAGAGATAGAGGAGAGTTAGTTTTTTCATACGTAAATTGTTAGAATGCGCTATAAGGTTGATAGTCATTCGATTATACAGCAAAATTGCTTTGTTTTATTTCAATTCAGACAAAATAAAAGACAGCACTCATCTTTAGGACAAATGC
>JAAYIT010000045.1 GCA_012523295.1 Porphyromonadaceae bacterium | reverse complement strand
CGACAATCATTGTCCCCTCGCCTTTGTTGTCTTCCGTAATCGAGCGGGTGAAATACATCGAGCTGCCATTCGTTGGGAAGGAAGATACGCCTTCATCGTTGTTTGAATTAACTTCTCCCTCAATTATTTCCGGTTTTTCCCATTCGCCCTGACTGTTTTTCTTTACTGTGAAAAGGTGATTGTTTGGCTGTCCGCTTGCATTGTTTCGTTTTTGTTTCTTCTCTTTTTTATCATATTTTCGATTGGATGTGAATACCAATACATCACCATCGGAGCTGGCAAAAGACGGACTAAACGAAGAACTTCTTACGGCGTTGAAGTCCTTTTCACGCTTAACGATATAGCGCGATGGATTATTTTTCAAACTATCCAAAAGTCGGACGCCGCGAAGTCCATTTATTCCTAATTCATCTTCAGGAAAGACCTCCAAATAGGTTTCGTAGCTTTTTTCAGCTTCTTTGTATTTGCCGTTTTTCTGTTGCATTTGTGCAAGACGGAGAAATACTATAGTATCGGGGTAGAGGTTCCGGACGGCGTTTTGATACATCTGCTCGGCGCGAGAATTGTTGATAAGTCGGTAAGATTCAGCTTGTTTGAATGCCGCTTCCGAACGCAAAGGCTTGTCTTTATAGGAAATGCGCCTATACGCTTTTTTGTATAAATCACTCGCAACGGCATATTCACCCCGCTCAAAACTGTTGTCGGCTTTACGAAGCAGCGTTCTCGCGCTTCCGCATGCCGATAAAAGCGAGATAATCATTAAAATGAATATGTAAAACGGGAGTTTTTTGCGCATAAAAAGGAGAACCCTATTCTTAAGTCCATACTTCATAAAAATAAACTTAAAAATAGGGTTTTTATTGTGTGTCTGCCTGTATGGGTCACAATCCTATCGGGGGTATTGGTAATTTTTTAAAAATAAAAATTAACTCCCAGCAATAACATTAATTCGTTGGCGTTCGGATTGCTGAAAAAAGAGTGTACAGGAATGTAGGGAGAATTGGTGTTAAAAATTGCTCCGTTCCATTTCAGACCATAATAAAATGTGGTAGCTGAGCCTACGTTCATATCAAACAAAAATTCGCCGTGATAGCCAAACGCTTTGTCGTAAATGTGTGTTATACTCACCGGAGTGAAAGGTTCATGTAGTTTAAAATTGTTCCAAAAGTAGTAATCCAAACCTGCTCCCAATTTCAGACGCATGGTTTCACCGTCTCTAAGCGGGATGACGAAGCGCGGTGTGATACCGGCTTTCGCGCGGCGGAAGTACATTTCAACATTCTTTACCCTTGGACTCAGTGTGGAACTTTCGTAGTTAGCGCCTATTTTCAACTCGAAATTTCTGTGAAATTGATACGCGTATTGAGCGCCGATACCGAATCCGCCGCCATAGCTGAAAGAAGCGGTGCCGCCATTGTCTAAGATTATCACTTCTTCACTTCTTATCCCGCCACCCATGACAACCTCGATTCCAAGACTGTTTTTGGGCAAAATAAAACGAGTGTTTTCGTTTTCAATTTTACGTATTCTTCTGTTGTTCAGGATAGCTTGCGCGTAATTTTCCGTAACCTCCATAAGCTCGGGCCTACTTGTCCAAAAACCTGTCCTCAATCCAAATCGGATATAATGCGTTTGCCCCGGGAGCGCTTTTATGTTCAGTGCTGTGCTTTTATCCTCTTTAATCGTAAAAGTATAATCGCCCGGCTTGCACTCGAAGGAATGATACGAGTTATTTCTGATTAAAATAACTTCCTCATTATTGGCAAGGACTGTATAGTTTATTGCCGACCCGACATAGGAATCCTCGCGGATTAATACGATTTTAGAATTTTCCTCAATTTGAACAGTGTCTGTTTGAGAGAATGATGTCAAAGAATGGTTGGATGATAAAAGAATAATGAAAAGCAACAGCAGTTTCCTCTTTGATTTTTTCATTGTGTGTTGTTTCTTGGTGTGTGAAAAAAATAAAGTTGATAAACACTCATTGTAAAACAATTTATATGTTTATCAACTTTTTATAAACTTAGCAGAATGCTTATTTCAACTCATGAATAACCAATCCCGATCTCAATTTTGGTTCAAACCAAGTGGTTTTTGGCGGCATGATGTTACCGGTATCGGCTATGTCGATAAGTTGCTGCATGGAAACGGGATAGAGAGCTATGGCAGCTTGCATTTCACCGCTGTCCACCCTGCGTTTCAGCTCTCCCAATCCACGAATGCCACCAACGAAATCGACACGCTTGTCGCTTCGCAAGTCTTTGATACCCAGAATTTCATCCAAAATCAGGTTTGAGGCAATGGTTACATCGAGTACGCCGATGGGGTCGTTGTCGTTGTAAGTGCCGGCTTTGGCAGTTAGCGAGTACCATTTTCCGGAGAGATAGAGCGAAAAATTATGGAGTTTGTCAGGTTTGTAAATTTCGGCGCCTTTTTCCTCGACAATGAAATTTTCTTCTAATTTTTTCAAAAATTCCTCATCGCTTAAACCGTTCAAATCGGTTACAACACGGTTATAGTCAATGATTGTCAATTGATTATCCGGGAAACAAACCGCCATGAAGTAGTTATATTCTTCATCGCCCGTATGATTTGGATTTTGCAGTCGTTTTTCGTTGCCTACCAATGCGGCCGCCGCGCTACGATGGTGACCGTCGGCAATGTAGAGCGAAGGAATTTCAGCAAAAATAGCTGTAATTTGCTGAATTGTTTCCTCATCATCTATCAGCCAAAACGTATGTCCAAAACCATCCAATTCTGCCGTAAAATCATATTCCGGTTCATTTTTGATAACACCTGCCACTATAGCATCTAAATCATCACGATGCGGATAAGCAAAGAAGACAGGTTCGATATTGGCATTATTAATTCGGACATGCTTCATCCGGTCTTCTTCTTTGTCGTGACGGGTTAGCTCGTGTTTTTTTATCCTGCCGGACATGTAATCTTCCACAGATACGCAAACAACCAAACCGTACTGAGTTTTACCGTTCATTGTTTGGGCGTAAACGTAGTATTTTTCGGTTTCATCTTGTACTAACCAACCGTTATCTTTGAACTTTTTGAAGTTTTCAGCTGCCTTCGCATACACTTTTTCTTCGTGCTCATCGGTGCCTATCGGGAAATCAATTTCCGGCTTGATGATATGATACAAAGAATAAGGATTGCCTTCTGCTTCAGCGCGGGCTTCTTCGGAGTTTAATACGTCGTATGGACGTGAGTTTACTTTTTCTACAAGATTTTTTGGTGGACGAATGCCTTTGAAGGGTTTGATAATTGCCATTTTTTTATTATAGTTAAGTAGTTAAATTGTTAAATAATTAAATAATCGATTGGTTGATTAGAATAGTAAAATAGTTTATAGTAAAATAATTTGACTTTCGCAAGTTGTTACAGCCGACTGTAAAGCTGCTTTTGATAAATATATGCTGATTACCAAAGGAATTAAGCAAGCTGGGGCTTTGCCCCAAACCCCACTTCATTTTTTGTCTTGACACAAAAAACGAAGCAAAAAAAGTCAAGACTCCGCCCGCCTCACTCAAAAAATTGGCGTTCAAACGGCT
>JAAYIT010000375.1 GCA_012523295.1 Porphyromonadaceae bacterium | reverse complement strand
TATTATTAATGCTCTTTGTCGCCTTCCCTTCGATTGGATCTGTGGTCCCAGTCACAGGTTTCCCCCTGAATAAAGGGCATATCTTGTTTTCAGAGAATATTCAAGCTAATTTACTCAACGATACAGATATCAAATCAGTGATTTACAAATACTTTGAGACCAAATACGAGAGTCAAAGATCATTGCTAAAGAAAGAATTTTCAACCCTTGTATATGACAATACCCACGATTGGGTAAAGCAAGAAAATGATAAACGAGATATAGAATTATATATTGCCTCCAAATTTGACTTAAAATATATAAATTATTACTTTGAGCTTTTCATTGATCAGATTATTCTTTCTGATGATGTCGCAACGGTATATTTATATGAGAGTCATGACGTCGTATTTGAAGCCTCCGCACCTGAAGTTTCTAGCTTATCTGGTCTGCGACACATCATCACCCTTCGTGAAACCCCGACGGGATGGTTAATCCAAGAGGATCAATATGAAGATGAATTGTCGAAACAGTTGAGTTTTATGACTGTGTCTGATATCAAGAGTATAATTGATGAAAACCATAATAAAGATTTACAAATTAATAATTATTCATCAGGGCCAAGTATAAATGAGGGAACAAGGTTTCTATCTAACAACCCTATGTTAGAAAATAAAACTTACAACGGAAGCGATGCTGCAAGTTATGCTGATGACCACACAAGCGACCTGCCTGGTTCTTCAACATATAACACGAACTGGTATAAAACCGAAGAAAGTGATTGTGCTAATTTTGTCTCTCAAGCGATTTACGCAGGTGAAGGAAAAACGCCTCCAGATGCAAGTGGAATGGGTAATGACTATCAGACAGATTGGTATTACGTTTTCAACAATCCTATGGGAAATCAAAATGGATCCGGCTCTCTAGCCTGGATAAGAGTTCAGGAAAAATTCAATTTTATTACTGGAAATACCAATAAAATTGGACCTTACGGATACCTAGCGATGCAAGGATATTCAACTTATTGTGACATCGGCATTGGCGGTGTTGTTCAACTTTACGATGTCAACGGCAATAGAATCTGGGATCATGAAGGTATTGTCGTGCAAATTAATGATTGTTGGTCGATGTCACAAGTTTTGGTGGACGCTCATACAACGAATCGTAAACACTATCCATTATCAAATTGGGCAAGTTTTACCTGGCGAGGAATTCATATATCTGGGTGGAGAAGTAATTAACTCCAACCTCTTGCAGATGCAAGAGCAACTCTAATCATGAAAGGTTTGCCAGATATGAACAAATTTCGCCTTTTTCTCCGTCCTGTTATATTTGTTTGCTTAGTTGTTACAGCATGCTCATCAGTTGGTCTTCCGGCACCGACTGCCCCAAACACTCCAGAACCGACTTTAACACTTTCCTATCCAACCTCCAACTTTAGCCCACTTAGCACAATTGATCCTTATAACTCAAGTTCAGCTTGGGATGTTCTTTATGAGACCCCAATCAATTCGGTACAAGGCTTGAATTCCGAAGAAATACTGATTTTTCTGATTTCAAAATGGCTAGAAGAAAAGAAGCAGGCTTCGATTCCTGGAGAGAAATTAAAAGAATTTATAGTCGATTCAGAATTGCACTTATTAGAATGGGAAGCTGATTCCGGTTTCATTCTCGTAGCAACGGCAAAGTTTCATATCGTTCCAGAAAAAAAAATAAACAATAATTGGGCTTCGATGTTGCTACAAATCCCTGAGGAAGGTGATATTTGGTGGCACCTTGCCGAAACCTTTGGACTTGAAAAAAATGAGGAAAACTATATTCTGCGGAACACAAACGGTTGGGGTACTTAATTAATCTTTTTTTCAGCGAGTAAGCATATGATGTTTAGTTTAGTTTAGTTGACTTGCCGCACCCACGATGCCCCGAAATGGTGTTAATCTACTCTAGCCAACTCGAAAGCAAAACGCTTTCGAGTTTTTTACAGTATAACCTTGCATCACAATAGTTTTTGAAACATGCTGTAAGTCAATCAGTGGCAGATGAATGTCAGTCGGATTCAATTCACTTATTGAAGATGGTTGGGAAAAGTCACAAGATGCCCCGGTATAAATCATGTGAAGTAAAACTGAGGACTGCAAGTCTTGCCACGACAATTTTTTAAGTAAGATTCAAGCATGGAAAAAGTTTTGCTTAACCGGCTGCATTTTCCAATTTAAGCTAAGCAAGTGGACTCTTATTTCACGCAGTGTTAAAGCAAGCCGCACCTTGCGACATATCTTCTTTTTATGAGCAATTGGGCTTGAGAGGGTCCGTTCTGGATTGGTTTTCCTACTCGATGCATAGTGCGATGAAGTGCTCAACGGAGTGAAAGTAGAACAACCACCTGTCAGCTCTTCCAAACGGCATACCGCAACGAAAGTATTACACAAATTGTGTCTTTGGAGAGTCCAATTTTTCTACAATTCTCTAGGAGAGCTTTCAATAAATGCCTGGTCAATTTGCC
>JAAYIT010000374.1 GCA_012523295.1 Porphyromonadaceae bacterium | reverse complement strand
GTATTACCAAAAGCGGGGCTGAACGGCTTCGATAGGATATTTGTGCAAGGTTCAACTTTCGTTCTTCGATTGAACTTGTGTACTAAAAACCCCGCTTTCGGCAATACCCAAACCGTTAAGCATAATTTTATGACGACACAACAGACATGAGTTTCAACACTGAAAAATATAAGCAAACTGCTTTAAAAATATTGACACCTATTAAGCCTGCTGACAATAATACGTTAGCAAAGGATAAATTTTTGTTTACGGCTGAACGCAGTAACGCAGGACGTGGACTTCCAGAATACTTTTTAGTCTATTTTTTATTCAACGATTTGCTGGGGTTCAAAAATTTAGGGCAATTTGAGAAAATTGCTTGGTCATTTCCCATAGATTATAACGGCAGAGCTTTTTTTATTGAATATAGAAAACTTGGTGTTGGAGTATTTGTTCAGGATAAATCCAAAGATGAGAATGAAGCGGAAGAGATAGTTAAGAAAATCAATGGAGCTATAAAAAGTATCAGACCTTTTTACGACCACCTAGCTGAAGAAGCAGTCAAAAAATCGGAATTCAATATTGTAAATAACAACAAACGACTTTACGACAGATTTCAGTATTTAAATTCATTGTATAAGAAAGAAAGAAAAAAGTATCTAAAGAATAAAGACAAAATTAAGACGGAAACAAAGGATTTTGAATATGGAAAAAGCACTTCCTACACAAATCTTGGATTGCAATATCGCCAGAATTCTAATTGGATTGCAATTTCGTGTATTGAGGCTTTTTTTAGTTGGACTGAGCATTTATTTATTCATTTAGCTGTTGTTGCCGAAAGCATGTCAAATGGTGAAGATGTAACGACTCTAATTGAAGGAGAGTGGAAAACAAAATTTAAAGCCGCAATAAAGGACAACTCAAAAGAAGCAAACAAATTTTATGACGAGCTTTTAATTGTTAGGCAACAGTTAAGAAATTTTGTTGCTCATGGAGCATTTGGCAAGAATGGAAATGCTTTTAAATTTCATTCAGGAACAGGAGCTGTTCCAGTTCTTATGAATCATAAAAAGCAAAAAAACAGATTTTCTTTACACGGGTATTTAACCTTCAAAGAGGAAGACGAAATAAAGTTGATTGAAGACTTTATAAAATTTCTTTGGAAAGGTTCTCTTGAACCAGCAATGTATTATACTCAGGAGTGTGCATTACCGACAATATTGACATTTGCCGCAAATGGAACTTATAAAACCGCTACGGCAAGCATGGAAACTATGAGAGAATATTCAGGCTATTTAATGAGTGAACTTGACAATGCAGCCAACATGGACTGGTAGAAAAACTACGCCTAATAAGGGCTTGGCGTCAGGCGGGTTGACATTCAAGCGGAAATGTTCTTGCGAACTTTCCCGCCCAAACGCCAAGCTCCAAACCATTGTGCGTCAGCATTCCAAAACAGAACCATAAATTGGAAAGGAAATTTATTATAACCCCCCGCTGGCGCCGATTTGCAATCGGTGCCCTAGTCAACAGACTGGAATATAACTTCCCAAACGACTATGTATTTGCAAAATGCTTCTTTCTAATATTTTACGTTCAAGTAAAAATTTTTGCTTTTGCAAAGCAAGACACGGTTTTGTATATCGCACCGGCGGAGAGAATTATTCAAATCATCCGATGAATGGCTCCTGAAATGTGCTGCACGTTGTTAACCTTTACCTCGCTGATTTAAAATTCATCGGAGATTGTCCATCAAAACCTTCCTAAAACTTCAGTTTTCGTTTTGAGATGGCCGGACGCATATACTTTTCCAATGATTTGGGATAACCTACCTCCCACGGGGTCGGCCCAACCCATTCCGATTTTTTTCCGGTAATCTTGATGGTGCCTTTCGGGGAAATTTTCACCAGGGTGAACAACGGTTCTTTAAATGGCGCTGTGTATTTTATCCACTTGTATTCCTTATCCACTTCGGGACTGTAGCGGATGTGTCCGTAGTCTTCGCCAAGCCAGTGATAGGACATGGAAGTGATGGTT
>JAAYIT010000373.1 GCA_012523295.1 Porphyromonadaceae bacterium | reverse complement strand
TCAAAAAATTGGCGTTCGAACGGCTAAATCGTCCAAACTCGCCCCAAGTGTTTCGGTTTTTGAAACCTATTTAAAGGCTCAAACAAGGACGATTCTTAACGCCGTTCTCTCTGATTTTTTGGCTCACAGGACGAGGTCACTCGTTAGCAAACCTCTTGAGACTATCAGATAAAGCTTGCGAAAGTTTAGTAAATTAAAATAGCCGATAGAGAGCGTTTCAGAAGTTTTGAGAAGTTTATATGTCGGAGAACAAAGATACTACAATAAAACTTTGCCAAAGATATAACCTTTGGCAAAGTTTTATGATGCTATATTTTTATGATGCTTTGATTAAAGCAAGCAAACATACTTTCGGATGCTATTTTTTAGGGATATCAGCCAAAGTCAATTTCAGGTAATCCCAGAATTTCGCTACGGTTTCGATATTCACTTTCTCATCCGGGGAGTGTGGGAAGCGGATGGTCGGTCCGAATGAAATCATATCCATATCAGGGTAATGAGTTCCCAGAATTCCGCATTCCAATCCTGCGTGAATAATCAGGATTTTTGGCGTTTTTTTGTAATTAGTCTCATAAACTTTGATCATTTCTTTCAAAATCGGAGAGTCTAAGTTTGGTTTCCAACCCGGATAAGCGCCTGAGAATGTGACTTTTGCTCCGGCAAGCGTAAATACACTCTCAATGATGGAGCCAATTTCTTCTTTTCTGCTGTCAACTGAACTCCGAATCAGGCATTTAACTTCAATTTTTTCTCCATCTGACATCACAATAGCCAAGTTATTAGAGGTTTCCACCACATCGGGAACTTCAGGAATAAAGCGATAAACACCATTTGGACAACCAATAACAGCATTTATCAAATCATCCTGTACTTCTTCCGGCATCAAGCCACTTATTTCTTCTATTTGTTCTGCTTTAAGACTGATATTTTCTTCTACACCTTTATTTTCTTCAATAAAAAGGGCCTCAAAATCAGCGATAGTCTCGAGTAGCTCCTCCTCATTTCCTTTTGGAACGGTCAGTACGGCAAATGCTTCACGCGGAATGGCATTGCGTAAATTTCCCCCTTCGATACTGCTCAATCTTGCCTCATTATCAGCAATTGCTGCTTTCAAAAAGCGGAACATTAGCTGGTTGGCGTTGGCGCGTTGCAAGTGAATATCTACTCCGGAATGACCGCCTTTCAGCCCCGTTAGCGATACACGGAAAGCTACATCTTCTTTTGGCATTTCCACTTCTTTGTAGCGGAAAAGCGCGGTAGCGTCTAATCCCCCGGCGCAACCTACGTACAATTCGCCCTCATCTTCCGAATCCATGTTAATCAGGATATCTCCTTTCAGGAAATTCGGCTGTAATCCGAAGGCTCCGTCCATTCCGGTTTCTTCATCTACTGTAATAAACATTTCGATGGCAGGATGCGGCATATCAGTTGATTGAAGTACGGCCATAGCCGCTGCTACACCGATTCCATTGTCAGCGCCAAGCGTCGTGTTATCAGCTCGCACCCAATCACCATCGATAATGGTTTTTATCGGGTCTTTCGCAAAATCATGCTTTACTCCGCTGTTTTTTTGCGGCACCATATCCATGTGCGATTGGAGCACAACACCTTTGCGGTCTTCCATGCCGGGTGTTGCAGGTTTTCTCACCAATACGTTTCCGATTTCATCTTGTAAGGTTTCCAATCCGAGCGATTTCCCGAAATCGACTAAAAATTTACCTATATCTTCTTTCTTCCCGGAAGGGCGAGGAATTTGTGTTAAACTGTAAAAATTGTTCCAAAGAGCTTTTGGCTCTAAATTTCTGATGTCGTTCATATTATGTCTAATTTATATTGATTAGATTTTTTATCGCTATCCATTTCTACTTTGTCGAAAAAATTAAATTGTGTTCTTCTACAAATATCTTAATTAAATTTCATACTTTGATAAAATTCGTATATATATTCAATGTT
>JAAYIT010000372.1 GCA_012523295.1 Porphyromonadaceae bacterium | reverse complement strand
TAGTGAGGCTCTGCATTAAAATATCCAAAATCCTCTCTCATCTACTTTTCCAATTCAATTTTAGCATCAAACTCCGATGCCTCATGTTTATTAGTACAAATATAATTATATCCACACCCATGGTTGCACTTCAAAACAAACTTATCCGGCAATTCATCCCACAAGATGTCCCCAACAGTGTCCCATGCACCGAATAATGGAATTAGATATTCACTTAATCCTTTTTGTTTCAAGTAGTCCCTCACTTTGTATTTATCGCTACACTGTATTATTAAGTCATTATTTGGACAACAAAATAACTTATAGTATTGAACTTTCTCATTGAACGTAACAGGATTTTTTAGGTTCAACCGTTTTCTCATAACAAATAAAAAATATATATGAGACATTAACTCATCACCCAAAATCTTGACGGCAAACACTTGTAATTTGCGTCGAAACCGATACGCATTTTTTTTCAAATTCATGTATTTTCCTCTTTTTTTGTATTTTTTGAGTAATGAACTTTTTTTATTACTCCCCAAAATAAATTTCTGATTGTATAAGCTACACTTATAGCCCTAGACTTTCTCTCGCATATACGCCATAAAACATAATGCCACTTTATAAGCTCTAAATAACTATGATTTGATATTGAACCTGCTCGTTTTCTATACCTTGCTAGAATCTTGTCCAGCAAGAAGCACTCTGCTTTTTCGCTAATGCGTATCCATAGGGCATAATCGTTATTCCTTTTAATATCAGGAATTTGAACTAGTCCTATTGCATTTGCGTCATACATAACCGTTAGACATCCAGGCCAACAATAACTGTTCATACCACGTTTAGTAAGACGTCTAGGGCCCTTTATTACCCTGCCGGTTTGTTTGGAATTTTCATCAATTTCCATGTAACCCGTGTAAGTAAACGAAATGTTGTTCTCCTTCATAAACTTCACCTGTTCTTCGAGTTTGTCTTTTTCCCAAAGATCATCGCTATCCAAAAATGCAACCCATCGTCCTTTTGCATACGAAATTGCTGTGTTTCGACTAATCGCTGCACCAACATTTTCCTGGTTTTTATAATATTTTATTCGTTGGTCGTCAAATTTCCTAATTATCTCATCGGTGTTGTCTGTTGAACAATCATCCACTATAATCATTTCCCAATTTTTATATGTTTGATTTAGGACACTTTGAATAGTTTCCTCCAAAAAAATTGCTGTATTGTATGAAGGGGTAATAATAGAAACCAAATCATTCATGAACTTTTCTCCTCTTTATACAAGCCCGAGCAAATTCTTCCATACGCAACAACGCGGACAGTTTCTCAATATACCTATAATTCTCTAAATGGTAGAAAATTTGTCTAAATCTATATGTTGTATTAATAATAAATTTGATAGGCGGCCTATACGCCAAGTGAAGGTTACAATACGCAAAGCGAAACCCAAAGTAACTGACGAGATAATTTTGAAAATTAGTTTTATGCAGGGTGTTTCTCATGCCGTCTGACAAATAGAATTCGCCTTTTGTTAGTCTTTCGTTTAGAAAGTCTAACACTTCGTAAACAAGAGCTGCATTAATTTGCTTTTTTTCATATTTAGGTTTAACTTTCAATGTCATGAAATCTGCATACGTGTTGTATATTTTTATTTTAGCATATCCGCATAAGGGTCTGTCAACTATTTTGTGTAAACTCACTTTTTTAATGAATGTAGGGTGCCACACGATCTCCGAAATGGATGGCCAACTGTAGAGCGATTTGCCTCCAACCCTTAACTTTGCCGGTCCACTTTT
>JAAYIT010000371.1 GCA_012523295.1 Porphyromonadaceae bacterium | reverse complement strand
CGACAGCTTGCCTCGTCAGGATATTGTTCTACAAAATTTAATAAATTCATAACCCAAAATTTTTATTACACAAAGATAATCATTTTGGGCGAAACTACGGATACTCATTTTTTTTAATTTTGCTCTTTATTTCTACTTTGAAAATCGTAACAAAAATAAATTATAAAAAAATTTCTTATGTCAACAACAGTTAAACTTTATTCGTACAGTTTTACCAATGTAAAAACGTACCTTTTCGCAACTCTCTTTGTTGTAGGAAACATTCTTTTGCCTCAGCTGGCGCATATGATCCCTCAAGGCGGATTGATTTTTCTTCCAATCTATTTCTTTACACTGATTGCAGCGTATAAATACGGCATTCATGTAGGTTTATTGACAGCAGTTTTATCACCGGTAGTAAATAGTTTGCTGTTTGGAATGCCGATGGTCGCGTTGCTTCCGATTATTTTGACAAAGTCGGTTTTACTTGCTGTGGCAGCTTCTATGGCAGCTAAATATTTCGGTAAAGTGAGTATCTTGGGAATTATTCTTGCTGTTTTTGCATACCAATTAATAGGAATGGGTGCAGAATGGGCAATGACAGGAAGTCTGGCAGCTGCGATTCAAGATGTTAAAATCGGATATCCGGGAATAATTCTTCAAATTGTAGGCGGATTTTTAGTGCTGAAAGCATTAGACAGATAAATGCGAACAAAGTCTTTTGCCGAAATATTAATTCGATTTCGTGAGATTGAGTTTCATGAAAAATTCGACTTGGTTGTTGCTATTGCCAATGGCGGATTAATCCCTGCCGCTATTCTCAACCAGCGGTTGGGAACGGAGTTTCAGGTTTTAAAAATCAATTTAAGAGATAACAATCAAAAACCGAAATACGATAATCCAAAATTACTCACACCAATTGATTTTGAATTCAAGAATAAAACTATTCTTTTAGTAGAAGATCGAATTAAGACCGGAGCAACTGTCAATTTTGCAGTCGAACTATTAAGAGGGGCTACGATTGTAAAAACTTTTGCAGTGAATGGAAATGCCGATTACGCCTTGTACAACGAGGATTGTTTCCGATTTCCATGGAACTTATAATCAGCCCTTGTTTTCTCGAGAAAAAACTACAGAAATTAACTTAAATGAAAAAAATAATAATAGTCGTTGTATTTAGTGTGTTTTGTGGATATAGTTGGGCTGAAAAAAGTAATATTTTACAAGTAGATAGTGTTCGTTTAGACGAAGTTATAGTTACCGGTTCAAAACATAAGGTGAGTCTGAACACCGTTCCAATGAGTGTTTCGGTGGTTTCAGAAAAAGAGATTCAGGGTCGATTTGAACCATCCATTTTGCCGATTTTGACGGAAGAGATACCGGGTTTATTTATCACCCAGCGGGGTGTAATGGGTTACGGAGTTGCCGGAGGAGCGGCAGGCGGCATAAATATCCGAGGTGTAGGTGGCGCCCCTACTGCCGGAGTCTTAGTGCTAATAGACGGAAATCCGCAGTACATGGGCATTATGGGTCACCCGCTTGCCGATAGTTATCAGTCACTTATGACAGAGCGAATTGAGGTGTTGCGTGGTCCGGCTTCGATGTTTTACGGCTCCAATGCAATGGGCGGAGTTATAAACATTATTACCAAGAAAGAGAAAGAGGAGGGCTTCAAAAATAGTGCACGATTGATGTATGGAAGTTTCAACTCGATTAGTGCGGAATATTCAGGAAGCGTAAAAGAAAAAGAAGTGTACGCCAATTGGGGAATGGGATACAATCACTCCGATGGACATCGCGAAAACATGGATTTTAGTCAGTATAATACGTTTGGAAAGTTTGGTTACGATTTTTCGAAAAACTGGACAAGCTATATTGATGTCAATCTCTCAAAAACAATCTCATCCAACCCGGGAAGCATTTCGAATCCTTTAATTGATAATGATGCGGATATTCTTCGAGGCATGGGATCGTTGACCGTAGAGAATGAATATGCGAGGTCATCCGGTGCGATGAAATTTTATTATAATTTTGGAACTCACGAAATAAATGACGGATATCGTGTTAATGCCACGCCACCACTTCATCGGTTTCATTCAAAAGATGTAATGTTCGGTTCGCTGATTTATCAGTCGTTCAAACTTTTCAAAGGAAACAATACAACTTTCGGGATTGATTATCAGAGATTTGGCGGAGTCGCGGAGAATAGGTTTCCAGATAAGAAAGTTGAATTGATAAATCTATTTTATAATAATTTAGCCGGTTTTGTAAATGTTCAGCAATCATTTTTTGATGATAAATTGACCGCGAATGCCGGGATTCGACTCGATCATCATGAAACAAAAGGTTCAGCGTGGATTCCACAATTTGGGTTGAGCTATATTCCTCTGCAAACGTCTGTAATCAAGGCAATTGTGAGCAAAGGTTTCCGAAATCCGACGATGCGAGAATTGTATATGTTTCCTCCGCATAATCCAGATTTGTTGGCAGAAAGTGTAATGAATTACGAAGTGTCGTATGCTCAGAGCTTGTTTGACAATCGATTGAATTTTGATGTGAATCTATTCTACTTAAATGGAGAAAATATCATTCAGATTCTGCCTGTAGATGGAAAGCCGCGCAATGTGAATACGGGCAAAGTCGAAAATATGGGAGCGGAATTTCAGGTGAAATATCGACCCGCGAGAAACTGGCATGCGGCTGTAAATTACAGTTTTTTGGATATGAAATACAAATTAGTTGGTGCGCCTGAACATAAATTACACCTTGGTGGAGGTTATTCAGACAATAAATTTAGTTTTACGACAGGAGTTCAGTTTATTGGAAATCTATATTCTTCGATAGGGCAGAATTTACAAAAGACAGATTTTATATTATGGAGCGCCAGAAGTTCGTATAAGTTTTTTGATAAAGTTAATTTGTTTCTTAAAGGAGAAAACCTGCTCAACCAAACCTACGAAATCAATGCCGGTTATCCAATGCCGGGTCTGACAATGTTTGGAGGGGTGGACATTCAGTTTTAGAGAGATTTTCACTAAATAAACTAATTCACAAATAAACCGAATAGAAAAATACGCGTAACAGCAATTCAAATTCCCGATGCTATTCGGAATAATTATTCGACCAAGTTTTTAATATTTAAAAAATATTCAACATTATGGACAGAAGGAAATTTTTACGCTCATTGGCACTGACCGGAGCAGCGGCTGTAGGTGGTACAGTCGCGATAAAGGAAGATGGAAAAATGGGGATTTTAACCCAGTCTGTAAATGCACAAACAAAAAGACGCGCGGCAGCAAATTATGATTTAGTAGCAGTGCTTGGTGGTGAACCGGAAGCTATGTTTCTTAAAGCAATCGCCGAAATGGGCGGAATGGGAAAATTCATCAAAAAAGGTGATAAAGTAGTTGTAAAACCGAATATAGGCTGGGACAAAACTCCCGAATTAGCAGCCAATACAAACCCGAAATTAGTTTCTGCGGTTATCAAAGAATGCTTCAAAGCCGGCGCTAAAGAAGTAGTCGTTTTTGATCACACGTGCGATGACTGGCGGAAAGCCTATGCAAACAGCGGAATTGAAGCGGCAGCTAAAGCAGCCGGTGCAAAGGTAGTTCCTGCTCATCAAGAAAGTTATTACCGTCAAGTTTCACTCCCCAATGGTAAAAGCTTAAAATCAACAAAAATTCATGAAGCCATTGTCAATTGTGACAAATGGATAAATATCCCTGTGCTGAAAAATCACGGCGGCGCTCAAATGACCATTGCCATGAAAAATTATATGGGAATTGTTTGGGATAGAGGATTTTTCCACGCGAATGACTTACAGCAATGCATTGCGGATGTTTGTACTTATGCAAAACGACCAGTTCTAAATATCGTAGATGCTTATCGTCTTATGAAAACCAGCGGACCACGCGGAAGATCAGCCGCAGATGTAGTTCTTACAAAAGGTCTTTTCTTGTCACAGGATATTGTCGCGGTGGACACAGCGGCTGTGAATTTCTTCAGCCAGGTGCGTGATATGCCGCTTAATAAGGTTACACATATTTCCAAAGCACAAGATCACAAATTGGGAATTATGGATTTAAGCAAATTAAAAGTAAGGAGAGTGAGGGTTTAATAAGAATTCCTAAAGTGAATCGCGTTATGCGGTTTTATTCTATTTCGTAAAACACACTCACACTAAATTACTTTTATCGCCTATAAGTTTTGACTGTATAGGGGCGAAAATATTCTATAGCTGTAAGGGGATTAAAAGAGGAACTTATCATTATGCTAAAAAAAACACGCGTGGTCGTTTCATTGATACTTTTTGTATTGATAACGCTCTATTTTCTGGATTTTGCTGAATTGCTGCCATTAAAACTAAGTTTTTTGGCCGATATTCAATTCTTACCTGCGCTTTTATCGCTTAATGCATTGATATTGATAGCATTGGTTGTTTTGACTTTCGTTTTCGGGCGTGTATATTGCTCATCTATCTGTCCGATGGGCGTGTACCAGGATGTTGTCGCGTGGCTTTCAAAGAAAGTTCCGAAGAAACTACGTAAAAAACGGAGAAGATATACCTATAGCCGGGAAAAGACAGTGCTAAGATGGATGGTTTTTGGTGCAACTTTAATCGCGTTTTTATTTGGATTCACCTTTCTTGTCGGCCTTTTGGATCCCTACGGAGCATATGGCAGGATGGTTACACACATTTTCAGACCAGCCTATTTAGCCGGAAATAACGTACAGCAATCTATATTTACAAGTTTCGATAATTATACTTTTTATAAAGTCGGAATTTATGGGTTGGGCGTATTCTCATTGGCTGTAGCATTGATAACGATGCTTTCAATTGGGTTTTTAGCCTGGAAAAACGGCCGTACTTTCTGTAATACCATTTGTCCTGTCGGAACGACGCTTGGTTTTTTCAGCAAATTTTCAATTTTCAAAATCCGGTTTGTAGAGTCTGATTGCAACTTGTGCGGACTTTGTGCCATGAATTGCAAGGCATCATGCATAGACTCTAAGCGGATGAAAGTTGATTACAGTCGATGTGTTAATTGTTTCAACTGCATAGAAGTATGTAATCGGTCGGCTATGAAATATACTCCGGTGCTGTTTGGAAAAAAAACAGCGATAGGGGAGAAGTTGCAAGATGAAGATCCCAAACCGACAGAAACTGTAAAAGTAGATGATTCGAAAAGAAGGTTTTTATATGCAACTGCGGTTACAACTGTAGCTGCTACATCAATGATTGCCCAAAAAACCACCGGTGTAGCGTTAAGAAAAGAGATAAAACGAGAAAATCCGATAGCGCCTCCCGGAGCTTTAAGTGTGAAAAATCTTAGCGAAAAATGTATTTCCTGCCATTTGTGTGTCAGTAAATGCCCTTCTCACGTTATAAAACCCGCATTTTTGGAATACGGGCTGAGCGGGATGATGCAGCCGAGAATGTACTTCGATCACGGCTTTTGTAATTACGATTGTACGATTTGTACAGATGTATGTCCTACCGAAGCGCTCGTTCCGCTTTCAAAGAAAGACAAGCATCACACCCAGATTGGTAAAGTTCAGTTTATCCTCGAAAATTGTATTGTTTACTACGATGAAACAAGTTGTGGAGCATGTTCTGAGCACTGTCCGACTCAGGCGGTGAGCATGGTTCCGTACAAAGGCTCATTGACAATTCCGCACACCGAAACAGATATATGTGTCGGCTGTGGCGGTTGCGAGTATGTCTGTCCCGCCATTCCTTACAAAGCGATATATGTTGAAGGTGTTAGTGAGCACAACGAGTTGGTGTTTGAACACGAAGAGCAACAAGAAATAGAAGAAATAGATTTTGGGTTTTAACCCGTCAGGGAGTGTTTTTGTCTTAGAAACATGCAGATTCTTATCTATTCTTAAAACTTGCTTCAAGCTGAAGGCGGCGATCAGACTGCCTTCTTTCTTGCAATATTCGCAAGGTACTCTTTCCAAACTTACATGCTTTTCACAAAGGATTTGGAATAGCTGCTATTGGCTAATCGATAAAGCACAGCTGTCTGAAAAAGAATAAACTCAATTGTTAAAAAAATCATTTTGTTGATTTTAACACTCATATGTAAATTTTCGGACAATTCAAAATTGATATTTTCAAATAATATTACTAATTTTGAATCCCGATAGCACACATCAAAAATAGGAGAAATCGGGAAATGAAAACCACCACGCCGAAAGGCTTTGATAATGAAAAATACCTTCAGGAGCAGTCAGAGGCTATTCTTGAACGAGTGAGCAGATTCAATGATAAACTTTATCTTGAGTTAGGTGGTAAAATACTCTACGATTATCACGCTGCACGTGTCCTTCCCGGTTTTGATCCCAATGTGAAAATTCGATTACTTCAAAAACTCAAAGATAAAATTGAGGTAATTCTTTGTGTCCATGCCGGAGATCTGGAGCGAAATAAAGTACGTGCCGATTTTGGGATTACGTACGATATGGACGCCTTTAAAAGCATTGATGACATGAAATGGTTTGGGATCAATGTTTCATCTGTAGTTATAACACGCTTTAAGGAGCAGCCTGCCGCCATTTCTTTCAAGAATAAATTAGAACTAAAAGGGATAAAAGTATATATTCACTATCCGACAAAAGGTTACCCAACCGATGTGGAAACGATAGTAAGTGATGAAGGTTATGGCCAAAATGTATATATCGAAACGTCCAAACCTTTGGTTGTAGTTACCGGTCCGGGTCCGGGAAGTGGGAAATTAGCCACTTGTTTGAACAATCTTTATCATGATTATAAAGCCGGGAAAAAAGCCGGTTATGCTAAGTTTGAAACTTTCCCGATTTGGGATTTGCCATTGACTCACTATGTGAATGTCGCCTATGAAGCTGCTACAGCGGATTTGCGTGATCGGAACATGATTGATCCGTACCACTTAAAGGCGTATGGCGTAGAAGCTGTGAATTACAATCGGGATATAGAAGCTTTCAAATTATTGAAGAAGATTCTTGAAAAAATCACCGGTGGTGAAGCGATGTACCAATCTCCAACTGATATGGGGGTAAATCGTGCCAGTTCAGGAATTGTGGATGATAAGATTGTGCAAGATGCCGCATTCCAGGAAATTATTCGTCGTTATTTCCGTAGCGCGGTAGAGTTTGCGATGGGATTGACCGGAAAATCGACTCTGAATCGTTCGCAGGAAATTATGAAGCGGGTTGGCGCCGAAGAGAGTGATCGGGAGGTGGTGGCAGCTGCGCGAAAAGCTGCTTCCGATGCCGAAAAGAAGCGTAAAGGATATGGCGGAATATATAGCGGAGCAGCAATCGAGTTGCGAGATGGTACGATTGTTACCGGGAAAAGTTCATCGCTTTTTCATTCGTCATCCAGTATGATATTGAATGCAACGAAGCACCTCGCCGGACTTCCTGACAATATGATTTTACTTCCGGAGAGCATAATTGATTCTGTTACACACTTGAAAAAGGATATTCTGAATGGAAAGCAAGTGAGCTTGGATGTCGAGGAAACGCTGATCGCGTTGGCGATAAGTGCTACTTCAAATCCCGCAGCCAAAATGGCTATGGAAAAACTAACCGAGCTTTATGGATGTGAAATGCACTCCACGCATATCCCTACTCCGGGAGATGAAGCCGGATGCCGTAAATTAAAAGTAAATCTGACCTGTGATCCGGTGTTTTCGAGTAAAAGGATGTTTATCAGTGAGTAAATCACTGAAATGGGAGAATAAAAGTCCCGCAATATTCAGCCGAGGAAATAATGATTGATAAAAAATATCAACTCTTAATGTTTCGAAAAGCCTCGGAACGGGTAACCGAAGCTTCATTGAAAAGGATACATGGAATTATCAGAGACGTTGAGATTCTTCTGAATCATTGAAATATCACCTTATTCAACAATGGATCCAATGATCATATACTCAGTATGTTATATTTCTTGTTTATTTCATCTGAAGCGTTGGCAATTTCCTCCAAAGTTGGAAAAAATACTTTTTCTTCCCTCTCTTTTCCATCAGCATCTTTGACCGTATAAGAATGATATCCGTCTTCATCTCTTTTCATGCTTATCCATTCGCTGTTTGCATCATGCCTGAACTCACAATAGTGGTAAAGTATCTCATTCTTAAATAATTCAAAAACCACTCTCACACTTTTCCCATCGGGGCGAGGGAATTCTTTATAATCATTATATTCTTCCATCTTTTGACGATTTACGTTTAAACTATCAAACGTATTTATTATCTAAATAGTTCGATCTTTAACGTTTCATAAACAGTAAATTTTTGATTTGTTATTAAATTGACTGCGAATAACATTACAAAATTGTATTTTTGTAAAGATTAAGAAAAAACACGTCGATATGAAACAGCCATTTAAGAATAGTCTTAAACCTAAGGAAATGATTAATGGCGTGTTCCATACGACCTTAATTTAAAAATAGAATTTAATCGTATGAAAAAATTCCTATATCTATTACTATTACTTCCCGTTATTCTCTCGGCACAAAAATTATCACCGGAATCTGCACTTGAACAATTTTCAAAATACCCTCAGGAACGTATTTTTATACAGTTTGACAAAAACGAGTATCTTGCAGGCGATGTGATTCATTTCAGATCGTATGTTTTCTTCAAATACTCACTTACACGAATTTCCACGAATGTATATGTTGAACTGCTTGACGATAAAAAAGAGGTTATTCTAAAGAATATGTATCCGCTTTCGGGTGGAATCGCGTCCGGTGCCATTGAAATTCCGGACAAAATAGCAGAAAATATCTATTATATCCGTGCTTATACTTCCTGGATGTTGAACTTCAATGAGAAATTTCAGTATATTCAGCCTATCCAGGTTTACAATCCGAACTCGACTAATAAGCTTGAATTAAACAGCTCAAAATGGACTCTATCTGCTCAACCTGAAGGCGGTACCTTACTTGACAGTACCGAGGCTATTGTAGCTGTCAGACTTTTTTCTCAATCAGACTTTCCCGAAAAATGGACAGGGTTTTTATATGAAGAAAACACGCCAAACGAAAAATTAATCGAATTTGAGTCGCTGAATTCCGAGGTGGGAATTTTCTCGTTCACACCTTATGCAGGAGACAATTATTTTGTAAAAGTAATTGATAGTCAGGGTGATACTCAGGTTGCAAAACTCAAACCTGTAGCCACGAAAGGCATTTCTTTAAATACGGCGGTACAATCAAACCGTATTGCTTATAGGATAGAAAGTAAAAATTTGCCGAACAAGTTGCTTTCATATAAGATATTGGCACATATTGATGGTACGTTAATTTATAGTGCGATTATCAATAGCGAAAATGAAGAAATCAACGGAATTATACCGATTACTACGGATGACAAAGGTTTGGTTCATATCACAGTGTTTGATGAAAACAGCAAACCTATCGCAGAAAGGTTGAATTTTGTCAGCGGGAAGACTTCTCTCTCAATCGAGCCAAACGTAGAATTTGACGTGTTTTCAAGAGATCCGAGAGGTGAAAATGAATGGAACCTTACCATTGATTCGATTTTCAATAATGCTTATACGGTGTTGATTTCGAACAAGAATCACAATGTAAAACTACCTTCAGCTAATATGTTGAATGTGTTTTGGTTAGATGCTCTCTCTAACACTCCCAAGAGTGAGTTTGATTACTTGAAGTACGAGAACAGGAGGTCGCTGGAAGCTCTTTTGATGTCAGAAAAATGGAACTATTTTAATTGGGAAGACTTACTGAGCAATCCACTCAGTATGCAGTATTATCCGGATAATTTTCTCTCTTACAATGGAACTGTAACGATTAAAAATAATATTTTTAGCAGAACCAGGCCCTTGCCCAACGAAAATGTTACTGTGCTTTTCCAAATGAATGATTCAGCCAGTATGTTTACAAGGATTGATACAGATAGCTTGGGAAGGTTTTCATTGAAAAATGTGGTATTTTATGATACGGCGCGAGTTTCTTATCATATTACCGAGAAGCTGCACGATCCGATAAAGATTGACATCGATTTTGAGCCAATTGAACATTTTGTCCCCTATCAAGGAGCATTGCCTGACCATCCATTCGTCTTAACCCGAAGATTGCCGGGTGACACGCTGCCAAACTTTGTCCAAAATTTCCAGTCTGAAGTTGAGTTTTATAAAAATTTGAATGAAAAGCACATTGTTTTAGATAGCATTGTGGTTACTGCAAGATCAATTTCACCTAAGGAAAAGCTTAACAGAGAGCTCAGCTCTATGGCTTTTCAGTCACCTGATGAACGTGTTTTTGATTTAGTAAATGGCGATGATGTAATCGGATTTTCAGTCTTTGACTATTTGCATTCAAGAGTAGCAGGTTTGTTGTATGAAGGTGGTAACAACATTACAATCCGCGGTGAAAAACCGATCGTTTTCATTGATGAAATCATGGACGATAGTGACTACACATACTTGAATTCAATTCCGACAGCAGAAATAGCAATGATAAAAGTCATTCGGAACAGCATGATGATTCCGTTTGCCAATTTCAAACCTGTAATCGCGGTTTATTTGAACAAAGCTTACACCTATTCTCCTTACAAAAACAAACCCGACATTCCCTCAAAGCGATTGATGGGTTATCCTAAATTGATAGAAAGTCAACAAGTGGACTATTCTGATACAAGTAAAAATACGTCCGGGTATGATACGCGAAGTGTCTTGTATTGGGGCACCTCATTTGTTCCCGAAAAAGATCTTGCAAAAATTCAATTTTATAACAACGATTTGGATAATGATCTGATAATGACTGTAGTCGGGTTTTCTTCTACCGGGATTCCGGTTTTTCTGAAAAAGGAAATTAAGAAGTAGAAGAGGAGATAGTAGGATTCCATAATTTTACACTCACATTTTATGTTGAGATAATATTTGGGTGAGCACATGTTTTTCTTTTAATTGTGCTCAATATGAACATATTCTCCGGGTCTGATTCCAAATTGTTTTTGAAAACATTTTGTAAAATAAGATGGATTGTTAAAACCGACCATATAAGCGACTTCATTGACTCTATATTTGTTTTGTGCCAATAATTCGGCAGCTTTTTTAAGTCGAATTAGGATAATAAGCTCATTTGGAGTTACATCTGTCAGCATTTTTATTTTTGCAAATAATCCGGAACGGCTAATATTCAGTTGCTCGGCAAGTTTGTCGATAGAAAAATCTATATTTGAAATGTTATTCTCAATTATCGAGTTCATTTTTGAAAGAAATTTATCATCAGCCAAATTACTTGCCACACTTTTTAATGGGACAAAAGGCAACTCAGCGAACCTCTTTCTCAGCATGGTTCTCGATTCAATTAAGTTGTTGATTTGAGCTTTTAGGTAATCAAGTGAAAATGGCTTAACAATGTAAGAATCAGCACCAAAGTTCAGGCTGTCAATCTTGGATTCCATATCGTTTTTTGCCGTAAGCAGGACAAACGGGACGTGGCTCCAGAGAATATTAGACCTCACTTCCTTGCACAATTCCAGTCCATCCATTTTTGGCATCATTAGGTCGCTAATTATCAGATTGACATCGTTTTGTTTCAAAATTTCAAGTCCTTCTATTCCATTCGCAGCAGTGTGAACCACATAATCGTCTATAAAATTATCATATAAAAAATTCCGTAAATCTTTATTGTCTTCCACAATTAACAGAACGGGTAAAGAAGTGTCTCGACTTAACTTCATTTCACTTGTTTTTTGATTATTAAGCAGATTTTCTTCCCAGACTTTCTCTTCATTTTCTTTTTCTTCCGAAATAATTACACTTTCTTTGTTCGTAAGAGGGAGGTTAACCGTGAAAACTGAACCTTTGGGGTAAGTGTCTGATACACTTATGCTTCCACCATGTGCTTCTACTAAACTCTTTACAATGGAAAGTCCAATGCCGGTACCTCGTTTTTGTTCCTCTTCTATCTGATAAAACGGTTTGAAAATCTTATTCTTTTCTGAGTCTGAGATTCCGGGTCCGTTATCGGAAATTTTAATTATTATAGAGTTTTCAGTCGGTAGCGAAAAGCAAATTAAGTTGATTTGATTCTTAGTAAATTTGATTGCATTTGCCAATAAATTGCTGATAATTTTTGTAATTGCCTCAGAATCAACAATTATTTCAGACTTTTTATCTACACAGTCGAGATTAAAACTTATCATTTTTCGCTCCATTGTAGGTTTGAAACGGTCGGAAATATTTTTAAGCAACTGGTAGATATTTTGCTTTGAGAAATTTAATGAAATGCTGCCTTGTTCAATTTTTCTAAAATCGAGCAATTGATTGATTAAGCAAAGTAACCGTTGGCTGTTTCTATCGATAATATTCAGATCGGTCAAGATAGATTCCGTTACTTCTGTATTGTTGGATAGTATTTTTTCCAAAGGTCCAATTATTAACGATACAGGAGTTCGGATTTCATGAGCAATCATTGTGAAAAACTCAATTTTTGCGTTATACAACTCTTTCTCCTTTTCCTGATTCAATATTTTTATTTTTTCCGAATGTTTTCTTTCCGTATTTTTCCTATATTTATTGATAATATAAAAAAGAATCAACCCGCCTAATACTACATAGAGAATTTTGAAAAACGTGTTGAACCAAAATGGAGGGTGTTTCACGATAATTAACGATGTGCCGTTTTCATTCCAAATTCCATCCCCATTTGAAGCTTTCACTCTAAATACATATCTTCCTGCCCCGAGATTAGTGTAGGTGGCATTATTTTGTCTGTTAACATAATTCCACTCTCTGTCAAATCCTTCTAATTTGTATGCATATTGGTTTTTTTCGGGAGTCGTATAGCTTAAAGCTACAAAGCTGATCGTGAAAACATTTTCTTTGTGAGATAAGTCAATTCTTTCCGTGTGTTGTAATGACTGCTTTAGAGTCCCTTTTGGGTTTACTTCAAGTCTTCGGTTGAAAATATCAATATCGGTAATTGCTACGACCGGGATATTCCTGTTTATACTCGTGTTTTTTGGATGAAATACGTTAAATCCGCTGGCAGTCCCGATATATATTTCGCCTGTTGAACTTTTTAATCCCGAATTTGGTAAAAACTGGTCATCTACCAATCCATCGCTTTTTGTAAATACCTGGTGCGTATTACTTATCGTATTGTAGCGGATCAAACCTTTAGAAGTGGTAAGCCAAAGGTCATTTCTGTCTTCGGTAATCCAACATATATTGTTGCTCGGAACATCCAGTTTAATATGATTGAATCTATCCTGCTTATAATCATATTCAAATAGTCCATTGGCACCACCAACCCACAATCTGTCTTTCGAATCAAAAAAAATACAGTTGAGAATATGCATCGATTCGGTTTGCTTTCCATTGGTTGAGAATAAATAGTTCTTCCATTGATTCGTTTTTTGATTGTATTTATAAAGACCTTTAGTCAACGTAGCAAACCATAACCAGCCTTTTTTGTCTTGTTTTATGTCGATAGTTGTTGTGTTGAATTGTTTAACTCTTACAAAATCATCTGTTTCTCTATTGTATAGATTAATTCCGGTCATACTTGCTATCCAAAGTTGGTCGTTCATATCCTTAAAGATTGAATACGAGCTATTTCCGTCTAATGTTTTGGGATTGGATGCATCGGAGCTGTATAGTTTGAATTTTCCTGTTTTTGAGTCGAATACATTTATTCCACCTGAGTAAGTTCCTATCCAAAGCTTATCATCATCCACGCAAAGAGCATGTACATTGTGGTATGAAAGGCTATTTTTTGTTTGATCCGGGGTGTACGAAGTGAATTTTTTACTTTTTGTATTAAAATAATTCAATCCGCCATCGTCAGAAGCTATCCAAATGTTTCCGTTTTTATCTTCAGCAAAATTCCCGATTACATTCCCGTTAACCGAATTAAAGTATTTAGAATGGGTATAACGTTCAAAAAAACCACTGCTTGGAGAAATATAATTAATTCCACCATAGTATGTCCCGATCCAAATTCCACCTTCTTTATCTTTTAAGATCGGATAAATAAATTTGTCTGAAATTGCAGAATAATCCACTTCACTTGAAGTAAACAGTTGATGAGAACCGTCTTTTGTGTTGAATAAACTTAACCCATCATCTGATCCTATAAGCAGTTTGTTTGCCGAGTATTCGGCAATATCATGAATATGTAAAATTCCATTTTTTTCTTTTGGAGAAAGGAAAGACTGAACATTTCTATCATTGATACTTAACTTACAAATACCTTTATCCCATGTCCCCAACCACAAATTTCTGTAAGAATCTTCAAACATTTTATAGACGGTCAATCCTGAAGTCTCAGATTTCAATTCAAATTTCTCAAAAGTGTTTTTCGAGTGATTGAAAAGTAAGATCGGGCAGTTTACAGAATTTGGAGCAGCCCAGATACGATTTGCGTGATCTACGAAAATCGTATTAAGAAAATCATAAGTGGTAGGAGTTTTGCCATTGAGAGCGACTCTGTATTGTACCAATTCTGCTGTTTCTGTTTTATATCTAAATACCCCTTGTCCGTATGTAGAAATCCAAATGTTACCGGATTTATCTTCTTTTATTTCATTCACGAGAGTGGAAATTTCGACGTCATCGGCTTTTGCTTGAAAACGGGTTATTTTTTCGTTTTTTTGATTAAAAATATAGATACCATCATCTGAACCTATCCATATTTCTCCATTTCTCGATTCAAAAAGTGCTGAAACCAATGAATTGAAAATGGTTTTGCTCTCTTTCTTTTCAATGTAAAACGAGCGGAATATAAATCCATCGTACCTGTTCAATCCACGCTCTGTTCCAATCCAAATAAATCCGAATTTATCTTGCAAAATGCTGTTTACCGAGTTGCTGTTTAACCCGTTTTCGGCTTTATAATGCCTGAAATTAAAATTCTCGGCATTGCAAATATTTATACTGACATATAATAAAAGTGTTATGTGAAAATATTTTTTCATTTTTTTTGAGTCGGAGTATAAAAATCAAATAAAGTACAATATTACAAAATTATCACTTGAACCGGTAGCAAAATAGTCTAAAAAGATAGTAGAATAATCTAAATTGTGGTGTAATGTGCTGATTGTTAGCGAACAATCTGATTTTCATTTTTTTTTGTTTTTTGGATTATTATTGGATGCATTTAGACTATTTTTCCAAACAAACGGATAAGTATTTCCGAAATTTGCAATACTTAAAATCTGATAACGTGAAACAACCATTTTCCCAAAATCTAAAAAGATAAAGAGAATGATAATTGCGTGTTTCCAGTTTGTTTGTCGTTGACAAATTTCCTTAATAGTTAATATCCGATACGTAATAAGATGAAACGATTTATTGTTCCTTTTCTATACTTGTTGTTGAGCAGTTTGTATATTTCTGCTCAATCCGCCTCACCTGTAAAAGATAGTAATCCTGATTCCGTATTTCTTTCATTAGCACCTACTCCTCCAATGGGATGGAATAGCTGGAATATTTTCGGTTGCAATATAAATGAAAAAATAATAATGGAGATAGCGGATGCAATGGTTAGTTCCGGGATGAAAGAGGCAGGATATCAATACATCGTTTTGGATGATTGTTGGCAAGTTGGACGTGATGATAACAATAATATTGTTGTAGATTCAGTCAATTTTCCGAAAGGAATAAAATTTCTTGCCGATTATATTCATTCAAAAGGACTTAAAATTGGTATTTACTCTTGTGCAGGTTCATTGACGTGTCAAAGAAGGCCCGGTAGTAGAGGGCACCAGTTTCAGGATGCCCAACAATATGCCAAATGGGGTATTGATTATTTGAAATATGACTGGTGCTATAACGAAGAGCAAAACGCAAAAGCCGCATATAAAACCATGAGTGATGCACTCAAAGCCTGTGGGAGACCAATCGTATTTAGTATATGCGAATGGGGAGAAAATGAGCCATGGAAATGGGCGAAAGGGATTGGACATTTATGGAGAATCACTCCCGATATTCGCGATTGTTACAATTGTAAGTTTGATTGGGGTGGAGTAGGTGTGCTCAATATAATTGACGTGATGGCAGATCTGCATGAATATGCAGGCCCGGGGCACTGGAATGATGCGGAAATGTTGGAAGTGGGCAATGGAGGAATGACAAAAGATGAGTACATCACCCATTTTTCAATGTGGTGCATGCTCGCTGCACCTCTAATGGCCGGAAATGACCTGAGAAACATGAGTGATGAAACTGTTGAAATACTTACAAATAAAGAAGTGATACGTGTTAATCAGGACAAATTAGGAAAACAAGCAATACGGTTTATGGATATGGGCAAACAAGAAATTTGGGCAAAACCGCTTGAAAACGGCGAAATTGCTTTATGTTTTCTAAATAGAAATGACTCAGAATGGGATTTGGATTATAACTGGACAAAAAACACGATGTATTTTGCCCGAGAAATAGATTTAAGAAAAAAAGAGTATTCAGTTCGAGATTTATGGGCTCACAAAAATATTGGAACAACCCAAACAAACTTAAAATATAAGATTCCAAAACATGGGGTATTAATGGTTCGTTTATCTCCAATTAATTGATTCTCTGCTTCGACTAATTTGCTATTAAAAAAAGATAATTCTGTCATTCAGATTACAAGTTTAATATAAAATTTGCAAACGTGTTTTTACTTGTTAACCGACTAAATCCATTCAAAATGAAAAACACAATCCTACTGTCTTTCGTCATATTTGTTTCTGTTACTTTTACTTTTTGTATAAAGAAAAATTCTCCACAAGAACAAATCCACGCTGTGCCATTTACGAAGGTTCACTTTTCCGATAACTATTGGCATCCCAGAATTTCTATTAACAGAACTGTTTCCATACCATCTGCTTTTCACCAAAGCGAAATAAACGGTCGATTCGATAATTTTGCTTTAGCAGGCGGACTTATCAAAGGTGAACATAAAGGTGATTTCTCTTTTGATGATACAGATCCATATAAAATCATTGAAGGTGCATCTTATTCATTGGCAGTAGAATATGATCCAAAACTTGATGCTTATCTCGATAGTGTGATAAGTTTGATTGCAGCTGCGCAAGAATCTGATGGCTATCTGACAACATGTGTTACCAACAAGTGCGAACGGCTTTCCGGCTGGTGGGGGAGTTCTCGTTGGGAAAAAATAAACAGCCACGAACTTTACAATTCAGGGCATCTTTATGAAGCTGCTGTTGCACATTTTCAAGCTACTAATAAAAGAAACCTGTTGGATGTCGCCATTAAAAATGCTGATTTAGTTTGTAAAACTTTTGGTCCAAAAGAAGGACAAAAACACGTCCCATCAGGTCATCCGATTATTGAAATGGCTTTGGTGAAACTGTATAAAGTGACTCATGATAAGAAGTATTTAGATATGGCAAGATATTTTATTGATGAAACGGGCAGAGGAACAGATGGGCATAAATTGAATGCGTATAGTCAGGATCATAAGCCGATTCTCCAGCAAGATGAGATAGTAGGTCATGCCGTTAGAGCTGCTTACTTGTATTCAGGAGTTACCGATGTAGCATCGATTCAGCATGATAAAGCGCTTTTTGAAGCAGTGAAAAGACTGTGGGATAATATGTCAAGCAAAAAACTCTACATCACGGGTGGAATAGGTTCGAGAGCACAAGGTGAGGGTTTTGGACCAAACTATGAATTGCATAATCATACTGCCTACTGTGAAACTTGTGCTTCGATTGCCAATGTGTTTTGGAATCACAGAATGTTTCTTTCTACGGGAGAATCGAAATACATCGATGTGCTTGAGCGAGCCCTTTATAACGGAGTTGTGTCGGGTGTCTCGCTGAGTGGGGATAAGTTTTTCTACGACAACCCACTTGAGTCGATGGGTCAGCATGAAAGACAAGCGTGGTTTGGCTGCGCATGTTGTCCCGGGAATATTACGCGCTTCATGTCGTCAGTGCCACTTTACGCTTATGCTACAAAAGGAGATGAAATTTATGTAAATATGTTTGTAGAAGGAAAAGCTGAAATAGAAACACCCAAAAATCTCACCACAATCAGGCAAATCACCGAATATCCTTGGCAAGGTGATGTGAAATTTGAAATAAATCCGGAGGTTGAAGAAAAATTTGCTATTAAATTTAGAATTCCGGGTTGGGCAAAAAACCAGCCCGTACCTACCGATTTATATACTTTTACTCAGAAAAAACCAGAATCGATTGAAATTCATGTAAATAACAAGAAGTTTAGCAATAAATCCAGAAATGGATATATCACTATAGACCGGAAATGGCGAAAAGGAGATGAGGTAGAAATAAAATTTCCAATGCCTGTCTTGAGGGTTAAAGCACATCAAAAAGTTCAGGATGATATTGGAAAATTAGCTATTCAGCGAGGTCCGATTGTGTATTGTCTGGAGGGTAAAGATCAATCAGATAAGCATGTTTTTAATAAATACATTCCGGAAATATCAGATTTCGAAATAGAGAAAAAAGATACTCTGGGAGGAGTGATTTTAATTCGGGGAAACGGTTTTGAAGTAGTGAAAGAAGGAGAAAAAAAACTTACGAAAGAAGTACCTTTTACAGCTATACCTTATTCAGTTTGGAACAACAGAGGAAGGGATGAAATGGTAGTTTGGATACCGGTTGATTCTACTAAAGTTCGCGTAATACCTGAACAAACCATTGCTTCAAAAGCTAGAACTTATATGTACCAAACAAACGTAAGAGGAACTGCTTCTGATACAGTAGAAACCAAAGAGTCAGCTTGGGGTGTAAACGATCAATGGGAGCCAAACACTTCATCTGATACTTCAAAACCATACCATTACTGGTGGTTGAGACGTGGAACAGCAGTTAATCTTGCTTACGAATTTGAAACTCCGGAGAAAATATCAAAAGTTGAGGTTTACTGGCTCGATTTTGATCATTATGACGGAAATTACAGAGTGCCGAAAAGTTGGAAACTTTATTATAAATCTGCACGAAACAAATGGGAAGAAGTGAAAGCAAGAACACCCTACACAGTATTAAAAGATCAGTATAATATCGTAGAATTTGACCCGATTACTACAAAAGAACTCAAAATGGACGTACAACTACAGGACGCTGAATCGGGAGGAGTAATTGAGTGGAAAATTAATTAGTATTAACCTTAAATAATTAAAGCTTTATGAATGTAAATTTGATTAGATTAATTTCTAGTAAGAGTGCTTTAAAAGTTAATAAGTACGTCTTGTTAATTTTTTTCTGCACCGGCGTAATGTCTTTATTTGCCGTTCCTGATCAATCAGTTGGATTGGCAAATGAAATTGCTCAACAAAGTCAAAGTGTAACCGTAAGCGGTACTGTTTCGGACCAGAATGGCGATCCGCTTATCGGAGCCAGTATTTTGGAGCAAGGGACAAATAATGGAATAATTTCCGATAATAACGGAAGATTCCGTTTAAATGTAAGAAGCTCACAGTCAGTTTTAGTAGTTTCCTATGTGGGTTTTGCCACGAGGGAGATTCCGGTAGGAAGCAACAGACAGATTGACATTACGCTGACAGAAGACGCTAGGCTGGTGGATGAAATTGTAGTTATCGGATATGGAACTCAAAGAAAAGGTGATGTGACCAGTGCTATTTCGAGTGTCAAGTCAGAAGATTTTACAATTGGTAAAATTGGAGACGCCGCCGAATTGGTAAAAGGTAAAATCGCCGGACTTAGTATTACGAAATCTTCCGGAGATCCAAATGCTACTTCCAGCATTATGCTTAGAGGGATAACTACCATCAAAGGCAGCGTGTCACCATTAGTCCTTGTAGATGGTGTGGAAGGCTCGTTGACTACAGTTGCACCGGATAATATCGCTTCTATTGATGTGCTGAAAGATGCTTCTGCAGCTGCAATTTATGGAACTCGAGGAGCTAATGGCGTAATCATTATTACCACTAAAACAGGTAAACGAATGTCAACCGCCACTGCCACATATTCCTCGTATGTGTCTTTCTCAAATTGGTATAAAACCTCTGATTTCATGGATACGAAGGATATTATTTATAAACGTACAAACTTCCCTTATGAAGGATATGAAACCGATTGGTTAAAGGCTGTAACAAGAAAATCAGGCTACAAACAAAATCATTCCATTAGCCTGCAAGGAGGTACGGCATCTTCTACTTATTCTGCTAACGTGACTTATTCGAATGAAGAAGGAATCATGCGTAAAAGTGATAACCGGAATATATTGATGCAGTTAGACTTCTCACAATACACAATGAATGACGTGCTTAGATTTAATTTTAATTTACTTCACGGAAGACACGGAAATTCACACAACGAGAACAGTTATGTTTATCGTCAGGCGTTAATTCATAACCCTTCTTCTCCTATTTTCAATGAAGATGGAACATATTATGAAGAGTTCAGTCGCTTCCAGTATTATAATCCTTATGCTATTCAAAATGAACTGATTGGGGATACACGATCAAATCATACTCAAATGACCGGAAATATTACAGTTGAACCTATTAAAGGCTGGAAAACCAACTTGATGCTTTCTATGAAAGAAAACAATTCGACCGGTCAAACTTACTACACAAGTAAATATCACAGTCAGGTAACAGCGAAAAATAGAGGCTGGGCTTCAAAATCCTCTTCAAACGGTAAAAGTGAAAACTTAGAATTGACTTCTACACTTGAAAAAGTATTTGGAAAACACAGAATTGTTCCTTTGATTGGATATAGCTATTTATACAATGTATATGATGGTTTCAATGCCGGTAATGGAAATTTCCCTTCAGAATCTTATTTGTATAATAATCTTTATCAAGGAACAATCCTGACCGATGAAGAAGATGACAAGTTAGCGAGCATGGGTTCTTATAAAAATGATAACAAGTTGATTGGATTTTTCGGGCGTGTAAGTTATGGGTATGACAATAAATATAATTTAATGTTGAGTGTCAGAAGAGAAGGTTCGTCAAAATTTGGAGCCAATCATAAGTGGGGAACTTTTCCATCGGCTTCTGCAGGCTGGATTCTAAGCAACGAAGATTTTATGAAGCAATACACTTGGTTAGATCACCTTGGGTTACGATTAGGATATGGAGTTACAGGTGTAATTCCCGGTGGCTCATACCTTTCGCTTACCACTTTTGATTATGATGTATGGGGAAAACATTTAAGTATAGATGGCAAATGGTCTCCTTCGTTGAAAGTAGCACAAAATCCAAATCCGAATTTAAAATGGGAAAAAACCAGTGAATTGAATTTTGGTATTGACTGGACAGTTTTAGGCGAAAGATTGAATGGATCGATCGATATTTACAGCAAAAAAACAGTTGACTTATTATATGATTACGCAGTTCCTGTACCACCCAATATGTTTGGGTCAACAAGTGCAAACGTTGGTCAGATGAGCAATAAGGGAATCGAATTCTTGGTTCACGCTATTCCTGTACAAACGAATGATTTTGAGTGGAATACAACATTTACAATATCCCACAACAGTAATAAATTGCTCAGTCTGTCAAATGACCTTTACGAAACCGATAATTTCATGGAAGTTGGAGGTGTAAGTGATCCGATTTCGGTTCCTACTCATGCTATGGAGGTTGGATATCGCTTGGGAGATTTCTGGGGACTAAAATCAGTCGGAGTGAGTAAAGATGGATTTGTTATGGTGGAAGTTTCCGATGGAAATGGAGGCTGGATATTAAAAGAATTTGATACAAACTTGAATGAAATGAAGAATCGTCAGCGTCTGGGAAATGGATTGCCACAAGTTTATGCGGGTTGGAACAATGTGCTTCGTTATAAAAATTTCGATATGGAACTTCAATTTACCGGACAATTTGGCTTCAAGATTTTGAACGTTCAGCGTGCATTTTATGAAAACAACTCCATTGCATACAACCGCCTAAAGTCTGCTGCTAATTGGTACGGAGCCATTGACAATACAGGTGCACCCGTAATTGATCCTGAAACTGGCGAACAACTTCAAGTCCAGCTGGCTAAATCTATGTCACAAGGAGTTTGGAGCGATCATATTGAAAATGGCGATTTTGTAAAATTGACAAATGCAACATTGGGATATAATCTACCTTTATCAAGTGCGGTTAGAAATTACTTGCAGCGAGCACGCGTTTATTTATCAGGACAAAACCTGTTTTGTATAACACAATATTCAGGTTTGGATCCTGAGGTATCAAATTATTTTCTCGCTCCGGGTATCGACAACCGTGATAAATACCCAACAGTACGCTCATTTACAGTTGGTTTAATGTTAACTTTTTAAAACACACATATTATGAAAATTTTGAAAAACATATTTATAGGACTCTTTGCTGGTCTGCTGTTGACATTCGGAGCATGTACTGATTTGACTGAAACTCCGTATGATATTTTGACTGACGAAACCATTGATGTGAATGACCCCGAAATTGTAGGTTACATGATGGGTGAAGCTTATGCTCAGATACGTTTCTTGTATTGGGGATGGAATGGATATTTTGATTTGAATGAAGAATGTTGTGATACATATATGACGCCAAAACGAATTGGAATCGGTTGGGGTGATTTGTATATCCCGATGCACAAACACAAATGGAACTACAGCCAAGGACATATTGACCCACTCTGGAATTATGCCTATGTTGGGATCGGATATACAAACAAATGTTTAGATGTGTTGCCCGAAACCGGAAATGAACAGGCTCAAATGCGTTTTTTAAGAGCATTGAATTACTACATTTTGTTAGATGCATTTAGAAATGTGCCGTTGGAAACAACTCAAAAAACAGAAGCAGGTTATTTGCCTCAACAAAAAACAGCAAAAGAGATATTTGACTTCTGTGTTGACGAGCTGAATGCTATTAAAGATGACCTTGGAACAGAGTACAAACACGGTTATCCGAACCGGTATGCAGCTAATATGGTGCTTGCAAAATTATATCTGAATCACAATGTTTATTTGAACGGTACAGGTAATGACTATTTTGAAAAAGCATTGATTGAAGTTAATGAAATCATTGATGCAGGAAAGTTTAGTCTTGCAGCCAATTATTTAGATAATTTTCAAGATGATATTTCCTCTTCACCTGAAGTTATATTTGCTTTACCGCTTGATGTCCTGAATGCATCACATAATTATTTGGTAAACAAATGCTTGGTAGGCGCTGGAGCAGCTGCATATGGCTATACAGGTTCTCCATGGAATGGAAGCTGTGCGGTTCCTCAATTTATTGACAGTTACGATGTCAATGACAAACGCCTTGCATATACCTGGGCAGGCGGTGTTCAGCGCTATGCGGTTGAGAATGCAGATGGAACTATAACTCCTCAAGCCGGTGATCCTATACCTTTTACGGCAGATGATTGGGCCGGTCAGGGTGTTTTGAATTATTCTCAAGCAGTGCATTCAATTGATAATCCGGGAGCATACCAACAAGAGGGTTTCCGTTTTGTAAAAAGTCAAATCAATCCTGATAATAAAGGAACATATGGAAATGATGTCGCATTTTTCAGATATGCGGATGCCTTGTTTATCAAAGCAGAATGCCTGCTCCGCTTAGAAAGAGATGAGCAAGTGGCTGCAGATCTTATTACAGAAGTAAGAAAGCGCTCATTCGATGCACCTGCTAATGCTACGAGAACGGTTGATCAGCTTAAAGGCGGAAGTGTTTATGATTATGGCCATAGAGAATACACAAGTGAAGGACACACCAACTGGGATCCTGAAAAATATGTGGTAACGAACGAAGGGGGCGCTGATATTATTTTAGGAGGATTGTTGGATGATTTGGCTTGGGAGTTTGTCGGTGAGCACCACAGACGTCAAGATTTGATCAGATTCAAAATGACTGACGGAAGAAACGTATTTAATGGAAAATCATGGTTCTGTAAAGATGCCACTAATGAAACTCATTGGAACTATTTCCCAATTCCTAAAGCAGCAATGGATGCCAATATCTCATTAGTTCAAAATGAGGGATATAAATGATAAAATAATTGTTAACTTATAAATAATTAAACAAAATGAAAAGCTTATATTTAGCAGTTCTTGCTTTATTGATTATAGGATTTACCGGTTGCGGTGATAATATCGATTTTTCGAAGGAGCACGTTTTAACTCCGGAGGAAATCGCAGAAATACAGCGGCAGGATTCCATTGCAAAAGCAGAAAAAGAACGAATTAATGCAAACTTGGTTTTGTCTTATACGGTAGATATAACAATAAGCAAAACTTCCTACGATGGGACGATGTTGGCAATAGAAACAGATAAAATTGCTACACTTTTTGGAATTTCTGTAGAGCAATTATTGGCTGGAATCAAAGGTGAAGCAGGAGCACCTGAAGCGAAAGGATTTGCTATTCAGGGCACTACCCATGCCGACGTAGGTTCAGCAAGTAATACAAATTCACCTTGGGGGCACTGGTGGGATGCAAGTGGCGATGTAACTACCTGGGGAGCGGATGCAATGGTCTTCGCTGAATTTAACACAGAAACCGGTGAGTTCCACATAGGTCAGTATCCCGGACACTTGGTAGATGGTGATACAATAAAAATTATTGAATGTCTGAAATACAATGAAAAGCGTGCAGCAGTAGCAATTACCATTCTTTCTCATGCCCCCGGTCAAGTAACGGCTGAGGTAGTTAATACGCAGAACCTGACGATTAACGTTACTCCGAAGACCGATTACAGTCAAGATTCACTTGAATTTGATCTTCCAAGAACATTGAGTGACTTAGGAGTAACTTCACTTGCCGATGCAAAATTCTTAGGAGTAAATAAAGATGGTTCATATTCAATGGAGACCACCACCAAAAATGGATTTTGGTATGATTTGGAAGGTTTCGTCGGTTCTTGGGGTGATAATGCTACTGTTTTCACAACGTATGATGACGGTATGCAGCCGAATAAAGTAGGTATAGGTCAAATGCCGAATAAACTTGCAGAAGGTCAGTCTTATACAATAAAATACGGAATAATGGCCAATAATAAAATTGAAATGCTTCAGATTACCGTAAATGTAGTTGGTTATGTCGATCCTGAAACTCCACCTGCCGGTAATCCGACGTCACTGACGAGAGATCTGGATTTGAGAAAACCGTATAGCAATGACTATGCAAGTATCAGAGTCGATTTAAAAGACATTATGCGTGATGCTTTCAAAATGACAACTTATCAGATACACAAAGCAATTGCGAGTGGCGATTTGAAAGTATATCTCAATCAAATCCCGGATCCAATTGTAGATCCGACTTACACTGCGGATGTTCCCGGGTATTGGCTTAAAATGGATGGAACTCAGGGAACTTGGGCTGAAGGTATAGTCTGGTGTAGTATAGGACATAATAGTACGGAACTCTACCTGTTTGGTGGAAATCACACCGACAACGCAGCCACGGGAAGTACAGTTACCACAAAGATGATTATACTTTGTAATGAAGGTCAGGTAACTCTAAATATCACATTCAGTATAACTTAAAAACATTGATTAATGTCAAAATTATTTCAAAATAAGTATAAGCCAATTTATTTTGGCTTATTCTTAAAAATATCTTTATTAGTTTTTTTCACCGTTGCAGCAGTGTCATTCACTGCTTGTGGCGGGAAAGAAGATATTGTTTATCCAAATCCAAACCCGGACCCGGACCCTGAAGTCCCAAAAGATTCAGAAGTTGTAATTTTGAATGAATCTGACGTGCAGGATTTCAATAAATTTTACAAACCTCAGGATTTCAAAAGTATGGACTTTCTGAGAAGCGATAGTAAATGGTCTTTTGTAAGATCCAAGCAATCGGAACACTTTATTGTCTTTTGGGAAGCCGGTTTTGGACTTAATCCAAATGACGCTAATGTCCCGGAGGCTTTGCGTGTCAATATTGATGATTTGCTTCAGAAAGCAGAAGCATTTTATAGTATTAATGTGAATGATCTAAAGTTTGCGGAAGTTGGAGTTGGTAAATCAAACCTCGACAAATATAAAATGCAAATTTATCTACTGTATCAGACAGAATGGCTTGCAACCGGAGCAGGATATGATAATGTTATTGGAGCGCTTTGGGTAAATCCAAGTACTTGCAAACCTGTTGGGTCAACTATAGCACATGAGATCGGGCATAGTTTTCAGTATCAGGTTTACTGTGATTTGTTAGCTAACGGACAGATCCCAGATGATCTTTCTCGTGGATTCAGATACGGATTTGGAGGAAACGGCGGGAATGGATTCTGGGAACAAACAGCTCAATGGCAATCCTATCAATCATACCCATTAGAAGCATTTCAGTCTTACAATTTTAATGTGTATATGGATAATCATTTTCGCCATATTGGGCACGAGTGGCAACGATACGCGAGCTATTTTATCCATTATTATTGGAGTGCAAAATACGGCCAAGATTTTATTGGAAGATTGTGGAGAGAATCCGTAAAACCGGAAGATCCAATGGAGACATTTATGAGGATAAAAGAGATTTCTGTTGATGAGTTTAATGCTGAAATGTACGATGCAGCCACACGATTTGTAACTTGGGATATCGACGGAATTCGAAGCAATGGAGTAAATTACATCGGTAAACATACGTGTAAACTTTATCCGTTATCGGATGGGACATATCAGATAGCATATAGTCATTGTCCCGGCTCCACAGGATATAATGTTATACCGCTGAATGTGCCAGATGTGGGTACTGTTGTATCAACTGATTTTGTCGCCTTGATGCCTGGTTCTCTACTGGCAGCTGCAGATCCGGGATTATGCAGAGATGGGGAGACGACCGTGAAAGTTACCAAATACAACAGTTCGAGCACTACAAGAGCCGGTTGGAGGTACGGATATGTTGCTTTACTAAAAAATGGACAAAGAATATACGGAGCGATGAATAGGAAAACCGCTGAAGTTGTTAATTTTACCATTCCTGCAAATTGCGAAAGATTGTGGTTTGTTGTGCTTGGCGCGCCTTCCTCCTATTTGGCGCATGCTTGGGATGAAAAAGAAAGCAACGATGATCAATGGCCTTATACCGTCAAATTCACAAACACTGATTTGTTGGGAAGCATTGTTATTGATCCCAATCAAACGCCAAAAGATGTTACGTTCACGTACAATTTATCTTTCGCTGCTGATGCAACGAGTTATTCAGGGACATTGGTTAGTCTGAGCACTAATGGAGACTTAGCACAGGTTGCAAACGCGTTTGTGATGCAGCCGTCTGAAATTTCCTCCTATATGTTACAGCCAAAACAACCTCCTACTGAGGGGAAAATAGCATTCGCGGCAGTTCAGCCTGATCAGTCTTTGTCTTATAACACAACTGCTAACGGTCATGGATTTTGGTTTGACAGTGTCGGCAGTGTAATTGGCTGGGGTAGTGATAATGATAGCAAAGTTTTTGCCGAATTCAATCCGGATACGTTTGAATTTAACATTGGGCAATATCCCGGAAAAAGTAAAACGGGAGATAAATACACGATTCGCGAAGCGTTGGTATATACTAAAAACGGAATTCAATACAAAGCAACATTTATATTTAATATCGCTATCCGGTAAAAAACATAAAATTTTGAAAGTAAAAAGAAACACACAAATAGCTAAATTGCTATTGTTTCTTCCCTTTTTCTTCTTCCTTTTTAGCTGTTCAGATGAAAAGGAAAAGCCGAATGTTTATAAAGTTCCAAATTCCCCTTTTGAAGTTTCTAAAATTAGTATTCTTACAGAAGGGAATGAACCAATAGTTACGAAAAAGGACTATATAAATTGTCAAATTGAAATTGAATCTATCTATGAAGATTGGAATTTCAGTGGACCCGGAAGAATAAGAGGAAGAGGAAATTCTACCTGGTTATGGTATCCTAAAAAGCCGTATCGTATAAAGCTGAATGAAAATGCAGAAATTCTCGGTTTGAAAGCAGAGAAAGATTGGATATTATTAGCAAATTATCGAGACCCGACTCATTTAATGAATACGTTCTCTTTTTTGATGGGAGAAAAGCTCAATTTGCCCTATACAAATCATTCACGGTACGTTGAAGTTACTTTGAACAACGAATACATAGGACTCTACCAGCTTACAGAGCAGGTTGAGCAAGGAGCCAACAGAGTAGCAGTTGACAAAATTGAAGGAATCTTGATCTCATTGGATGCAGATGATGGTCCCGAACTAAACTCGGCAGGATTGGATAATTTCTGGTCAACAATTTACAAAATGCCAATTTGTGTCAAATATCCTGATGTGGAAGCTAATCCGGGTAAATTGGATTTTGTGAAAAATGAATTTGCAAAATTAGAGCAATCTATCAAGACGGGAAATTATACGGAGGTGTCTAAAATGTTGAACATAAGTACGCTGATTGATTACTTGTTGATTCAAGAGCTCGTTTATAATGTTGAAGTAGCCGCTCCGCGGAGTATTTATATGTTTAGAGACAAAGGAGGATTATGGAATTTTGGTCCTTTGTGGGACTTTGATGCAGGTTTTGATTTTGATTGGAGTACTATGTTCACCGGACACAATTATTTTAAGGATTACAAAAAATTAGTCTTTGGTGCAGATCCTGTCAATCATATCGGAGGCTATACAGTTCCCTCGTTTTTTACCGATTTATTTAAAAACAAGCGATTCGTGAGTGAATATAAAAGCCGCTGGAATGGCATAAAAGACAAAATTATGTCAGAAGTCTGGTCTGAAACAAGTCAATATGCAAATTTTAGTAAGAACGCAATGAAAAAAGATGCTATTCGTTGGCCTATTGATAAAGATTATGAAATAGAAATAAGAAGAATGGAAAATTGGTTGAGAAATCGAATCAATTACCTGAATGCTGTTATAAATAATTATCCACCGGGATACCTGTAGAAAAAAAAGTGAAATGTGATGATGAAAAAAATTAAAGTTATTGTATTGTTGTTTATAGTTGGAAGTTTGCTAAGTAAAGCCCGGGATTATCAATGGAATTATTCCAAAAATAACAATCCTGTTTTACCCGGATATTTTGCCGATCCGACAATTAAGAAATTTGGTGATACATACTACATTTATTCAACTACCGATGGAGTGAAATTAGCTTCAGGAGAACCCACGGTTTGGGTGAGCAAGGATTTGAAGAATTGGTACAACCGAAAATTAACTCTTCAATTGCCTGTCGGTCTTACAAATTGCTGGGCACCTGATGTAGTTAAAGGGAAAGACGGGAGGTTTTACTATTACATGGGCAATTGTCAGTTTGGGTGCAACATTTACGGTTATGTCTCTGACTCACCTCTCGGGCCTTTTGTTCCAATTAGTGGAGGGAAACCTGTAATTCCTGTCGGGACTTCAAAAGAAAATTTACCTGCACTTGATGCGCAGTTTTTTTATGACGATGACGGTTCGCTTTATGCCTATTTTGGAACTTGGTGTACTTCATTTGGTGGCATGGGATGGGTGAAAATCGATCCAAACGATATGTGTACAATTATCAAGTCCGGTTTTATTCCCATTTCACAAATTCCACATGCTTTTGAAGCTGCATACCCTATCAAAATGAATGGGAAATATTTTCTAATGTATTCTGCCGGTGATTGTAGATTAAGCTCTTACGCGGTACATTATTCGGTAAGCGATAGTCCCGAAGGACCTTTCGTTTATGGTAAAAATAATCCTATTCTGGTTACGAATAATGACAGCACAATTGATGGTCCGGGTCACCATTCCATTCTGCAAGATGAACAAGATTGTTATATCGTTTATCACAGACATGACAACCCACACAGTACGGGAGGCGAATTCCGTCAGACATGTATTGATAAAATAAACTTCAACGGGCACAGCATAGAAAAAATTACGCCGACTCATAAAGGAGTGGATTTTTCAAATAAAGTAAAAAACAAAATCGAGAACTTGGCACTAAATGCTAAAATCCAAGCAAGTTCATCGTATCATTTGATATCAAAAGGAACTCGTTACAGTAAGAAGGGTTATGATTATCTTTACAAACCTGAAAACGCAGTGGATAATAATAATGGGACGCTTTGGAAAGCTGCCTCAGCAAAACTACCTCAATACATTACGATAGATTTGGGAGTGACGAAAAATTTTAATCGAATTTGTACCGAATTTGAGTATCCTACCTATTACTATCAGTATAAAATAGAAACTTCGAAGAGTGGGAAACGTTGGCAATTATATGCTGATAGAACAACAAATAGACGTTGTGGAAGTCCGCTGATTGATGATAAAACAGTTAATGCAAGATATATTAGATTGACGATTACCGGTACTGAAAAAACCGGAATGATTCCCGCTATTTGGAATATAAAAGTATATAACGAGCATTTTGAAATTCCAATTTCAGAGAACAATGAGTCTCCGAATTTACCCGGAGCAGTGATTGATGAAAGTTTAATTGTCAACCTTGATGCTCAAAAAATAAAAGAGGGGATAATTCAGAATCCAATAAAAAACAGAGGAAAATTAGGGGGTGTTTTTAATTCAAATGGAGTACCGGAAGTTAAAAGAATTAATGGGGTTAAATCTATTTATTTCAATGGAGAAAGTTGGCTCCAATTATCTGAGAACTCACCTGCAAGTCTTAACTGGAATGCTCCGTTTACTGTTTCAGTTTGGGTCTTGAACCCTGAAATAGGCGATGGTGAGTGTCTGCTTGCCTGGAACACTCGCGAAAACATGTTGCAATCTTCATACGCGGCATTGATGTATGGAACCAATCATTATGGAGCGATGGCTCATGGTGATGGTGCGGTTGATTTGCGATATAAGAATGTCCCTGAAAAAGGCAAATGGAATCATATTGTCGTTACATTTGATGGCGCTTTAGAAAATGTTTACGTGAATGGAAAATTAGACACGCAAACGCCTATTTCGCTTTTTGTAGAGCGCGGGAATATACTTGTTGGAGCTTCAGGTGAAAGAACCGAATTTTTCAGTGGGTATATTGCAAATGTAAGATTGTATGGTACATCCATGACACAGTCTGAAGTTGTCAAATTACTAAATAAAACAAAACCAAAAGGAATAACAAATTAACTTACGATATCATGAAACATTCAAAAATTACATTACTTGTTCTGTTCATTACATTCTTTTCAATATCTGCTCAATCCCCTTGGGAGCGTATAGCACAAAGACCTTCAACGCTTTACATGGAGCAAGGTTCAAAGAAATACGTTACTAAATCATTTTCACTGACATTGGTGAATGCCTCGCAGACCGTTGAAAGATTAGCTCCACACGCCGATACTTCATTTGACTACGTGCCGGGAGATAGAATTGATAAACGCGACAAAGACGGATTGTATCATTTGGGTGATTTGAATATTACGTTGAGGAAGTCGGGAGAAAACTGGAAGAGATACTCCACGATAACAGCAAGAAAACCGGTTGAAAAAGTCACAGTCGGTGGAAATATTTTAGCGGCTGCGGATCTTTCTGCGACCCTTCCTGCCGACATTCCCGTGCAAATAAAGCGATTTTGGGAAACAGATAACGGTGATTTGGTGCTCCGTTTTGAAATTACAAATACAACTTCCGATGAAGTAGAGATTGGTGCGTTGGGAATTCCGCTTATTTTCAACAATATTTTAGAAGGAAAAAATTTAAGCCAAGCACACGCTGAAAACGTGTTTTTCGATCCATACATTGGCGCGGAAGCAGGATATCTACAAGTAAATCGCCTGCATGGGAAAGGTGGTAGTTTGTTGGTATTGCCTCATAAAAATGCATCCTTCGAAGCTTATAATCCGCTCAATGATGACCCGACTCCCAGAAGTGTTGTTTTTGAAGGATTTCACGAATGGCTTATCCACAGCAAAGCGTTGGCAGAAACTGAATGGAAAGGTGTGGAGCCATGGAATGAGCCTACTTCGACAAGCTTAAAACCAAGAGAATCGAAGGATTTTGCTCTGAAATTTGTCATTGCGCCGTCTATCAGAGAAATTGAGGATGAACTGATCAGGCTAAAAAGACCGGTTGCGGTTGGATTGCCGGGCTATATTCTGCCAATGAACGAATCCTCCAAACTTTTTATCAAATACCCAAAAAAGATTACTAATATTTCTGTTTATCCTGAAAATGTTTTGACTATTACAAAAAACGGTGAGACACCCAATAAATGGTCGGAATATGAAGTGAAAGGAAATGTGTGGGGTAGGGCTCGCGTTTCAATTGTTTATGAGGACGGGACTTTGCAAACCATTAGTTATAAAGTGATTAAGTCTCAAGCTGAAGTTGTGGCGGACTTAGGCCACTTCCTCACTACCGAGCAATGGTTTGATGATAAAAATGATCCGTTCGGGCGGGCGCCTTCAATAATTAACTACGATTACGATGTAAAGAAAAAACTACTTCAGGAGCGCCGTGCCTGGTACGTTGGTCTCAGCGATGAAGCCGGAGCAGGAAGTTGGTTGAGCGCAGTGATGAAGCAACTCCTGATTCCTGATAAGAAAGAAATTGATAAAATAAAAAGATTTGTCAATGAAACGATGTGGGGGAAAATTCAGCACAGCAAAGATTCGACAAAATACGGGGTTCGAAAAAGCTTGTTCTACTATGAGCCTGACCTAATGCCGAAAGGGACATATAGTCCTGATATTCAGTTTCGCGGTTGGGAAGCCTGGCCTAAAAAAGAGGCGGAAAGTCTCGGGCGTTCTTACAATTATCCGCACGTAGCAGCTGCGCATTGGGTAATGTACCACTTAGGAAGAAATAAAAACATCAAAGGAATTGATTGGAAAACAAGTTTGGAAAACGCCTATCATACATCGATGGCGATGATGAAATTTGCTCCCTATTATGCTCAGTTTGGTCAGATGGAAGGATCGGTTTTCCTTTATATTTTATATGATCTGAAGCGAGAGGGAATGACTGAAATGGCTGAAGAGTTGGAACAAACAATGAAAAAAAGAGCAGATCATTGGCGATCGTTGGATTATCCGTTTGGAAGTGAAATGCCGTGGGATTCTACCGGGCAAGAGGAAGTGTATATGTGGACTTCTTATTTTGGTTATGCAGATAAAGCGGACGTAACGCTCAATGCAGTTCTTGCCTACATGCCAACTTTGCCACATTGGGGATACAACGGTAGTGCAAGAAGGTATTGGGATTTTGTATACGGTGGAAAGATGGCAAGAATCGAGCGTCAACTCCATCATTATGGCTCTGCTCTGAATTCTATTCCGGTATTAGCGGCTTACAAAGAGAATCCGTTGGATTTTTATCTTTTACGAGTCGGACATGCCGGAGCTATGGGTGCATTGGCTAACGTAACTCAAGACGGATTCGGTCCCGCTGCGTTCCACTCATACCCTTCTACTTTGGCGATAGACGGTTATGTCGGTGATTATGGTTCCGGATTTTACGGATATACGGTCAATTCCTCAACTTACATTGTAAAACATCCCGAATTTGGATGGTTAGCGTTTAGTGGGAACTTGAAGCAGGACAATGATCGAATCCGAACAGAAATTACAACCGCAGGGAAAAACAGGGTGTTCCTTTCCCCGGAATCCCTTGCCATCACAACGGTTTCAGGACAGATTAAGGAAGTAGATTATAATCCGAAAACCGGCGAAGTGAATGTGGAATTTATTGGTGATGCATTTGTGGAAATATCTGCGCTAAATGATAAAAATGCGGTACTCCCGGCCAATCTTACAAAAGACTCCAGGGGATATTACGAAGTAAAAGCCAAAAAAGGGAAGAAAAATATTTTGAACATAAAAATGTAATAGAAATCATGAGGAAGATTAATAAAATACGAATAGCAATTCTAATCTTAGTTTTTTTCACAGACTTATCATTCGCTCAGAATCTTGTTCCCATGGAACAGTCCGATTTTCTCAATGTGAAATTGGCAGCTGCCGCGAAAGCATATCCATTTCCAATCGGCGATGTGACACTTTTTGAGAGTAAATTCAAAACTGCGCAAGATGTCGATGAGCGTTTCTTGTTGAATTTGGAACCGGATAGATTGCTATCAAGTTTTCGCGCTCATGCAGGACTTGAACCCAAAGCTGAAAAATACGGTGGCTGGGAAAGCGGAGGACTTGCCGGACATTCGCTGGGGCATTATCTTTCTGCATTATCCATATTGTATGGTTCTACGCAAAACCGAGAAGCATTGAAGCGGATTAACTATGTTGTTTCAGAATTGAAAGAAATTCAAATTGCGAGAAAAACAGGCTATTTGGGAGCTATTCCCGATGAAGACAAACTATGGGTTGAAATTGTAAATGGAAAAATTGAAACCGGTAATTTCAGCCTGAACGGCTATTGGGCGCCTTGGTACACCATTCACAAAATCATGGCCGGATTGCTCGATGCTTATATTCAGACCGGAAATAAAGATGCGCTTGCGATTGAAACAAAATTCTGCGACTGGGCGGATATGCTCTTGAGCCATTTGGATGAAAGTCAAATGCAAAATATGCTCCGTTGTGAATACGGTGGAATGGCTGAAGTGCTGGCCAATACGTATGCCATTACAGGAAATAAAAAATACTTAGCTCTTTCGTATCGCTTTTACGATAATCCCGTTTTGGATCCGCTGGCTAATCACGAAGACAAACTAAGAGGGTTTCACGCTAATACGATTATTCCAAAAGCCATTGGAAGCATTCGCAGGTATGAAATTACGAACGATAAAAACGATCTGGAGATTGGAAAATTCTTTTGGGAAACGGTAGTGAAAAATCATACTTATGCCATAGGCGGACACAGCTATTACGAATATTTTCACGAACCCCGAAAATTGAATGACAAATTAGCTGATAACACCACGGAAACTTGCAATACATACAACATGTTGAAGCTGACACAACATTTATTTGGCTTAAGTCCGTCTGCTCGATACATGGATTTTTATGAAAAAGCACTTTATAATCATATTTTAGCTTCTCAAAATCCTGAAACGGGCATGACAACCTATTACGTCTCACTTCGAATGGGCGGTAAAAAACAATTTGGTGATTACAGGCACTCGTTTACCTGCTGCATGGGAACAGGCATGGAAAACCATGTGAAATACAGTGAAAATATCTATTACAAAGGCGCTGATGGCAGCTTGTTTGTCAATTTATTTATTCCTTCAGAGCTAAATTGGAAAGAAAAAGGGATAAAAATTTCTCAAAATACCCAAATCCCGAAAAATGATAGGTCTGAATTGACAATTAAGGGGAAAAAGCCAGGAAATTTCTCGATTCGAATCCGAAAACCGTACTGGGCGAAGCATGTGAAAATATCTATTAATGGAAAAACTCAAAAACTTTTATTAGATGAGTACGGATATGTCTTGTTAAAACGAAAATGGAAGAACGGTGACAAAATTTCAATATATATGCCGAGTGATTTGCATTACGAAGCTATGCCGGATAACCCTGATAGACGTGCCGTGTTTTTCGGTCCAACACTTTTGGCGGGAGATTTCGGGAAAGATATGCTGGATCCTTCAAAGAATATCCCGGTTTTTGTTACTGCAGAAACAGATGCTAACCGGTGGCTGAAAAGAGGAGATAATCTTCACTTTAATTCCGTAAACAATACGTCTCCTCGCTCTGTAATGCTACGTCCTTTCAATGAGTTTGTCAATGAACATTACACAGTTTACTGGGATTTTTTTACGCCTGATCAGTGGATTGTTCAGCAAAAGATCTACGAAGAAGAACGTCTGAAACAGCAGGATATTGAATCACGGACAGTATCGCTTTTCCGTCCCGGCGAAATGCAACCGGAGCGTGACCACAAGCTGCATGGAGATAGAATGAATACCGGTGAAAGCAACCTTCGTAAATGGCGTTCTGCCGCGCCGGGTGGATTTCTCTCCTTTGAAATGGAAGTTGACCCTGAAAAAGAAAACATCCTGACTATGACCTACTGGGGAAAAGATAATCGAAATTCTGCCTTTAATATTCTGGTTGACAATGTAATCATTGCAACAGAAGACATTAATAAATACAAGGAAAATAAATTCTACGATATTGATTATAACATCCCTTTTGAGATTACAAAAGGGAAAAATCGAGTTACCTTTGTGCTAAAAGAGGCAAGGCCAAATAACAATATCGGACCGTTCTATTTGGCAAGAATTACAAGAAAAAAGGATACTGCAACTCCTTAAAAGAGAACTTTATAAGCTTGCTTGATTCGTGTTTTTGTTCCTAAATGTTTTACTTGGTTAAATTGCGTATAACCCGTAGTAATTTCATCAATTATTTGTTTATAACGAAATTCCTTGGAAACTAAATTTACGAAAAATTAATATGAAACAGCCATGATAGTTGAATCTTCGCCCTGTGAAAATGAAGATGATTGGCGTGTTCCATACGTCCTTAGTGTTAAAAAATAAAATAGGTTCTACTGGATTTCGTGTGACAAAAATAAAACATTAAGATTTCATTTAGAAGT
>JAAYIT010000370.1 GCA_012523295.1 Porphyromonadaceae bacterium | reverse complement strand
TTAATTCCTGATAAGCCTCTTTGTCGGGAGTGGCTCCCGTGGCAAAGACCAGCCAGGTTTTTTTGGGAAACTCTTTCATGATGCGCTTGACCTTTCCAATTCCGCGAATCTGACCACCAAACAAACCAGCGCCATAAACAATCAGTTTGTAATTTTCCAGGCTCGCCTTATCAAAATCGCGGAAATTCAGCAGGTCACATTCTAAATCCTCAGCAATCCACTGAGCATATTGTTTCGAAAACCCTGTCTTAGAATTGTAGAGCACAAGTACATTTTTCACGATTCTCACCTCACAGTTGAGTTTATCTGAAAACACTGAAATTGGTTAACTTTATGGGTACCAATTGGAATTGCCACTCCAGAACAGGTGTAAATTTGAAACATCCCAAACGTAACAAGTCAACTGATAATGTTACTGAAGATTTGAAAATCTTCGCTTCAGAATAGAACTCCGTACGGACGGGGTTCATCTCCGTCCGAGAAAGCTCACCTGATTAAAACATTGGCGGACAGAGTCGAGCCCTGTCCGTACAAGGAATAGCATATTTCAAATAGCTCACAAATTGAAATCATTCGATGCTATCCGCCTTAGATTAAGTGTAAAATGAAGATAAAATAAAGATTCGTTGAGGAGGAATGATGGGAAAATTTCTGGAATCGGAAAAAATAAGGCAAGTAGCGTTTAAAAAGACATCATCTTCATTATCCGAAGCGGCACGTCTTGACGGGGAGTTTCGAGGTGCAGAGCGTCCATTTTGTCTGCCACAAGAGCTGTCTCTTGAAACACTCTATCCTCCAATTAGAAATGACGCAATCTCTTTTTATAAAAAACACGGAATCATGTGGCATCAGGGGATTAACGACAAGCCAAGTAATCATCTTTGCGATTCGATGACTTGTTGTGCAAACTTCCTTTTTCCATTTAGCGACCAGGCAGAGGCTTTGAAAGCCTTGCTTAAGCCCTTCTTTCCCGATATTGAGAGAATGCTTCCGGTAGAAGACGATAGATTCGTTTCTTTTGAATGGATTGGAGCTCAAAATTACTTAGGGGAAAGAATGGGGAAAAATGGTGAGCGAAGTCGTGGAGCGAACTTCACCAGCACAGATGCAATCGTTGCCTATCAGCGGGTGGATGGCTCAATGCAAATCGTGCTAATCGAATGGAAATATACTGAAAGTTATTCTTCGGCTTCATTACAAATCGCAAAATCCGGCACAGATCGCTCTTTGATTTACCGCCATCTCTTTGAAAAAGAGGACTGTGTCATAAATAAAGACGCGTTACCAAGTTACTCCGATATATTTTTTGAACCTTTTTATCAGTTCTTCAGGCAACAATCCTTAGCCCACGAAATGGAAAAAGCAGGTGAATTAAATGCGGATAATGTTTGCTTATTGCATATAGCTCCGGAAAATAACTATGATTTTCGCCGTGTGACTTCACCTGGATTAAGGCAAACAGGTTCAACTGCCACCGAAGTTTGGAAAAGCTTGCTTAGAGAACCGGACCGTTTTATTAGTC
>JAAYIT010000044.1 GCA_012523295.1 Porphyromonadaceae bacterium | reverse complement strand
TTCCCGATAAAGAATCGGGATGTACCACTTAACACAAAAAACGAAGCAAAAAAAGTCAAGACTCCGCCCGCCTCACTCAAAAAATTGGCGTTCGAACGGCTAAATCGTCCAAACTCGCCCCAAGTGTATCGGTTTTTGAAATCTATTTACAGGCTCAAACAAGGACGATTCTTAACGCCGTTCTCTCTGATTTTTTGGCTCGCCGGACGAGGTCACTCGTTAGCAAGCCTTTTGAGACTATCAGGTTAAGCTTGCGAAAGTTAAGTTATTGACTTGCGACAACACTTAGAAAAAAAGCGAAAATCAGCCCGAATATAGTTTGACTCCATAGTTTTGACTAAATCCATCAGGTCTGAGATTGGCAATGTGTTTTTTTTCCTAAAAGAGCAGTATTGTGATAATTTTAAGTCCAGAAAGGAAATAGATCAAAAAAACGGCGCAATTCACTTGCTCATTTAAAATAAAAGCTGTACTTTTGCAGACCAAAATTCAGCGTAATCTCTGACAGCATTATTTTTAAGTAAATTTATAAGCCTGTGAATATTACGTATAGTATCAACTTTAATAAAATTAAACAATGGACTTAATAAAAGTTGCAGAACAAGCATTTGACCAGGAGAAAAACTTCCCGCTTTTCAAAGCCGGTGATACAGTGACTGTAGGCTACCGAATCAAAGAGGGTAACAAAGAGCGTATCCAGGAATTTAGAGGCGATGTAATCAAAATCGTTGGTCATTTGAACAAAAAACGCTTTACAGTACGTAAAATGTCAGGGAATATTGGTGTTGAACGTATTTTCCCGATGGATTCACCGTTTGTGGAAACAATCACTGTAAACAAAAGAGGTAAAGTACGCCGCGCAAAATTATATTACCTACGTGAAAGAACAGGTAAAAAAGCAAGAATTAGAGAAAGAAGAATGTAGTTTTTTTCTTAAAAAAAGAATTAGAAAGGGAAATTCAATTGTGAATTTTCCTTTTTTTTTGCCAAATATCCTTATTTTTCTTTAATGCATAGTAATTATAAAATATTTTTGCACTGCATAATTATGCATCAACTAAAATGAAAGCAAATTCGGGCTGGGGATGGTTTGGTAGTACTTTAAAATCGATGGGTAAATCTGATTTAGTTGGAAGAGCTATCGAAGGAGAGGTTGGCGCAGCTCTTAGTGCAGCAGTTTCTGGTGCATGCTATGCTTCCGCAGGTAGAGAAATTGTTGCTTTAGCTGAACATATAGGCATATGGTAATTTAGTATAAATACTATGAGAAATAAAGTAAAAACAGCACTTTTATATTCTATAATTTTCATTATAGGTCTATTTCTGGGTGAATGGTTAATTGATTCTATCCTTAAAATTAACAGAGATAGTTTTATTAAAGAATTAGTGCAATCAGTCATAATAGGAACTTTTGTTGGAATATTATTTGCATTTTCTAAAAATAAAAAGCAATAGAAAAGAGGAAAAGTACGCCGCGCAAAATTATATTACCTACGTGAAAGAACAGGTAAAAAAGCACGCATCAGAGAAAGAAGATTCTAATCCTTTCAATAGACAAAAAATAGAAAAGAGAAATTCAGAAATGAGTTTCTCTTTTTGTTTTGATACGAATTGAGAGAAATTATTTCTAAAAAAACAAAAACATTTCAGCATAAATTAGATAGAGTACAAATAGTTTTTTAACTTTGCATTCAATTTGAAATTTCCTTAATTATTTTCAGTAAAAAAATGAAGTTTAGCCTACTTAAAAATATATTTTCCACCCTACTATTAGCATTATTACTAATCGGCTGTAAGGTTGGCACTGACCCAAGAATCGCTGACCCATCTGACAATGCTTCAATACTACATGCATACATTAAGGCAAGTACTTATTCTCCAAATGCTTCCAAGGCATTTTTCACCATAGACAATGTTAAAGATTCAATTTACAATGTAGATTCTTTACCCTACGGAACGAAAGTGGACAGCCTTTTCCTGGGATTCAGATTTGCAAGTTCGCTGGGATATATCATAAATGACACTGTACCGGAATCAAACATATTCAACGATGTAGTTACGAGTAAAGCATACGACCTTACCAAACCGATTAAAATCAAAAACCTCGCTACAGACGATAAAACTTTCAAAGTTTATACTATTGAAGTTCGGGTGCATAAAGTACAAACATACCTTCACGTATGGGACCGGCTTACACCACTCGCATCAGCTATCAAAACAGATAATCAAAAAGCAGTGCTGCTAAACGACAACTTCCTATACTATCTTAGCGATGGCGCTACGGTTTCACTTTTCACTTCCGCCGATGCTAAAAACTGGGAGAATAAACCAGTGAACGGATTACCTACCGACGCGAATCTTCAAAACATTCTAACTTACAACAACACATTGTTCTTGCTTTACAATGGAAATACCGTGTATCTGTCAGACAATGGCGAGACATGGACAAACAGCCTGATATCCGGCGATTTCGATTATGATTACATGACATTGCTGTTTTCATTCAAGGATAAGCTTTGGGCTGTTGCAAAAAGTAAAACTTCCAACATTGTAAAAATCGCGAACTCCGATGATGGAATAAACTGGATATTTTCTGATGAGAGGACATTCGATGACTCATTCCCGGTATCTGACTTTGCAACTACAGCTTTTGAGCCGCATTTTGGCAGCAAAAAAGTTATCGTAGTAGGCGGAATTTCACCAAGCGGGAAGAAACTAAACAGCATCTGGACTGCCGAAGACATTACACAATCGCTTTCCTTAAATTGGCTAAACCTGTACAAATCAAACAGCAATTTACTTCCTACTTCCGATGTATCTGTCGCGCATTACGGAAGCAAACTTTTGCTTTTTGGAGGCAGCACAAGCACGCTCCCGATAGACACCACACAAATCCGTCAATCAATCAATGAAGGCATGAACTGGATTTTGCCGGATACAACGATCAACAGAATTCCGGAAGATTTTATTCCCCGTACGAATGCCTCTTTGATTCATCATGTTAAGGACAACAGCTTGTTCATAATTGGAGGAAGATCTTCTCTCGGTCCGCTTACCGACGTTTGGAAAATAAAAGTGAATTTCTATAATTTCGCTGATTATAAAGAAAATCCGTACAAGTATTAATTTAAAGCAAACACACACCTCTTCACTAACGAAATAACACCAAATCACATTGCTTTAACAGTCTTCCTTCCGGGAGAATTTCAGTGAGACTATATGAATTCCAATCATTACAAGCTTTCAATAAAGACCATCCGATTTCGTCGCTGGAGCAGGAAAGGATATGCTGTTTTTGCCGGGCTGAACAAGGTCATTTCCATTGGGCGGATTGGGTCAAGCATCAGCGACAAAGCTTTACTGAAAAACAAACGAACTTCCATTTTTTCAAGCTTTTTCACTTTTGACAATTCGGACCTTTTTTACTATGACGAAGAGCCTCACAAAGAGCAGCTTGAATACGATTTATTTTCTCAAAATTTTGCATTAACTAAAGCAACTGACATTCCTGTCGGCTGTAAACTACAATATTATTTATTAACTCAAAGTTGGATTAGAGCGCGTTCTCTTTTCCAACTTTTTTATTTTTAAAAAATGAAACAAAAAATTTGCATTTTATCTCTTTTTATTTGCCTTTTTTCAGGTGTTTTTTCACAATCAAAAGTTGAGAATGTTGAACTTAACGAGCTTGAAGTGAGCGCAGATCGCACAAAAATGTATTCCGGTTTGGGACGCATAGTCACTGTAGTAGAAAAGTTGGAAATAGAACAAGCCGCCGTTCGCAGCATTGATGACCTACTCGAATTTGTAGCCGGCATCGATGTTCGTCAACGCGGAATTTACGGTGTGCAGTCAGATGTGAGCATTCGCGGAGGGTCGTTTGACCAGATTCTTGTGCTCTTAAACGGAATAAATATTACCGACCCGCAGACCGGTCACTTTAATCTTGATATTCCGATTGACATTTCGGATGTGAGCCGGATTGAAATCCTACAAGGCTCCGCGGCACGTGTTCTCGGACCAAACGCATTCAGCGGAGCTATAAATATCATTACAAACGATAACGGTAAAAACCGAATTTCAAACCAGATTTCAGCTGGCAGTTTCGGCTATTTATCCAATGTTACTTCGGGAAATTATTCTACCGAAAAATACAATATTTTTGGCTCTGTCTCACACAGAAAAAGCGATGGATACATTGATAACACAGATTTTAAAATCACAAATGCATTTGTACAATCAGGAATAAAAACAGCAAACGCGGGAAATTTCAACTTGCAACTCTCCTATCAGCAAAAATCTTTTGGCGCGAACAGCTTTTATTCTCTGACCTATCCAAACCAATTTGAACATACTAAAACACTTTTTTCTGCACTTTCTTGGGACTATACTTTCGACAAATGGAGTTTCAACGCGCAGGCTTATTGGCGGCAGCACCATGATCGATTTGAATTGTTCAGAAACTATGAAGGAGCAGAAAGTTTCCCCTGGTACACCGACCACAACTACCATCAGACAGACGTAACGGGAAGCAAAATTGTAGTTTCAAATCTATGGAAAATGGGAAAAACTTCAATAGGCGCCGATATTCGCAACGAGCATATTTTCAGTACGGTTTTAGGAGAAAACATTGAAAAAACAAAAGCAATTCCATTTCACGCCAACAAATTATTTACTAAAGAAACAAATCGATTTATCTCGACGGCCTTTGCTGATCACAGTCTGAATCTGAACAACTGGTACTTTTCATTAGGAGCAGCGGCAACTCACAGCACAAAATTCGGTACACATTTCAATGGTGGCGCCGATATCGCTTATCGGTTTTCTGATGTAGCACGCATCTATACAGCCGCCAATTCTGCCGTCCGCTTACCTACCTTCACCGACTTGTATTACCAAAGTGCAACCCATATAAGCAATCTGAATCTCCAACCTGAAAAATCGATGACTTTCGAAATTGGAAGTAAAATAAATCCAATATACTGGACATTTACTGCGGTTGGTTATTATAGGTTGGGGAATAACATTATCGACTGGGTACGGCCGGAAGGCGCGGAAAAATCAGAAAGCAGAAACTTGACAAAAGTAAACGCACTCGGATTTGACGTTAGCTACGAATACCGATTCGCCGATATTTTTATTAAATCAATCGGGACAAGTTATTCTTTTCTGCATTTAGATAAAGATGCTGCCGGACTGGATTCAAAATATGCTTTGGATTATCTTAAACACAAATTTACACTCAATGTAAAACACTCTGTCTGGTCAAAATTATCCGCGAATTGGCAATTGGGCGCATTCGACAGAAGTGGGAATTTTACCGATTTTGTGTCCGGAGCATTGACCGATTATGACCCTTATTGGATGCTTAATTCAAAATTAATCTGGAAAGAGGAAAATCTGATGCTTTTCGGAGAAATCAACAATATTTTGAATCAAGAATACGTGGAATTTGGCGGAATAAGGCAACCGGGTGTTAATTTTAATTTAGGCATTAAGTTAAGTATTTAGGGTCTGCTTTACTCGAAACGGCTTTGAGAGGGGGACGACATTATACTTTTTAATGAATTCAAAAACTTACGCGAATGAAGAATTCAATAGAAGTCTCAGCCCTTTTACTATAAAAAGCCCCCTTTCCCTGTTGGGACTTGCCAAGAGACAGGCTGCTGAATTCTAATTTTTAATTCGCCTTTACAACTACACCAAAGGTCAGCGACTAATTGGAAAGTTGACTTTTCAACTCTTAGAGTGGTTGAAAACCTTCGAAGCAGTAGTTGAAAACCCTCGTGGAAAATTGACTTTTCAACTCTTAGAGTGGTTGAAAACCCTCGAAGTAGTTGAAACCCTCTCAAATCTACTACTCAAAACATTTCGTAAACTTCACTTTCGGGAATAATTCCGTTAGTGAAGTTTTTCATTTTTCCACCATCGATTAAATTCTGCAAATTATCGTTATTTACTTGTCTTTTCAAGTGAAAATGAGTACCTTTGTGCTTTAATTTTCGGGAAATGAGAGAAGCGAAAAGCACGAAATAAAAAGTAAGGAGTTACTTGTCAACGCGTTTAGTCGTCAACTCGTTTGCCGATTTACTCCTCAACTCAAAAATCAATTAAATACAAACTATATTTCAAAACTAAAAACTAAAAAAATTATGTGGTTAATTCATTCTTCTGTAGGGAGAAAGGTAATAATGAGTGTTACCGGAATTTTTCTCGTTCTGTTCCTCACTTTCCACAGTGTGATGAACGTGATTGTGCTGTTCAGCGCAGAAGCGTACAACTCGGTGGCAAGTGCATTGGGAGCCAATTGGTATGCCGTCATTGGCACAGGAGTACTTGCATTAGGTTTCGTATTGCATATTTTGTACGCCTTATACCTGTCTTGGCTAAATCTGAAAGCTCGCGGGAAAGACCGCTATGCTGTGACAAAACGCCAAGAAGGTGTGAGTTGGTCATCCAAAAATATGCTGGTACTTGGGATAATTGTATTTGGCTTTTTAGTCCTTCACTTATTCCACTTCTGGGCTAAGATGCAATTAGTTGAATTACAGTATGGACACGGCTGGGAAGCTGCAGGATTTCAAAATCCGCAAGATGGCGCATACTTTATCAATGCCTCATTCAGCAATCCGATATTCAGTATCATATACATTGTTTGGTTGGTAGCGCTTTGGTTCCACTTGACACATGGCGTTTGGAGTTCACTACACTCTATCGGAGTGAACAACAAAACCTGGATAAATCGTGTAAAATGTATTTCCAATGTATATTCTACCATCATTATTCTACTGTTTATAGCTATTCCGGTTTACTTTTTATTAGGTTTCCGGGTGCTGTAATGTCCGTGTTTAACTTTTAAAATTAAGAATTATGGCAAAGAAAGAAAATATATTCGACAAGGCTAAAGACACTGTTAGTAAAAAAACAGATGTTATCAAAGACAAAGCCGAAGATTTGGTAGAAGATGTTCAGGAAGTAGTAGAAGACGTGAAAAAAAACACAGAAAAAGACAAAGCGACAAAAGTAGCGGACAAAGTGAAAGGAACTGATTCAAAAGTTTCTGAAACCGTAAAATCTTCTGCTAAGCAAGTAGCTTCAGAAGTGAAAAACGGAGGAAAAACCATCACTCCGAAAGATGCTAAAATTCCGGAAGGACCATTAGCTGATAAATGGACAAACTATAAAAATCAGCAAAAATTAGTCAATCCTGCAAACAAACGTCGTTTGGATGTAATCGTTGTTGGGACGGGACTTGCAGGTGCTTCTGCAGCAGCTTCATTGGCAGAGATGGGCTTCAATGTATTGAATTTCTGTATTCAAGACAGTCCGCGCCGCGCACACTCCATTGCTGCTCAAGGTGGTATCAATGCCGCGAAAAACTATCCAAACGATGGTGACAGCGTATATCGTTTATTCTATGATACTATCAAAGGCGGCGACTACCGTGCTCGTGAAGCAAATGTGTACCGTCTCGCCGAAGTTTCAAACAGCATAATTGACCAATGTGTAGCTCAAGGAGTGCCTTTTGCGCGTGAGTACGGCGGATTGCTTGACAACCGTTCATTCGGTGGAGCACAGGTATCACGTACATTCTATGCACGTGGTCAAACAGGCCAGCAACTGCTACTCGGAGCATATTCCGCGTTGAGCCGTCAAGTTGGTAAAGGTGCGGTAAAACTTTATACCCGCTACGATATGCTTGATGTAGTGATTGTAGAAGGAAGAGCGCGTGGAATTATTGCCCGCAATTTGGTCACCGGTAAAGTTGAGCGATTCTTTGCTCACGCTGTAGTAGTCGGAACAGGTGGTTACGGAAATGCATTTTTCCTGTCAACCAATGCAATGGGCTCCAATGGCTCGGCAGCCTTACAAATGTATAAAAAAGGAGCTTACTTCGCTAACCCGGCATTTGCTCAAATACACCCGACATGTATTCCGGTACATGGAAAATTCCAGTCAAAACTGACTTTGATGTCTGAAAGCTTGAGAAATGACGGACGCATTTGGGTACCAAAGAAAAAAGAAGATGCCGAAGCTATTCGCGCCAGAAAGCTGAAACCGACTGATATCAAGGAAGAAGATCGCGATTACTATTTGGAACGTCGCTATCCTGCTTTCGGGAATTTAGTGCCTCGTGATGTGGCTTCTCGTGCCGCGAAAGAACGCTGTGATGCCGGATTTGGTGTAGGAAGTACAGGTTTGGCAGTTTATCTTGACTTTTCCGATGCGATAAACCGATTAGGAAAAGATGTGGTTGAAGCACGTTACGGCAATTTATTCCAGATGTACGAAAAAATTGTTGATGATAACCCATATGAAACTCCGATGATGATTTATCCGGCCATTCACTATACAATGGGTGGAATGTGGGTAGATTATGAATTGATGACAAACATACCCGGACTGTTCTGTATCGGTGAAGCTAACTTCTCCGATCACGGCGCAAACCGACTTGGAGCTTCAGCTCTGATGCAAGGATTGGCAGATGGATATTTCGTTCTTCCTTATACAATTCAGAATTACTTAGCAGATCAAATTCGTGTACCGAGAATGAGCGTTGATAAAGAAGAATTTGTAGAAGCAGAAAAAGCTGTAAACGATAAAATCCAAAAAATAATGAACATTCAAGGCAAACGTTCAGTGGATAGTATTCACAAAGAACTTGGATTAATTATGTGGGATTTCGTTGGTATGGGTCGAACTGCCGAAGGATTGAAAACTGCTCTTGATAAAATTATAGCGATTCGCAAGGAATTTTGGTCCAATGTATATGTGCCCGGTAAAGCCGATAGTCTGAATATGGAGCTTGAAAAAGCATTACGTTTAGCAGACTTTATTGATATAGGTGAATTAATGGCTCGCGATGCTCTTCTTCGTGAAGAGAGTTGCGGTGGTCATTTCCGCGAAGAATATCAAACACCCGAAGGTGAAGCGCTTCGAAACGACGAGGATTTCTCCTATGTCGCTTGCTGGAAATATACCGGAGAAGGCAACGAGCCGGAACTGATTAAGGAACCGCTTGATTATGAATTTGTTGAAAGACAGCAAAGAAACTATAAAGCGTAATATTAGCAATGCCCTCCATGCCCTGATAAGGGAAATCAAGGTGGGTATTAATCAAAATTAAATCATTTATAAACTTCTAAATTCTCCCTTTAAGGAGTTAGGGGGCTAACATAATGGAAAAATTATTAAATCTCACGCTAAAAGTTTGGCGTCAAGACGGTCCGAAAGCGAAAGGTGCTTTTGAGACATATAAACTAAATGGGATATCTCCGGACAGTTCATTTCTGGAAATGATGGATATCCTGAATGATCAATTAATTAATGAGCACAAAGATCCGATAGCTTTTGATCACGACTGCCGTGAAGGAATCTGCGGAACTTGCAGCATGTACATCAACGGACATCCACATGGACCTGACAGTGGAATTACCACGTGCCAATTGCACATGCGTTCCTTTAAGGATGGCGAAACCATTACCGTAGAACCTTGGAGATCTGCCGCTTTCCCAATTATCAAAGACCTGATGGTTGACCGAAGCGCGTTCGACAAAATAATCCAAGCCGGTGGTTACATTTCCGTTAATACCGGAGGAATTCCTGACGGAAATGCTATACCAATTTCAAAATGGCATGCCGATGAAGCTATGGATGCCGCATCTTGTATTGGTTGCGGAGCATGTGTAGCAACTTGTAAAAACGGCTCGGCTATGCTGTTCGTAGCTGCGAAAGTGAGCCAACTGTCACTTCTGCCGCAAGGAAAGATAGAAGCCTCTCAACGGGCTAAAAAAATGCTATCGAAAATGGACGAACTTGGATTTGGGAACTGTACCAATACAGGTGCCTGCGAAGCAGAATGTCCAAAAAATATCTCTATCACGCATATTGCAAGATTGAACAGAGAGTTTATTGGGGCGAAGTTTATAGATTAACGATTGGTAATCAAGTTAATTGGTAAAAAGTCGGCTGCAAATTTTGCAGCGGACTTTTTTAATTGGACTTGTCTCAAGTTGTGCTTTGGCTGCAAACGAAACAGGCATAGAATTTGTTAGACTGAGCATATTTCTATTCTAAGAATTTCTTCTACTAAACAACTCCTCATAAAAATCACCTGTACTTCACCTTTTTCTTCAGCAACTTGTTAATTTCCGGAACAATCATTTTTTCCATTACCGCGTACCCTTCAGGCGTACAATGTACACCGTCATTTGTATATGCTGCGATTAGTCCGTTTCGCTCATCCGCCATCACGCTAAAATAATCCACATAAGTAATTTTTTTCTTTTTCGCGTATTCCTTAATCATCACATTCAGTTGCGGAATCTTAACATGCGGTTCTTGCCCTTTCCGCCAAGGATAATCGTATGCCGGCAGAACAGAGCAAAGAATGGGGTGAATACCGTTTGCTACGGCAATTTCGGCCATTGAAGCGAGATTGTCCATAATCATTTCCAACGTCGAAGGACCGGTATTCCCCGCTATGTCATTGGTCCCGGCTAAAATAACTACAACCTTCGGTTTCAATGCAATCACATCTTGGCGGAAACGAATCAGCATTTGCGGTGTGGTTTGCCCACTTATTCCTCTACACAGGTAAGGATTTGCTGAAAAAAATTCGGGATTTGCCTTTATCCAGCCCTGAGTGATGGAATTTCCCATAAAAACCACCCTGTTTTTATCGAAAGGAAGTTTCAGAATGGCTTCATTCTCTTTTTGATAACGCTTCAGATTAGCCCAATCCTGGTTTTTTTCTTGTGCCTGAGTAAAAATTGTAACTAATAAGAAAAATAGCAGAATATTGGTTGTTCTTAGTTTGAAGTTCATGATTTTCTGATGTTAGATTTGTTTTTTAATTGAATTATGCTACAAATATACTTAAATTGAATGAAGTTACTTTCCTTTTATCCGAAAATAACAGTTCAACAAAGTAAATTTATCACCCAAGACGTTTTTTTCTTTATATTTGTAAAAAATAATGAAAGATGAATAGATTTCTAAAAAGTTTTGGTTACGCTTGGAAAGGAATCCGGTCAGTCTTCGAGTCTGAGCCGAATATGAAAATCCATATAAGTATCACAGTTTTAGTAGTTTTATTTGGAATTTTATTTAAAATTTCAATTTACGAATGGATTGCTGTGGTGTTGAGCATTGGACTCGTATTAACTTCAGAAATGTTCAACACGGCTGTGGAAACGTTGGCTGATAAAATCTCAGCCGAAAAAGACCCGCTCTTGGGCAAGACAAAAGACATTGCCGCGGGTGCAGTTTTAATTTCAGCAATAATTTCAGCAGTAGTTGGATTAATCATATTTGTGCCTAAAGTGCTGGTAATGATTATGTAGTTTACTTAATTCTGACGAAAAAAACATGAAGCTCAAAGATATTTTCAATCATTTTATCGATTTATTGTATCCAAATTTGTGTTTGGTTTGTGATGAGAATTTGCTTCAACACGAAAAACAGGTTTGCCTGCTCTGTATAAATAATTTTCCAAAAACAAATTACCATTTGCAAAAAAACAATTTAGTAGAAAAACGATTTTGGGGTAAAGTAAAAATTGAGCGGGCGAGTTCGTTTTTGTTTTTTCAGAAAGGTTCTGATTTTCAAAAATTAATTCACGAATTGAAATATCGGGGAAATCAGGAAGTTGGTGTAGAAATGGGAAAAATGTCGGCTGTAGAGTTGCTGAACTCCGAAGAATTTATGTCAGTAGATTTGATTGTCCCTGTGCCGTTGCATTTCAAGAAAAAAGCAAAACGAGGATACAATCAGAGCGATTTATTGGTAAAAGGAATGGCAGAAATCATGTCTAAACCATATGATTTGAGAAATCTTTATCGAAAAACAGAAAGTACTACCCAAACCCGAAAGTCGGTATATGAACGATATGAAAATACTCGGGGAATCTTTGGCGTGAGGAGTCCGGAAAAATTCAACGGAAAACACATACTGCTCGTTGACGATGTGCTCACTACCGGTTCAACTTTGGAAGCATGCGCTCAAGCATTAGCAGAAGAATGCGAAGATGTGAAAATAAGTGTATTCACTTTGGCAGTGGCGATTTAGGAACTTCTATGCGTGAAAAATTAATGGCGTTGTAACTATAGTTGCTATTTTACTAATTCTTCCAAAGCCTGGTTAACTACCGAAAATTTGAATTCCGCTAAAATCTCATCCTTGTACTTTTTGATTTCACTATTCATCAAATTTCCAATGCTGCCTTCGTGAGTATGTGAAATATTTTTGTCGGGTTTGAACTCACCTTTTTCAATACGCTCACCTACCCTTTTATAGGCATCGCGAAATGGCACTCCTTCCAGCACTAATCGATTTACCTCTTCTACGCTAAATAAATAGTCGTACTTTTTGTCGTCTAAGATATTTTTGTTCACTTCTATCCGGCTCATCATCATTTCGGTCATTTCCAAGCAATCACGCAAATCTTCAAAAGCAGGAATAAATATCTCTTTAATAATCTGTAAATCACGAAAATAACCGGAAGGAAGGTTGTTTGTGATTAGAGAAATTTGGTGTGGAATAGCTTGTATCTTATTGCATTTTGCGCGAGTCAGCTCAAACACATCCGGGTTTTTCTTATGAGGCATAATACTCGAACCTGTTGTAAATTCGTCAGCCAATTTGACAAATCCAAAATTCTGAGAAGTAAACAAGCAGGCATCGAATGCAAGTTTCGAGATTGTCGCGGCAATTCCTGCCAATGCAGTAGAAACCATTCGCTCCATTTTCCCTCGTCCCATTTGTGCATAGACAACGTTGTAATTCATTGAATCAAAACCTAATAAGTCAGTTGTCATTTGTCTGTTCAATGGAAATGAAGACCCATAGCCTGCTGCTGATCCGAGTGGATTACGATTCGTGATTTTCCAAGCAGAAAGAAGTTGCTGCAAGTCATCCGCAAGACTCTCAGCATACGCTCCAAACCAAAGCCCAAACGACGAAGGCATCGCCACCTGCAAATGAGTGTAACCCGGAAGAAATATATCTTTGTAAGTTTCGCTTTGCTCCAGAAGCACTTCGAAAAGTGAATTGACCGCTCGCGCGGTTTTCTCAATTTCGGCACGCGTGAATAGCTTCAAATCAAGCAAAACCTGATCATTTCGAGAGCGTCCGCTGTGAATTTTTTTACCAATATCTCCAAGTTTTTTGGTGAGTAAAAACTCAACTTGAGAATGGACATCTTCGACTCCTTCTTCGATTCTGAATGCTCCGCTTTCTATCTGTTGATAAATATTCTTTAGCTCTTCGATCAAAATACTTTTCTCATTTTGCTCCATTAAACCTACGTTTTCAAGCATCTGCACGTGAGCAATTGAGCCAAGTACATCATATTTTGCCAAATACAAATCCATCTCACGATCGAGACCGACTGTGAATTTCTCAATTTTTTCGTTTACCTGAGTCGATTTTTCCCAAAGTTTCATTTAATGGTTGAAATTTGAAATTAAAATATTTGAAATAGAAAACTTACTGCTCACCGGCACTTACAGCCATTACTATCGCGTCAGCAATTTTATCAACACCTTTTTTCATTTTACTGTCCACCATCATTTTTATCATCATCGGCAGTTCGGCTTTGATGGTCAGTTTCATCTTGCATGTTTCATCATCGATTTTCACCAATTGAATCCATCCATTTGCTGCAACGGGTGAGCTAATTGCCTCTAATTTAATGGTTTTGAAAGGGTCACGCTCGATAACGCGAAAACCGACACGACCTACAGCCGGTACGGTAAAGTGTAAAGTATCAGAATCAAATTCTACTTCTTTGAAGAATTCTTCGGCTTTTTCACGACCTTCAATGTTTAGCGTTTTGACCTTTTCTAAATTTGATAAATCACTCAGCATATTGAAAACCAACTCTTGTGGTTTCGATATTACCTTTATTTCGCTTTCGTAAGTTTGCATTTATTTGAATATTAGGTTGCGAATTAGGAAATTCTATTACTCATTGCCATTCGAAAAGTAGCTTTTTGCTGTATCTTTCAGTTGCTTATGAGGCATGCACATGACCAAACTGCAAGAGTATGATTCTATTCTTTTCTCCATTCTGATGGATTTTTTCGCCACTCTTTCAATGTCTCCAATTCCTCATTAGAGATATTTTTATTTGCTAACGCTTCGGCTAATACTGCTTCATAATTACTTAATACAGAGAGCTTAACACCTGCATTCGTGAATTTCTCTTCTGCTGCCTGAAATCCATAAGTAAAAATCGCTACCATCCCCAAAACTTCAGAACCATCCTTCCTAATGGCCTCCACTGCTTTCAAACTACTTCCTCCGGTGGATATCAGATCTTCGACAACTACTACTTTTTGTTTAGGCCTCAAGTCACCTTCAATCAGATTTTCAAGTCCATGATCTTTCGGACTTGAACGAACATAAATGAACGGTAAACCCAACTCATCTGCAATCAACGCTCCCTGAGCAATCGCACCCGTAGCCACTCCGGCAATAACTTCCACATCGGGATATTGTTCTAAAATAGTGTGTATCAGAGAGTTTTTTATGTAAGTTCGAATAGCGGGATATGATAAAGTTTTTCTGTTATCGCAATATATTGGTGATTTCCAACCGGATGCCCAAGTAAAAGGGTTGTTGGGTTGAAGTTTGACTGCTTTAATTTTTAGTAATCTCTCGGCTATGTTTTTTTCTAACTTGTTCATTTTATTCTGTAAATTCAATAAATATAGAGGTTAAATCGGTATGTTTTTATTAAAATACAAAAGTAACTAAAGTATTTAAAGTATTAAAGTTAAAATTTAGTTTTCAATTCAAAGGAGGCATAAAAGCATCTTCGATGTGCTCAATTCGATAACTTTGCCCTTGCGGAATTACTGAAATAATATCGAATCGTGTTTCGCCTTGCCAGTCAAATTCCAAAATATATTCATGTGTGGCATTAACAATATTTCTTATTTTTTTCGAAGTAATCGTCTCTTCCGGATGCTCAAAAGTATCTGTAGAACGGGTTCTTACTTCAATTACAACCAACCAGCCATCTTTTTCAGCTATAATATCCAATTCTAATTTACCAAAAGTCCAATTCACATGTCTGATTTTGTAGCCTTTATCAAGAACATACGCCTGCGCTCGTTGTTCGCCTAATTCTCCTAATTTATTGTGCTCAGCCATTTTTTATGATTAATTTTTACTTAAAAAAACAAAAATACGCTTTTTTATACAATTTCTTCGATTGTTTAAGCTTATAATGTTATTTTTGCATATTCAATACTATTCCATGCCAAAGAAAAAAACATTTAAAAACCCTCAAAATCGGGTATCACTTCGAACACACAAGCATGTTTTCACCCTTAATGACTTAGAAAACAAGGCTTTGAATCGTTATCTGGATACATATAAGATAAAGAACAAGTCCAAATTGATTCGCGAGACATTGATGAAAGAAATCATACAACGCACTGAACAAGACTCCCCAACACTTTTCGATAATATTACAACCGACTGAATATGGACAATTTGACCATTATATTACTGCTTTTATTAGTCTTGTTGTTAGGATTTATTGTTGCCTGGTTTTACCAATCCGGAAAAATTAATCGTATCAAAAACGAACATACAGATGAACTGCAACTAATTCAAAATAAACTAAATGAATCGGTTAAACAATATTCAATTACAAACGAAAATTTAACAAATAAAATCACAGATTATCAGATTCTTAAGCAGGAATTTGAAGAAACAAATCGAAATTTCATAGACTTAGGAAAAGAGTTTGCCGGATTAGAAATAGCGAATGCAAATCTTCGAGAAAAACTACAAAATCAGAAAGTTGAAATAGAAGAGATGCAAAAAAGATTGACAACTGAATTTGAGAATATCGCTTCTAAAATACTAAAAGAGCGTGCAGATGATTTTTCAGAATCGAATCAAAAAAACATAACCCAAATTTTAAATCCTCTAAAAGAAAAGATTTCCTCTTTTGAAAAAAGAGTGGAAGAAGCTTACGATAAAGAGCTGCGCGACAAAATAAGCTTAAAGGCTGAAATAGAGACTCTTACAAAACTAAACACACAGGTAAGCGATGACGCAAAAAACTTAACACAGGCTCTGAAAGGTGATGTAAAAAAGCAAGGAAACTGGGGTGAAGTAATTTTGGAACGAGTTTTGGAGAGATCAGGACTAACGAAAGGTCAAGAATACACGACCCAGGAAGAAGTCAAGTCTTATAGTGAGCAGCGTCAACGTCCTGATGTGATAGTACATCTACCTGATGACAAGCACATTATAATCGATTCGAAAGTTTCTTTATTGGCTTACGAACAGTATATTTCTGCGGAAAATCAAGAGGATCAGCTAAATTTTCTTAGAAAACATATCCAATCACTTCGATTGCACGTGAAAAGTCTGAATGAGAAAAATTACCAACAAGCTGTAAATATAAATACTCCTGATTTTGTACTGATGTTTTTGCCCATCGAAGCATCATTTTCAGTCGCCGTCCAAAACGACAGTGATCTGTATGCTTATGCATGGGAGAGGAAAGTTGTAATTGTAAGTCCGACAACACTTTTGGCTACACTGAAGACCGTTTCATCCATTTGGAAGCAAGAAAATCAGACTAAAAACGCACAAGAAATTGCACGACTCAGTAAAGCTATGTACGATAAATTTGTTGCATTCGCCGAAGATATGGATCGGATTAAGACAAATTTGGACAAAGCATCTGGTGCTTATAACGAGGCTTTGAAAAAAATGAAGGATGGACGCGGAAATATTCTGAGGACTGCCGAACGTATTCAGGAACTGGCCGGAATAGACAGCCAAAAGACCCTACCAACGGATTTTCAGAATTTTTGACTTTTCTAAACACTAAAACTTAGTAACTTTGCATGTTAAAATAAAAAAGGAAAAGATGATGAGATATTTGTTTAAAGTATTAGCTGTGGCGTTGTTTTTTATTTTGAATTATCACACACTACAGGCTGTAGAACAAAATCAAAATTTTAACGATTCGATTTCAAAACTACAATCTCCGATTGAAAAATATTTTTCAGATTCAATTGCAGTTGTTGACACGATAAAAACACCTCCCTATAATTACACTATTTTCGCCGCATCACCCGCGGGAGAGAATACGATTGTTTTTGCTGACCCATTCACGCTAAGCCAGCGTATCGATTCGTTGATGGACATTCCAATCAGTCGCTCAGACTCGTTGCTTTATGCTTCAAACTCACTCTTACTGCCTCTGGTTTACTTAGGAAGAGATATCAATGAGGTCTGGGACAGAAAGATAAGTATCAATAAATATTTATATCCGGAGAAGAAAGATATTTTTTATTTCAAAACTCCTAAAACCTCAACTTCAGAGAAGTTAGTTTCTGACCTCAGAACGGATGCAAGAAGATATTTCGTGAATAATCATGCCGAACTTTACACAAAAATGTTGGACGAGCTACCCAGTTTAGAAACGTTTATGTCTCGCCCGATAATAAGAACCAGCATAGGCCGGATAGATGTTCACAGCGACGAAATTGTACTTGGCGATACAAAAATTGAATACGAGAAAGTTCCTCAGCTTTACTGGATAAAAAAAGCAAATGCAATGCTTCAGTTTTCGCAAAATTATGTTTCCAAAAACTGGCATCAGGGCGGACATAGTAATTTGGCATTCCTTAGTATTTTCTTAGGAGAATTCAATTATGACAACCGTAAAAACCTACAGTGGGACAATAAAATTGAGTGGCGCGCCGGATTTAATTCGGTAGATGGCGACACGTTGCGAAAAATAAGCACAAACGACGATTTGGTGAGACTTATATCTAAGTTTGGTGTAAAAGCAGGAGGAAATTGGTACTATTCAATTGCGGGTGAATTTTCTACACACGTAATGAACAGCTACAAGGGAATAAACTCCAATGTACTGAAAACAAAACTGTTAACTCCCGTAAGAGCTACTATTGGTGTGGGAATGGACTTTAAGTACAAGAAAATACTATCTTTGATGATTGCGCCTTTGACGTATAAATACATATACATGAATGATACGGTAAATATGAATCCGAATCAATTCGGGATTAAAAAAGGCAAAAATCAGCTCAAGCAGTTTGGTAGTTCACTCTTGGCGCAATTTAACTACTCACCAATGATGAATTGGGGAGTCTCCTCCAAACTTTCTGCCTATACGGATTACAAGAAATATTCTGTTGACTGGGAAATCGTAAATAATTTCACTATCAACAGATACCTTACAGCACGATTGCTGTTGAATCCGCGTTATGACAATACGGTAATCTTAAAAGGAGGAGAAAAGGCAGAAATTCAATTCAAGGAATTGCTAAGCGTCGGATTTTCATACCGATTCTTTTAAAATTCCAAAGGCAATTCATTCTCTTTCAGCAGCCTGTAACTCATCCTGTGATAAGGCGATACTCCGGTCTCAAGAATAGCTTTTCTATGTTCTTTGGTAGGGTAGGCTTTGTTTTTATTCCATTTATATTGTGGAAACTCTTGATGAATTTTCTCCATATATTCATCTCTGTAGGTTTTGGCTAAAACGGAAGCCGCAGCTATCGAAAGGTATTTCCCATCCCCTTTTACGATAGTTTCATGAGGGATATTCTCAAAATTTTTGAATTTATTTCCATCTACAATAATAAACTTTGGTCTTTCTTTCAGTCCGCTTATTGCTTTGTGCATAGCCAGAATGGACGCATTCAGGATGTTTATCTTGTCAATTTCCTTTTCATCTACATATGCGACACTCCACGAAACAGCCTCTTTTTCTATGATTTCACGTATTTTTATTCTCATTTTCTCCGAGAGTTGCTTAGAGTCATTCAACGCATCGCAGACAAAACCGTCAGGTAAAATTACGGCTGCTGCCACTACAGGACCCGCCAGACAACCCCGACCCGCTTCATCACAACCACATTCGGGAAAGTAACCGGAATATTTTTCTGCTAATTTATTGTTAAAGGTAGATTTTCTCTCTGCTTTTTTCATTCGATTTTAAACTGTCCGGCTCTTCGGTAGGGTTATCAAAATATTTATTTTTATTCACCTCATACGTTTCTTTAGCACTTTTCCACAGTTTGGGAGCCAATTTCAACACGGGATAATATCCGTAAGAAGCCTCTTTTTTGGCCGGATCCGCAAACTGAAACTTTGAATCAAGCGCATCAAAAACATTCATCAAGACACTTACGATAATTGCAATTTTCAGCGCTCCAAAAACTCCACCAAGAATCGAATTCAACCAACCCAAACTAATGTTTTTGATCATTTTGTCAGTTAGATTTGACAATAAGAAGGCGACCAAAACAGTAAAAATAAAAATCAATGCATAACTCACTGTGGTAGCCATTTTGTCAGAAAGATTAAACCAATTTCCAAGGACCGGCGCGAATCTTCCACTTAAAAATTCGGCAACAACAATAGCAATAATTATAGCTAAAAGTGAAACTACCTCTTTTACAAATCCTTTGAAAAGGCCGAAGATGAGTCCCAGCGCAACCGGAATAAATATAAATAGATCAAATGTATTCATTTTCTGTTTTTTTAGATTACAAATATCGGTAAAAAGTAGAAACTACAAAATCATTTTTTTTAGTTTAGAATTGAAAATCAACTCTACAGCCTGTTTTCTCTCCTCAATACACGCTTGAAAACACAAGCAGACGGAGCAATCACCACTAACTGCTTTCCCATGATGAACAAATTCACACGTACGACACTCCCAATCTATTTTACGTTCACGCTTTAAGAATTCACTAATTCAAACCGCTCGAAAAGCTTTTCGCATCGCTCTTCATGCATTTTTTTCAATCTTTGATATTATTTTTCACAAAATTACGAATAAAAATCCGGTCTCTACATTGCCCGGAAAATATCAGTTACAATTTGTTACATTAAAGATAAATAATTACTTTTGTTAATCAAAAAAACCACGGTAGCCACTTTGATTTAGGACGAAAATGAAATTTATAAAAATTCACAAAGAAGGAAAATGGATTATCGCATTTACGTTGCTACTTCTTTTAGCAATAAATGTAATAATCTATCTGCAGTTTCCAAGACCAATACTCGCAGTCAATATTATCGGTTCAGGATTTTTGTTTGTTTTTGTGACTTTCTTTTTCAGAAACCCGAGTCGTGTCGTGGAAATCGATGACCCAAGCTTAGTTGTGGCGCCTGCAGACGGAACTGTGGTGGTGATTGAACCGACCGAAGAGCATGAATATTTTGGAGATAAACGGATTCAGATATCTATTTTTATGTCTATTTTTAATGTTCACGCGAACTGGTATCCCGTCGGAGGTAAAGTTATAAAAGTGGAGCATCATGATGGAAATCACCGCGTAGCCTATTCTCCGAAAGCGAGCATCGACAACGAAAGATCAACCATCGTAATCGAGACTCCGAGCAAAACACAGGTTTTAGTCCGTCAAATTGCCGGAGCACTTGCCAGAAGAATCGTAACTTACGCTCACGTAGGGATAAACTGTCATCTGAACGAGCAAATCGGATTTATAAAATTCGGCTCACGTGTGGATATCTTTTTGCCAATGGATGCTGAAGTATTTGTAGCAATCGGTGAATCGACGACCGGGAATGAGACGATAATTGCGAGATTGAATGAGTAAAATGACTATCAAAGAAGCACAAATACGAGTGGATGAGTGGATTAAAACCTATGGCGTACGCTATTTCAGCGAATTGACCAATATGGCGATTCTAACTGAAGAAGTAGGTGAATTGGCTCGAATCATTGCACGAAAATACGGCGATCAATCATTCAAGGATTCTGATGAAAAGTTTAACTTAGCCGATGAGATGGCAGATGTACTTTGGGTTTTACTCTGTCTTGCCAATCAAACAGGAGTGAATTTAACAGAAGCATTGGAGAAAAATATTAAGAAAAAAACAGAACGAGACTCTAAGCGTCATTTTGAAAATAAAAAATTATAAGATAAATACTATGGCAACAAAATTTGAAGAACTTTTTGAGAAATACGAATGTGATTCGATTACAGATGAGCAGGTAGATAAAGATGTGGAGAAGATGCTTTCAAAGCATTTTGCGGAAAACAACAATGAGCAAGTTTACAAAAAGTGTGTAAGTCTGATCGATTTGACTTCGCTGAAAGAGACTGACACGGAAGAAGAAATCCGAACGATGGTTCAAAAAGTCAATGAATTTGAAGAAAACTACCCGGAGATTCCGAATGTGGGAGCTATTTGTGTTTTTCCATCTATGGTTTCAACGGTGAAAAACACATTGACCGAACCGGTCGGGATTGCATCAGTTGCAGCCGGATTCCCTGCTTCCCAAACTTTTATCGAAGTGAAAGTAGCAGAAACAGCCATGTGTGTTATGGAAGGCGCTTCAGAGATTGACATTGTTATTTCTGTCGGGAAGTTCTTAGATGGGAAATACGAAGAAGTTTTTGAGGAAATTTCTGAGCTCAAATCGGCATGTAAAAATGCGCATTTGAAGGTAATCATTGAAACCGGAGCACTGAAAACAGCTAAAAACATTAAAAAAGCGTCCATCCTTGCCATGGCCGCCGGAGCAGATTTTATCAAGACTTCAACCGGGAAAATCCCTGTGGCCGCTACTCCCGAAGCAACTTACATCATGTGCTCGGCAATCAAAGAGTGGAACGAAAAAGTAGGCGCGAAAGTGGGTTATAAACCAGCCGGCGGCATTGTAACTACGGAAGATGCCGTGAAGCATTACACATTAGTCAAAGAAATCCTTGGCGATGAATGGCTTAACAACAAACTCTTTAGAATCGGAGCAAGCAGGCTCGCCAATAATTTATTGACAAGCATCAAAGGAAAAGAAGAAAAATACTTTTAAGAAAATATTTTTACCTGTTTTTTGTAAAAATCTCGACTTTTTTCGAGATTTTTGTTTCAATAACATAACAATGCATCAAAACTCCGAGATAAAAATTACTGACGATGGTTCGTATACGCTTTTTGTACCTGAAATTGACGAATGCTATCATTCTACAAAAGGTGCCATCCAAGAAAGCAGTTTCATTTTTATTGAAGCCGGATTCAAACAACAGCAAAAATCTGAAATAAATTTACTTGAAATTGGGTTTGGAACAGGACTGAATGCATTGTTAACTGCACTCCAAATTTCCTCGCAACCTCCAAAAAAAGGAAAAAACCAGTATATTGAGCCTCTTAAGTCAACATCAAAATTTGTCAACTATATTTCTATTGAGCTTTTTCCGATTACTATTCAGCAAGCGCTGAGGTTGAATTATCCTGAAATTATTGATGAAGAATGTAGAGAAATTTTTGATAAAATACATACAAGTGAATGGAATAAATCAGTTCAAATTACAGACAATTTTGCATTGACAAAAATTCATTCAGATTTCACGACATATGATTTGATGAAGCTTTTACCTGAATCAAAATTCGATGTGCTATATTTCGATGCTTTTTCACCTGAAAAACAACCGGAAATGTGGCGTGAAGAGATGTTTGAAAAATTATTTTCCATATCAGCTGAAAATGCGGTAATTACGACATACAGTGCCAAAGGAGCTGTAAGAAGAGCCATGAAATCTGCAGGATTTTTGGTTGAGAGATTGCCGGGACCACCGGGCAAAAGGGAGATTTTGAGAGGGAGAAAATACAGTTTTTAGTTTATAGTCAACAGTCTACAGTATGAAACCAAATACAAAGAGTTTAGGGTTTTTCTTAACACCCTACTTCTTATTTTTTATCGTGCTTTTTGGGGCTCTGGTTCAATATCCAAAAGCAGAACTACATTTGCTGATGAACGCCAACCATACGGAGTTTGGGGATTTCTTTTTCCGATTTTGGACGGAGTTTGGCGGCGGTTGGTTGCCTTTTGTATTTATCGGTTTGTTGCTGTTGTATCGTTATAGTTACGCGCTGTACCTGCTTTCAGCGCAAGTTGCAGGCGGAATTGTCTCGTTGATTGCCAAGCGGATTTTCGACGAACCGCGCCCCCTACTTTATTTTCAGGAAAATTTCTCTGACATAGCACTTCCATTGGTTGAGGGAGTGAGAATGTACAAAGTTCACAGTTTCCCCTCGGGACATACGATTACCGGATTCGCGCTGTTTTTCGGATTGGCGCTGATTGTGAAAAACAAGTGGTTGAAACTCCTGTTTTTCCTTATGGCAGGACTTGTAGGTTATTCGCGCGTGTACCTTTCGCAACATTTTGCCATTGATATTTTCGTCGGCTCGGCAATCGGTATCTTATCGGCGTGGGCATGCTATCCGTTTTTGGTTAAAATGGAGCAAAAATGGGATAAAAAATCACTTTCTGATGTAATTCTTAGAAAAAAAAACAGCTGAGATTCGGTGATTAAAAATAAATGTATTATCTTTGCAGTCCCTAAAATTATTGGAACATAGCGTTTCGGCGCTGTTCTTAATGTACAACCTAACAAATTCATTATTATGTATTTAACTTCTGAGAAGAAACAAGAATTATTCAAAGAGCACGGAATCCAAAAATCAGCGACCGACACCGGTTCTGCCGAATCACAAATTGCTCTTTTTACGTATCGTATCAATCACTTAACCGAGCACTTGAAAAAAAACAAAAAAGATTTTTCTACGGAACGCGCTTTGGTTATGTTGGTAGGTAAACGCCGTCGTATGCTTGATTATCTAATCAAAAAAGACATTAACCGCTACCGTGCTATTATCAAAGAATTAGGTATTAGAAAATAAAAAAGGAAGCCTCCAGCCCCTAAAAGGGGAGTTTTCTAAAAGTTTATTTAAGCTTACAAAAAAACAAGAGGGAGTTTTTCATTTTCAATCTTATAAAAGGCGTTTCAGTATTGAAATGCCTTTTTTAGTTAATTTTTCATTTACAGTATAATAATTCCCCTTTAGGGGTTAGGGGTCTATGAAACCATCCATACCAAAAGGAACGCGTGATTTTTCGCCACAAGAAATGGCGAACCGCAACTACATCTTCAATACAATTAAGGACGTTTTTCGCCTGTACGGATTTCAGCAAATCGAAACGCCGGCAATGGAAAATCTTTCAACGCTGATGGGAAAGTACGGCGAAGAAGGCGATAAGTTGCTTTTCAAAATTCTTAATTCAGGTGATTATCTTTCAAGAGTTTCCGAGGCTGAATTGGAAGAGAAGAACAGCATAAAACTGACCCAAAAAATTTCCGACAAAGGGCTTCGGTACGACCTTACGGTGCCTTTCGCCCGTTTCGTGGTTCAGCATCGGAATGAGATTTCGTTTCCGTTTAAGCGCTATCAAATTCAGCCTGTTTGGCGTGCCGACCGCCCGCAAAAAGGGCGTTACCGCGAGTTCTACCAATGCGACGTGGACGTGGTGGGAAGTGATTCGCTGTTGAACGAATTGGAGCTGATACAGATCGTTGACGAAGTATATAGACGGCTGAAAATCAATGTTGTTCTCAAGATTAACAACCGCAAAGTGCTTTCCGGCATAGCAGAAATTGTGGGTGAAGCGGAACGAATTATCGACATTACCGTCGCAATCGACAAGTTAGATAAAATCGGCTTGGAAAATGTCAACAAGGAATTGGCTGAAAAAGGAATTTCCGCCGAAGCGATTGAGAAGATTCAACCGATTTTGAAGCTTTCCGGAAGTAATCAAGAGAAACTGAACCAACTGAAAACGATTTTGGCAAGTTCGGAAACAGGACTGAAAGGCGTGGACGAGTTGGAAACGATTTTCAACCTTTGTGAAAGCGTGAATATACAAACCGAAGTAGACTTGGATTTGACGTTGGCGCGCGGACTGAATTATTACACGGGAGCGATTTTCGAAGTGAAAGCATTGGACGTGGAAATCGGGAGCATCACCGGTGGCGGACGCTACGACAATCTGACAGGCGTTTTCGGCATGCCGGGCGTGTCAGGTGTGGGTATTTCGTTTGGCGCCGACCGCATTTACGACGTGCTGAACCAGTTGAATCTCTATCCCGAAACCTCGGAAGAGCAAACGCGGATTTTGTTCGTTTCGTTCGGCGAGAAAGAATTGGCGTACTGCCTGCCATGGGCAAACTCGCTTCGTAATCAAGGCATTAACGTGGAAATTTACCCTGAACCCGCTAAAATGAAAAAGCAAATGACGTATGCCGATAATAAGAACATACCTTTCGTGGCAATCGTGGGCGAAACAGAAATGAATGAAAATAAAGTCATGCTGAAAAACATGAAAACGGGCGAGCAGAAGTTGGTGGGGATAGATGAACTCCTGCAGGCCATTTCCAATGAAGAAACAAAATAAAAGGGTATCACAAGATTTATTAATTAACTTAACTCCTTGATTATCTTACTATTTTCAAACCCCACTTAGAAGTTAAGTTGCATTTAAATTTTATCAAGTAATTTAAGGAGTTGCGAAAGACAATCGCAATAAATTCTCATAATCTTCCACATTCGCGCCGTGAAGACAAGCTTCTACAATCTGCTGTCCTACCGGATGAAGTTCGTTCGTTAAATACTGCTTTATTTCTCGTTTAAAAAACTCATAAAGAATCTCTGCTCCCGCATCGTAACCATCCGTCCCAACTTCATCTTGTTTGTAAACTTGAAGAAGACGAGTAGGAATTTTTGCGCCTTCAATCGTCAAATAATTCAGCTCATATCCCAAAAGCGGACAACGCGCCTGCTTGAACTGATCCGGTCTTAACCGGGAGTTTCCTCGGCGTGTCAGATATTCACGCATCAGCAGTTGCGGCTTAAATCCAACTTTCCATACACCAATATACTGATTTGGAACAAGTTTGTACCTTGTTTCGGGCGTCTCCATGATTTGCTTCAAAAGCATATTCGCGTGGTCAATTCTCTTGCCGGTAGCAAAAGGCCAATAGGAACCAACGCCTTCAGACTCCATTTTTCCACCGGAAGATGTAATACTCGGATTCGCGTGTCCGCGCGGAGCTACAAGTCTCCAAAGCCAAGCCAGAGCAGGCGGTAAAACGTGAAAAAGCCCGATAATTCCATAGTTTGGATTCTCTCTCGAACTTGGCGGAGTACGTACACCAAAACTTCTAACATCTACGGAAACAGGGTGACTTATTACATTTGGAACTATCTCTCTGGGCAAAATTACACGCGGATTCGGACATGGTTTGCCCGGGGCATCCAACGTGTGTTCCCATAGTAACGCCGTGGAATTCGGTGTTGAATCAATATTTAGAAATAAAAGCGGCTTTTTCGGATTCACGGTTATTTTCTCTAACGAAGGATCATCACCGTATTGATTTACACTGTCCACACGGACAAACCACGAATTTTCAGCATCATTCACTCGTAATTTTCCACTTTTATTCTGATACGAAGGGTGACAAAGAGCCATATCATCAGTTACGGGATTAAAAGTACAGAAAAGTGGCAGCGTAATCAATCTCGTATCGCCTGTAATCGTATTTCTGCCAATCAACACCTGTCCATCAGGCTCTTTTATAATGTGTTGGTGCATTTCACTTTTACCGCCGCCGCTTGCACCTTCATGCATAAAAGTTGTGATATTGTCATAAGGGCTAACTACCTGAACCGTAGAGCAATGCGCCGTAATCCAGCCTTCATGTTCGCCCTTTGTAAGCAATGCGCCGTATAGACCTTTTTTGGCGCTCGGACCGGGATAAAGATTGTAGGAAAATATCTCGTGACGTTCTTCCGAGCGATTGTGGACAACGATTTGATTCCCGTTAAAATGGGTGTGACGAAATGTTGGAGCTACGTAAATTACTGAATCGAGCTGGAATTTTTCAGGGATCTCTTTCGTAGAAATCATAACTTGAAGCATTGCAAGAGCCATAGCAAAAAAGCCCGCATTGGCAGGACAAACCGCAATCCCACCTACCCCAACATTGCCATGTCCGGCAAAATAGAGAAACACAGCTAAATCTTGCCCTTTCAACCAATGAAAAGTCTCTTTTTTCAATAGATCAAATTCATATCCAAATCTGTCTTCAAATGCTTCTTTATCTGTAGGTAAATGATCAGCAATAAGCATCGTATCCGGATCGCGACGACGCATATACGGATCAGGATAGTTTACCGAAATACCATTCCTGACTCTGTGAACAATCGCCTCGGTGACTTCTCCTTTCCCCGGGATATCGTATTTCACTTCATATGAACTATTTTCTAAACCATCTGTAGAAACTATATTTAACTGATCTACAGTGTCATATACCGTATAACTTTTACAAGATTTCAACAATATCTTCAAGTCTTCCGGGATTGCAATCTCTTTGCTTTCTAAAATATCAATTAATGTATCCATCATTAAACTGTCTTTTTGTTTTTTAATATTCCTTATTAATAACATTTAGATACAAAAATTGTTCTTTTAATTTCTAATTTATTTAAATCACGCTTAATGAAATTACAATTTGAGAATAATAATATAAAAAAAAAACACCCTCAACTCAGAAAAGAGAATGAAGGTGTCTGATTAATAAAATGACTTGTCTGTTGAGACTAAATCCGCTTTCCCAACAAGAAGTAGCCCGATAAAATTGCAGATTTGGTTTTTAGAACAATTTCGGTTTGAGTTTCCTCGCTTCTTGCAACGAGAGTAATTCCGTCTTCGGCGCTTGTTTTTCGCGTAAGGCATTGTATTCCTGACGAATCTCTTCTACAAATTCACCTTTTGTGTTTGGGTTCATCAGCTTGGCAACGATTGCTGTATTAAGCGAAGCATCTTTTACGTAAATGACCGGATTACTGTAGTTGGGAGCTATCTTGACTGCCGTATGGAGCTTGGAAGTGGTGGCGCCACCGATAAGCAACGGCATTGTCAATCCTGCTTTTTCCATTTCGGAGGCAACGATACACATTTCTTCAAGAGAAGGTGTAATCAAGCCACTCAAGCCTACAATATCAACATTTTCCTCGATTGCTGTTTGAATAATTTTTTCAGTTGGAGTCATCACTCCCAAATCAATCACTTCAAAATTATTACAGCCCAAAACTACCGCTACAATGTTCTTTCCGATATCATGAACATCACCTTTCACGGTACAAATCAAGAATTTACCTGCCGATGAACTTTGTCCGGCAACTTTTGTCTTTTCAATCTCCGGCTGAAGAATGGCAACTGCTTTTTTCATGGTACGTGCAGTTTTCACCACTTGCGGCAGAAACATTTTTCCCGCTCCGAATAAATCCCCAACGATATTCATTCCGCTCATAAGCGGCTCCTCGATAATGGAAATAGCTGATGGATAAACGGTCAGCGCCTCTGCAATATCTTGCTCCATGAAATCGCTGATTCCCTTTATCAACGCATATTCCAAACGTTTGTCCAATGGCTCGGAACGCCAAGCGTCCTCTTGCACTTTTTTCTCATCAGTAGAAGTTCCTTTGATTTTCTCAGCAAATTCAACCATCCGCTCTGTAGCATCAGGACGACGATTCAACACGATATCTTCTACATGCTCCAACATATCGGCAGGAATATCTTCATAGATCTGAAGCATTCCTGCATTTACAATCCCCATGTCCATTCCTGCTTGAATGGCGTAATACAAGAATACGGAGTGAATCGCTTCACGTACCGGATCGTTTCCACGGAATGAGAATGAAAGATTGCTCACACCGCCGCTGATTTTCGCGTAAGGCAGATTTTCCTTTATCCATTTTGTGGCTTTGATGAAATCAACGGCGTAATTATTATGCTCTTCAATTCCGGTTGCGATTGCCAACACATTCGGGTCAAAAATGATATCCTGTGGCGGAAATTTCACAACTTCTGTCAGTAACCGGTAAGCTCTCGAAGTGATTTCTACCCTTCTTTCAAAATTATCCGCTTGTCCTTTTTCATCAAACCCCATCACCACAACAGCTGCACCGTATTGTTTGATTTTCCTTGCTTTTTCCAAAAAATCCTCTTCACCATCTTTCAAGCTAATCGAATTGACAATACATTTTCCTTGCAAACACTTCAAACCCGCTTCAATCACATCCCATTTTGAGCTGTCGAGCATAATCGGAACGCGCGAAATTTCAGGCTCTGACACCAAATAATTAAGAAATGTCACCATTTCCTTTTTGCTGTCAAGCATCGCGTCATCCATATTTATATCGATTACTTGAGCACCGTCTTCTACTTGTTTGCGTGCAACAGAGAGTGATTCTTCGTATTTTTTCTCATTAATTAACCGGAGAAAACGCTTGGAACCGGCTACGTTGCAGCGTTCGCCTATATTGAGAAAAAGGGAGTCTTTAGTATAAATCACCTCTTCCAACCCACTCAAGTGCATATTGAAGTCTTTCTCGGCAGGTTGCCTTACCTTGGCGTTTTTAACAAAATCAACGTATTTCGCAATGTGCTCCGGTGTAGTTCCACAACAACCACCAACGATATTTACCAACTCTTCATCAAAAAACTCTTTGACTTGTTCAGCCATTTTTTCAGGAGTTTCGTCATATTCCCCAAACTGATTTGGCAGCCCCGCATTCGGATAAACACTTACGTAAAACGGCACCCGCTTCGCTATTTCTTGCAGATAGGGCTTCAAATCCTTTGCTCCAAATGAACAATTCAGTCCAATGGAAAGCAAATCGGCGTGAGAAATTGACGTTAAAAAAGCGCCGATTGTCTGACCGGAAAGAGTCCTTCCGCTTCTGTCCGTTACGGTAACGGAAATCATGATTTCCACCCTTTTCCCCGATTCTTTCATTGCTTCTTCTGCTGCGAAAAGTGCAGCTTTTGCATTGAGAGTATCAAAAATCGTCTCAATCAGCAGTGCATCTACTCCACCCTCAATCAGCGCCAACATCTGTTCTTTGTACGCTTCTACCAAATCATCAAAAGTAACTGCACGGAATGCGGGATTGTTAACATCCGGAGAAAGCGAGGCGGTTTTGTTGGTTGGTCCGATGGCACCGGCCACAAAACGCGGTTTAGAGGGATCTTTTGCCGTATATTTATCTGCAGCCTTTCGAGCCAATCGAGCCGCCGCAAGATTCATTTCATAAACTATATCGCTCATTCCGTAATCTTCCATCGAAATTCGTTGAGCATTGAATGTATTAGTTTCTATAATGTCCGCTCCTACCTCAAGGAACTGACTGTGAATCTCCTCAATCACTTCAGGCTTCGTCAAGACGAGCAAATCATTATTGCCTTTTTGGAGTTTTTCCGTATCTTTAAATCGCTGACCACGATATGCATTTTCATCTAATTTATATCGCTGAATCATCGTGCCCATGGCGCCATCAAGCACAAGGATACGATCAGATAGTTCATTACGTAATGTCATAATATATGTCAAGTTTTGTGCAAAGTTAGTCTAAATTTCTTTGCAAATCATTATGAAACAAATTAAATTGGTTTTGGGTTTAATAGAATAACTTACTGTATTGAAGCGGCTAAGCTTGAAAATTTCATGAAGTTATCTTGACGTTTTTATAAACAGCAGAAAACATTTGTTGAAATCAAAAATTCGTTTCTTTTCAGCAGCCCCTACTTGTTTTCTTGTTTTCGATAGAAGTTTTAGGGTTGAAAAAAACTAATTTTCTCTATTGTTTCGTGGTTTCACGGAATTTTAAAAATGAAAAACAAAACGCTGCAAGTCAGGCGGCTTACAGCGTTTTGTGATTTTTAACAGGTTATTTATTTCACAAAATGTAATCCTTTAAAACGTAATTAAACCGTTGCCTGTCATCTCTTCCGGTTTTTCAATTCCCATAATCTGACACATCGTAGGTGAAACATCGGCTAAAATTCCGTTCCCGATCTTAGCGTTTTTATCTTTAGTCACATATACAATCGGCACGGGATTCAGCGAGTGAGCTGTATTGGGCGATCCGTCCGGATTAATCGCGTTATCGGCATTTCCATGATCGGCAATGATAATCGTCTCATAATCATTGGCGATAGCTGCTTCGGTTACTCTTTCCACGCATTTATCGACCGTTTTTATCGCTTTCACAATTGCTTCTTTCACTCCCGTATGCCCTACCATGTCGCCATTCGCGAAATTCAGAACAATAAAATCGTATTTTTGGGAATTAAGCGCTTCAACCATTCTATCTGTAATTTCAGGAGCACTCATTTCCGGCTGCAAATCATAAGTTGCAACCTTTGGCGAAGGAATTAAAATACGGTCTTCGCCCGGAAATTCTGCCTCACGACCCCCTGAGAAAAAGAAAGTTACGTGTGGGAATTTTTCTGTTTCCGCCACTCGAAGTTGTTTTAATCCAAGATTGGAAACATATTCACCCATCGTGTTATCCACATTGTTTTTTCCAAATAAAACGTTCAGTCCTTTGAAAGTGCTGTCGTATGGCGTCATTGTGAAATACTTCAATGGAATTGTACTCATCCCGAAATCAGGCATATCTTCCTGAGTCAGAACGATAGTCAGTTCTTTCGCACGGTCATTTCTGAAATTAAAGAAAATCACCACGTCGTCTTTTTCAATTTTTGCGACCGGATTTCCCGCGGCATCCACATGAACGATTGGTTTGATAAATTCATCTGTAACTCCATCATCATAGGAATTTTGAATCGCCTGAACCATATCAGTTGAAGGAGTTCCAACTCCATTTACCATTAAGTCATAGGCTAATTTCACCCGCTCCCAACGTCTGTCGCGATCCATCGAATAGTAACGTCCGATTACGGAAGCTATTTTTCCTGTAGTTTTGTCAATGTGATTTTGAAGTTGTTCGATAAAGCCTTTCCCGCTTTTCGGATCGGTATCCCGACCGTCCATAAAGGCATGAACATATGTGTCTGAGACACCATATTCTTTGGCAATATCAATTAATTTATGCAAATGATCTTGAGAGCTGTGCACTCCACCATCGGAAACCAAACCCAATAAGTGGATTTTTTTCTTATTGTCACGAGCGTACGAAAAAGCGTTGATAATTTCGGGATTTTGGAGAATACTGTTGTCGCGGATTGCAAGGTTTATTTTCACCAAGTCTTGATATACTACGCGTCCGGCACCGATATTTAAGTGTCCCACTTCGGAGTTTCCCATTTGTCCGTCCGGCAATCCTACATTTTCGCCCGAAGCGAGCAGGTAAGAGTTTTGATAAGTAGCCATCAATTTATCCCAATACGGAGTCGGGGTGTTGTAAATTAAGTCTGCTTCCGATTGGTTACCAATTCCCCAACCGTCTAAAATCATTAATAATGCTTTTTTTCTCATTTTTTATTTAGTTTATTTTATATTCTGTTTCGGGGTGCAAAATTACTCATTTTTTGGCACTTATCCTTATTTTTTCATTGAAATTATTTTTCTTGCCGCTACAGACTTCTGCGGTTAAGAATATCTGATTTACTCCTGATTTTTCTGCCGACATCAGGCTTCCGTTTTCAAGCTTTTTGATTTATCTTTGCATGCTGAAAAATCTTCTTATAAATGTTTATTGTTATCGGCTGCATGCTGGCAGGGATTCTCATGGGTTTTCTGCTTCGCAAAAGAAAAATTCGGGGAATTCAAGGATTGATTATAACGCTTATTTGGCTGTTATTGTTTTTGCTTGGATTGGAAATTGGTTCCAATAAAGAAGTTGTGTCTCAGTTCGGGAAACTCGGGTTAGAGGCATTTATGATTGCATCTGCTGGGACTTTGGGAAGTGTGATGCTGGCAAAATTACTTTGGAGAAACATTGGAAAGAATAGCGCGGACTCTAACGTGGAGTGATTTTTAAAGATACAAATAAAAATCCTTCACAATATCCTCGTATTCAGCAGTATAAACATTGCGTTCCTTCTCAATTGTCAGATCCGACTCTTCACATGCCGCCTGCTCAAATCGAAACTCCAACAGAAATCGCTTTGCAGGTTTTGTGGGATTTGGGAAAAGTGAAATTTTCTTCGAACAAAAAAGTCCTTCTTTTTCAGCTGAATCAACAAATTGATTTCCTTCTAAAATCGGCAAAATCAGACAAAGTCTTCCTGATTTTTTCATGCATTTTTTGGCATTTTGAATAATATCTGCATGCGAAAGCGAATCATTGTGCCGGGCAGTCGTTCTTGCTTGCGAAGGGGTTTTCAGAGAATTCACAAAAAATGGTGGGTTTGACACAATCAAGTCAAAGCTTTCAGACGTAATTGCGGCGAAATCTTGAAAAGAATGGTGAAGAATCGAAATTCGATCCCTCCAAGGTGAGTTTTTTACGTTTTCCTCGGCTTGAACTATGCTTTGCTCATCAATATCTATCGCTGTGATTTTTGCAGCTGATCGTTGAGCGAGCATCAACGCAATCAACCCGCTGCCACAGCCAACATCCAAGATTGATTTTGCTCCCGCAATATCTGCCCATGCACCAAGCGTAACACCATCCACACCAACTTTCATAGCGCATTTATCATGATAAATAGCGAACTGCTTGAACCGGAAATAGGGATTGGGCATTTTTGTTAGGATAAGGATTGGTTTGACAGTTTAGCGGCAGATTAAATTGAATGTTGATACGTGTTTTTAGCGGGCAACTCCCATCGCATTGATATTAAGCCAGATAAGTCACTATTGTCCGACAAAAACATAATTGATTATCCGCATTCCGTCCTAATAAATTTGCGATAATGACAAACATAGCATCTAACGACTTCAAGACGTTTGATGCTTTTTTATTCCACAACGGGTCAAACCGCTTGGAGGGGTTAGACCCTTTATCAGATTTGAAAATTGGATTTTAGGACACTTTGCGGATAGACATAAAAATATAATATATAAGCCACTTCCGACTCTTCGAAATGTTTCACCTGTGGCTGTTTTTTTAGCGACGCTGTCGCTAAATATTTGTAGCACTATAATCCGAACTAAACACAAATGAAACGCCATGTAAATCATCAGCCGACGGAAACGTGCAAATACCGGAATACCGACAATTTAAAGCTGGCAGCAATCATTGCTACCTCCTTACCGGTCTGGACGAATTTTCTCGTGACGGAGCGGCAGATTGTCCGGATGCTGAGCGATCTGTATTCCTTTCAGCGGGTCTTACAGCAGAAGGAGCAGTTCTTTCAGTCCTTACGGGTCTGTTAACAGTTGGTTGTGTATTTCTATTATCTACACCTACACCGGAACGTCCCTGTGTAGCGCCACTCGCTCTGACTGGTCTGTTATTGGGATTTACAGAAGCGGTCTGGTTATTCGAAAGCGGTTGTCTTTCATTCACTCTAATAGGCCTATCTGTGGCTCTCCTGCTTTGATATTCGGTCATATTGCGCTGGTCGGTTCGAGGGTATCTCCTTTCACCATCGATTTCAACTGATGGCAAAGTCCTTTTAGAGCTAAGTTCTCCAATTTGCTTATCACTTAAAACTAAGCTTATTTCTTCATTTTTTTTTCGGATTCTGTCTAATGCTTCCGTACGCTTGTTCGATTGCTTGCGTTCTCGAGCATATTTCAAATTAATATCATAAATACGCTTGACCTGCTCAGCTGTGAGACTCAGCTCTTTTTGCAGCTTCTCAGTCTGCTTGAGCGCTTCTTGTTCTGGTGTTCGGTCAGTCACGGATGTACTTTGTGCTGACACTAAAAACGACAGATTTAGCGTAAAAATCAAAACAACAACTATAATTCTAAAAATTTTCATACCTCATTTCGTACATTTCATTCTCTGAAGCATCTGGAGCAATGTTCGTGCCACTTTTGGCACTAATTCGCTGATATGTAATTTTTTAACTTTAAAGCATAAAAAAAGACATAAAATTCTATGCCCTTTCTATTTCTATCAAATAATAGCGGAATATACAGCAAATCGACGCATCAAATGAAAACATTATGAGTCAGTCCGTTTATTTTTGAAAATCCCTTAATTTGATGTTGGTCAAGACCTTCTTTGTATGCAGAGCAAAATCACTGCTCATGATCCATCCGTAGTATCCGGGGTCATTTTTCAAAACGGTTTCAACTTTCTGTCCTTTGTATTTCCCGAAGTTGATAATTTCTTCCCCTTTTTCATTGTAAATGATTCTTCCTGCGAAATCAACGTTATTAGTTTGCGCCGTATATTTTGCAAGAAACTCGATATCGTTTTTCAGTTCGGGATATCTATCCAATTGGGCCTGGAGAATTTCATACGTCGCTATAGTATCGGCCTCCGCACTATGAGCGTTTTCCAAATCCTTATCACAATAAAATTTATAAGCGGCAGAGAGCGTTCTTTGCTCCATTTTATGAAAAATAACCTGCACATCCACAAATTTTCTTCGCATCAAATCCACATCAACTTCAGCCCTCAAAAGTTCCTCAGCCAGTAACGGTATATCAAACCGGTTTGAATTATATCCCGCCAAGTCACTTCCCTCAATATCTCTCATTATTTCCTTAGCCACCTCTTTGAATGTCGGACAATCGGCCACATCTTTATTATAAATTCCGTGGATTGCCGATGCGGATTCCGGTATCGGCATTTCAGGATTTATACGAATGGTTTTAGATTCTTCACGTCCGTTTGGGTAGATCTTTAAATAGGAAATCTCGACAATTCGGTCAGTTACAATGTTTGTACCGGTTGTCTCTAAATCGAAAAAAACAATCGGGTTTTTAAGTTGCAGTTTCATGTAAAATCATTGAAAATAAAAGCAGAAAAGCATAAATATTACACCTTTCTGCTAAGTAAGACTAATTTTATCTGAAAAGTTAGTTCAGATAATATACTGTGTTAAATGAAAATAATTATCAGTCGTTTAAAAGCATTGGCATTAGCAGCATCAATATATCTTCACCTTCTTCATTCACTGCAGGCAATAAGATACCCGCTCTTGATGGATCTGCTAATTCTAAAATCACATCATTTGAATCAACATTTGCCAACATTTCAATTAAAAATGTAGATTTGAAGCCAATTTTAATCGGTTCGCCATCGTATCCGCAAGCAATTGTTTCCTCTGCAGAAATAGAAAAATCGATATCTTGTGCCGAAATCACAACCTGATTGCTTGAAAAATCAAGTTTTATCAGGTTACTTGCCTGATTCGAAAATACAGAAACTCGTTTCAGCGCATTTTGCAAAGTCAGACGATCCAATGTTATTTGGAAAGGATTATTTTTTGGAATTACACCGTTGTAGTTGGGATAGCGACCTTCAACCTGGCGACAAACCATCACATAGTTATTCAACTGGAAATGAGCATTTTTAGCGTCTAATTTTATTTCAACATCACCTGTTTCCTTCGGTAAGATACTCCGCAGCATCATCGCCGGCTTTTTAGGCAAAATAAAATTCAACGACTCATCTTCACTCGCAGAAGATTCGATATAATTCGATTTGAATCTGACCAGCTTATGAGCATCCGTCGCTACCATTGTCAAATCTTCATTTACATCAAAATAAATTCCGTTCATCACCGGACGAAGCTCATCATCGGCCATGCAAAAGAAAGTTTTCGAAATTCCACTCAACAGCACCGGCGCTGAAATTTTCAAATCCTTCACATTTTCATCCAGAACGGGTAACTGCGGATACATATCGCCGCTTTGACCTATGAAATTATAATTACCGTTTTCGGATTTTATCACCATTGCAAGTGTCTCATCATCAATCTCAAACGTAAGCGGAATATCAGAAAATTCGCGCAGCGTATCCAAAAGAAGTTTGTTTGACACTGCCACTTTTCCGCTGCCTTCCACCTCTTCTACTTCCATAGAAGTTATCATGGTGGTTTCAATGTCGGATGCAGTCATTGACAGCTTATTATCTTCCAGACTAAAAAGAAAATTGTCTAAAATCTGCAGCGAATTTTTGCTGTTTATCACACGACTAATCGCTTGTAAATGATTCAATAATTCGGTACTTGAAACTTTGAATTTCATACGATTATATTTTATTTTTTAACACTAAGGTCGTATGGAACACGCCATTAACCATTCTCTTGGATTTGAGATTTTTCTTAATTGGCTGTTTCATACGATTAAATTTTATTTTTTATATTATGGTCGTATGGAACACGCCATTCATCTTCATTCCGTTTGGGTGAAAATTTGCTTTTAATGGCTGTTTCATACGATTAAAATTTATTCAAAAGGACGATATCCAACTTGCATGCAGGGCATTTGTTTTCACCCAATAACATGCTCATTCTCTATCAAAATCTTATTTTTTATTCTTTTTCGAATGCATTTGTAATATTTAGCAAATGTACGTATTATTTTTTAATAATGAAATAGGAAAATCTTTTTTTCTGATTTTTCATAATAGATTTGAAACATAAGAATTTTGAAACAAAACTGTTAAAAACATCTCCAAATTGCTTTTTTTTTACTAATTTTGACACTTAATTTTAAAACAAGACACAACACAGATGAAAATCATCACTATTAAAGATAAAAAATTCAGTCTCTCAATCGAGAGTGAAGAAATTCAGAAGGCTGTGAATGAAGTTGGGCAAGCCATAAATCGTGATTTGGCCGGTCAAAATCCAATATTTATTTGTGTTTTGAACGGAGCTTTTATGTTTGCGGGAGATTTGATGAAAGTAGTAGATATTCCGTGTGAAATCACTTTTATCAAACTCTCATCCTACGAAGGACTTTACACCACCGGCACCGTAAAAGAGGTGATGGGACTGAATGAGAGCGTAGTAGGACGCAATGTGGTGGTAGTGGAAGATATAGTGGACACGGGCAATACAATGGAGAAAATCATAAAATCGCTCGAAGCAAAAGGCGCTGCAAGCATTAAAGTGGCGACTTTTCTCCAAAAACCGGCCGCAATGAAAAGAGATATCAAAGTGGACTATGTGGCCATGAAAATTCCAAACGAATTTATTGTCGGCTACGGACTGGATTATGACAGCTACGGCAGAAATCTGAAAGACATTTACACCGTTGTTGAGGATTAGTCATTTTCCTGTTTTAAAAGTATGAGCTAACCGGAAATGGCGTTTCTGACTTGTTAGCGAAATGTAAAAAAGTATTGGTTTCAGAATTAGGTAAAATTTTATAAAAAAATTAGGAGGATTAGACTTTATTGTGTACGTTTAATCCCATTTTTCTTAGTCTTTATCCCACCTTGGTTGGGTAAATGGTATAAATAATTATTGTGAAAATGGAAATGGAAAGTGAGATTCTGTCGGAATCAGAATCAAATTCAAAAAAGATTAATATTATTATTTGTGGTGCGCCCGGAAGCGGCAAAGGAACTCAAAGCGCGTTTATCATTGAAAAGTATAACCTTCAGCACGTTTCGACAGGCGAACTGCTAAGACAAGAGATTGCAAAAGGGAATGAATTGGGTAAGAAAGCCGATGCTTTAATTTCTAACGGTCAATTAGTACCGGATGACATGATAATCCATTTATTGGAAAAAAAAATAGATAAGCTTGGGCCGAATCACCCTAAAAACGGAATTATTTTAGATGGGTTTCCTCGCACAGTCAATCAAGCCGAAGCGCTGGAAAATCTCTGCTCGACGAAAAATGCTAAAATTGACATTTTGATTGACCTCGAAGTTGATGACGAAGAATTGATAAAACGGATTCTGAATAGAGGAAAAACTTCCGGCAGAAACGATGATAATCTTGAAACAATTCGCAAACGTCTTGATGTATATAACAAGCAAACGAAACCGGTTCTTGAATTTTACAAAAATCTCGGAAAATACGTTGGAATAGACGGAATGGGAACAATGGAAGAGATTTTTGAGAGAATTTCAAAGGCTATTGACGAAATAAAATAAACCAAAAACGGGAAGAATAAAGAACGGATAGATGCAATGCTAAGCCATTCATTCTTTATTCGAACAAGTCTTTATTCTCTACGGTTTCTCTACAGTTATCTTCGCGTCACATAAGATATAGCTCTTACTTGGAATCAAGTCACTCTTTTTCAATTAAAATTGTTGACTTATAAAATTTTTGTAAGTTAATAGGGCACTGACGTTTCAGCGACATTGACCGTTGTGATTTAAAATGCAAAATGTCGCTACAAGCGTCTAATTGCAATTGTAAAAAAGTCAAGACCACCTCATTCTAAATCAAAAATAAAGATAATATGTCTGTAGGTTCAAATTTTGTTGATTATGTGAAGATATTCTGCCGTTCCGGCAAGGGAGGCGCAGGTTCTTCTCACTTTCACAGGGCAAAGTACATCCCGAAAGGTGGCCCCGATGGGGGTGATGGAGGTCGTGGCGGGCATATTATCCTTCGCGGCAACAGAAATTTATGGACGCTGATTCATCTAAAATATGCCAAACACGTCTTCGCCGGTGATGGTGAAGGTGGAAGCAAAAGCAGAAGTACCGGAAAAGATGGCGCCGATCAAATCATTGAAGTGCCACTCGGAACGGTAGTTTACGATGGTGAAACAGGAGAGTTTCTTTGCGATGTCAAGGACGACGGACAAGAAGTAGTGCTGCTTACCGGCGGAAAAGGCGGGAAAGGGAACTGGCATTTCCGCACTTCGACAAATCAAGCTCCGCGATACGCGCAGCCGGGTGAACCTCGGATAGAGAAAACAGTAATTTTACAGCTGAAGATATTAGCTGATGTAGGGTTGGTGGGATTTCCGAATGCGGGAAAATCAACTTTACTATCAGTAGTTTCTGCCGCGAAACCAGAAATCGCCGACTATCCCTTTACCACGCTCGTCCCAAATCTTGGAATTGTGAGTTATCACGATTATCAGTCGTTTGTAATGGCAGATATTCCCGGAATCATAGAAGGAGCATCAGAAGGTAAAGGACTGGGATTAAGATTCTTGCGCCATATCGAACGAAACTCGATATTGCTTTTTATGATTCCGGCCGACAGTCCCGATATAAAGGAAGAATATCAGATCTTGTTAAATGAGTTGAAAAATTACAACCCGCAATTAGTTGAAAAACAGCGAATTTTAGCCATCTCAAAATCTGACATGCTCGATGAAGAACTGATAAAACAGATGAAAAAAGAGCTGCCGGACGATATACAAACAGTTTTTATCTCGTCCGTGAGTGGTTTAGGAATAAATGAACTGAAAGATTTAATCTGGACGGAATTGAACAAGGAGAGCAATCAAATTTTAGAGATTTCGCATAATCCAATCGAACTTACTCGTTTCGACACTGATGAGGAGACAGATGAAGATTGGGATGAAGATATTGATGAAGCTGACGACGATGATGATTTAAGCAAATACAAAGGAATTGGCTGGGATGATCAGGAATAGCACTAAAGTAGAACTCACCCACTATCCGATATTAAGTCAATTTACGGGGATTTCACATTTTTCTACGACAAGATTTGGCGGCGTAAGTTCAGGAAACTACGAATCGTTGAATCTTGGTTTGTATTCGGGCGATTCGAATAAAAATATTAATGAAAATTTCGAAAGACTTTGCTCCGAAATCAATGTCCGGAGAGAACAAATTTACCTCCCTTTTCAATCGCATGAAAATCGGGTTTTGTGTATCGATGAAGATTTTTCAAAAGAGACAAAGGAGGCTCAGGATAAGCTGCTAAACGGAGTTGACGCACTTATTACGCGCCTTCCCGAAAAACTCATTGGCGTAACTACGGCAGATTGTGTCCCCATTTTGGTTTATGATCCGGTGACAAAATCAGTCGGAGCCGCTCACGCGGGCTGGCGGGGAACCCGCGGTCGGATTGCGGAGAAAATGGTAGCCGCCATGGCAGCAAAATTTGGCACAAACCCGAAAAATATCTTTGCCGCAATCGGCGTATCTATTTCTCCCGACGCGTATAATGTTGGGAAAGAGCTAATCGCACTATTCGAAGAGGAAAATTTTGATACTGAAAAGATATTCTTCAAGAAAAATGCGAAATATCATTTAGATCTCCAAAACGCTAATAAGTTGATTTTAGAAAATGCCGGAATTCCGACTGAAAATATACAAAATTCTGGTATTTGCACCTTTAATGAAAATGAAAAATATTTTTCGGCGAGGCGATTGGGAATTAATTCAGGCAGGCTGATTCATTGTGTTATGCTAAAGTAAGGGCAGGAAAAGGAGGCTGACACTTTTCCTGACTTGTCCCCTTTGAAATTAGTGCGGTCATAAGTTGCTGTAAATCAATGCTTATTTGTTTTATTTTGCTAATTTTACCGCACTAATGATGTTTTTAGCATGAAAATTAGAATTGTAA
>JAAYIT010000369.1 GCA_012523295.1 Porphyromonadaceae bacterium | reverse complement strand
ATTTTTTAATTAATAACTTACAGCAAATAACGACAAATTACAGTGTAAAAAGTGGTTGGAAAGCTGAATAAACAAATGACGTCAATTTATGGAAGTTGAAAAAAAGAAATTTGAGTTAGAGAAAAAAGACAACGAAATTATTTATTCTAAAGCAATTAAAGCGGGGAGAAGAATTTATTATTTAGATGTTAAAAGAAGCCGCAATGATGATTTATATCTGGCGATAACTGAAAGCAAAAAGAAAGTTACGGGATATGATGACGATGTGCAGGTTACGTACGAAAAGCACAAAATATTCTTGTACAAAGAAGATTTTGAGAATTTTTCTGAAGGATTAACAGATGTGATCGGATTTATTGAAAAAGAGCAAGGTGTTGCTACTCCACGAGCTGAATACATTCCCGGTACGAAAAACGAGGATGAAACCGATGAACCCACTTCAGATGACTCAGATGAGAACGAGACAGAATCATCCGGAGAGACCAAGAAAAGTTTTTTCGATAAATTCAAGTTTTAATGACCTAAAATACAGCTAATTACGAAGTGTGTATTTTATCACCATTTGAGCTGTTATTTACTATTTATTTTTGAAATGAAGTCGGAGATTTTTTTATAAAAATTATCCACATCAACTTAATAAACCAAATAAACGTCCGTTTTAAAATGGACGTTTTTTGTTGGTCAGATTATTTCTTGTGTTTGAAATCTATGGTTTAATGTGATTTCTTTTTGATTTAAAGTCATTAATGACCGACAAAAACACTCACACACAAATTATATTGCTGACTCAAAGCTACTTACAACTTACAAATGGTCAGACAAGCCCTCCAATTTTAATTGGAGAGATGCCGTAAGTTGGTAATCAAACACCGTAAGAGCTTTCCTGCACGGATTTTTTGGGAAATTCTTACAGAGATTTGCAATATATTTGACTTATTGAGCAAATTTTAGTCGGTCAATGGAGATTAAAAACAACAACCTATAAAATGAAATCATTCGCGAGCGACAACTATTCCGGCGTTCATCCGGCGATAATGGATGCAATTATTCGGGCTAACGCGGATCATCAGATATCCTATGGAGATGATGAAATCACAGCTGAGATGAATCAAATTTTCCGCGATAATTTCGGCGATGTAGAAGTACTTTATTCTTTCAACGGAACAGGTGCAAACATTGTTAGTTTAAAATGTGCCGTACTGCCTTTCCAATCGGTTATTTGTACAGAAACGGCTCATATTCACGTAGATGAATGTGGCGCCCCGACACAAAATATCGGAAGCACATTAGTTCCGCTGAAAACTCCGGATGGAAAATTGACTCCGGATATTATCGAGCATCAGCTTTCATTTATTGGAAATGTACACCATGTGCAGCCAAAAGTAATTTCAGTAAGCCAAAGCACGGAGCTTGGAACCGTTTACAGCTTGGAGGAATTAACTGCGCTGGCAGATTTTGCACACAAATACGACATGTTTCTGCATGTGGACGGAGCTCGAATTTCAAATGCAGTTGCTAATTTAGGATGCACACTAAAAGAAGCTACGGTAGATTGCGGAGTGGACATTATGAGTTTCGGAGGAACCAAAAATGGGATGATGATGGGTGAGGCAATTCTCATTTTCAACAAAAAACTGAGAAAACACGCACCATACTATCATAAACAAACCGGACAACTTTTTTCCAAAAACAGATTTATTGCTGCTCAATTCAAAGCCCTATTTACCAATGATTTGTGGAAAAAAATGGCTGCTCATTCCAACAAAATGGCTCAACTACTGAAAGCTGAAATTTCGAAAATAGAAGGAGTAACTATAACGCAAGAGGTACAGGCGAACGCGGTTTTTGTCATTATCCCAAAACATGCGGTTGAACCGCTTCGAAACACTTACCGATTCTATGACTGGAATGTGGAAATCGGCGAATTACGCTGGATGTGTACTTTCGATACTACAGAAGAAGATGTGAAAGGATTTGTGGAAAAATTGAAGGATGTTATCAATATTTAGCTCCATAATTCTGACAGACAATTTCGACTTTCAAAAATTCCCCTATTCAATGTAAAAGACTAAAATTCAACTCTTATTTATTATGCAAAAAACCTGGAGATGGTTCGGAAAAAATGACCCGATAACGTTACCCATGCTTAAGCAAATCGGTGTGGAGGGTATTGTTACATCGCTGTATCATATCCAACCGGGCAAAGTTTGGTCAAAGGAAGAAATCAGCGATTTGAATGAATTTATCAATACGCACGGATTTACATGGAGTGTGGTAGAAAGTGTACCGGTAGCAGAATCGATAAAATTTGGCGGCGAAGACCGTGATGAGTTAATTGAAAACTTCAGGCAGACTATCGTAAATCTGGGTAATCTGGGCATCACAACTGTTTGTTACAACTTTATGCCTGTAATTGATTGGATCAGAACTGATTTGAATCGAGTTTTACCGGATGGAACATCAACTTTGTACTTTGATAAAATCAAATTTGGGTACTTTGATTTGAAAATATTGAAAAGAGAAGGCGCTGAGAAGGATTTTACCACCGATGAACTTTCCAAAATTGAGGAGTTGGATAAAACTATAACTCAACAAGAAATAGATGAATTGGTTTATACCATAATCATTAAAACTCAGGGATTTATCAATAGAGATATTGTTGGTGAAAATCAAGATCCGGTTGATGCATTTAATACATTATTAAGACTTTATCAAGGGGTTGACAAAAACCAATTAAGAGAAAATCTGAAATATTTCCTTCAAAAAATCATTCCAACAGCCGAAAAATATGGCGTAAAACTATGTATTCATCCTGATGATCCCCCGTTTCAGGCATTTGGACTACCCAGAATTGTTAGCTCTGAAGAGGATATCGAATGGATTCTTTCTGCAGTAAACAGTCCGAATAACGGATTGACTTTTTGTGCCGGTTCATTGAGTGCCGGTATTCATAACGATGTTACAAAAATGGCAGAAAAATTTGTAAAAAGGACACATTTCGTACATTTAAGAAGCACGGAAGTATTTGATAATGGAGATTTTATGGAATCTTCTCACTTAGAAGGTCGTGGAAAATTAATTGATGTGATTCGCATCTTCGAGAAAGAAAATCCAACTATTCCCATGCGCGTGGATCATGGTAAACTTATGCTTGATGATGGTGAAAAAAATTACAATCCAGGTTATTCTTTTCTTGGGAGAATGTTTGCTTTGGCACAAGTGAAAGGGATGATGGCAGTGATTAAAAATAGCTTTGAGCAGTAATACAGCAAAACTGCAGCAATTCCCAAAAATCAATACTTTTAAATCCGGAACTAACTTCAAGCCCATTTAATCAAAGCAGCCCCGTAAGTCCAGCCACTTCCTACAGCTGCAAACAAGACAATATCGCCTTTTTTCATTTTACCTGCCTTATTGGCTTCGTCGAGCATAATTGGAATTGTACCTCCGGATGTATTTGCATATTTATCCATATTTGTCATCACTTTTTCGAATGGCAGACCAATCAATTCCGCTGTTTTTTGTAGAATTCGGATACTTGGCTGGTGCGGAATCATGAGATCAATATCTTCAATGGTCAAACCTGTATCTTTCAACACTTGATTGATAGCTTCGGGGAGAACTTTGACGGCCGACCGAAAGACCATTTTCCCGTTCATTTTGAAAAACTGATCTTCTAAGTTCTCGGGAGTCAACAAAATCTCAGAGCCCCCTGCCGGAACCGTAAATCCGAGCATTTCTTCCGATGTATCCGTGTAAAGTCTGTAGGCTAAAAACCCTTCTGTGACGTTAGCAGACGAAAGCACGGCAGCTCCTGCCCCATCTCCGAAAAAGATGGCATCTCTTCTACTCCAATCGGTAATCCGAGAAAAAGTATCTGCACCAATAACCAGAATATTATTATAAACACCCGAAGCAATAAACTGTGATGCAACCGACATCGAGAATAGAAATCCGCTGCAAACCGCCGCTAAATCAAATGCTGCAGCATTGCTCGCTTTCAGTTTGTGCTGAACGAAAGCTGCAGTAGAAGGAGCCTTTCTGTCAGGAGTAGCAGTGGCAACGATAATCAAATCAATATCTTTCACATCCAATCCTGCATCTTCTATCGCTCTCCTGCCCGCTTCTGCCGCCAGATCACTGGTAGCCTGATCCGGTGCCGCAATATGCCGTTCACGAATCCCTACATTTTCATAAATCCAATCCGCATTTGTTGGGAGAATGGATTCCAAATATTCATTTGTATAGACTGTTTCCGGCACATATGAACCGGTTCCTATGATTTTTACGTTTCTTATAAGTTGTTTCATAAGTTTACCCCCGAACTCCTAAAGGGGAGTACGGATTCTGTATTTCAGATTTATTAGGATTTTATTATCAAATCTTGCATAAATGTTATGCTATCAACAATGTGAAAAATCTTGCGAATTACTCTAATTTCCCCCTTTAGGGGTTAGGGGTATAATATTTTTTAAAACCCACCGGTACGCCATCTTTCATCTCAAACTCTTTAATAACTTTAGCCGGAACACCACCTGCGAGCACATTTGGCGGCACATCTTTGGAAACGACTGCACCTGAAGCCACAATGGCTCCTTCACCAATCGTCACACCGGGCAAAATCGTTACACCAATGGCAATCCAGGCATTTTTCTTGATAATTACGGGCGCTAAGAATGCTTCTGATAAAAGTTTGTGATATTCAAGCGGTTTGTTATGAGTAAGAATATAGTTTTGCCCGGCTAACGAAACCCCATCTTCAATAATGACAAAGTTTGGATAGACGTCATCAATCGTAACCATTGGACCAATATGAACACCTTTACCAATTTTCACACCACGCCAACGGTGAAGTTTTATACGAATGCCGCTGTAAGGGACAACCCGTGAAATAACCTGCCAAAAATGATCCATCATTCGACGATATAAAAAACGTGGCATCGCCATAAAACCGGTATATCCGTGCTCTTTGGTAGTCCGCTTCCACGCTTGAAAAAATGACCGCTCAACGTGGTTTGGAAGTGGTTGTTTGGTTAAGGGTAAGTAATCTTTCATATTTTTAGTAAACGAGTGACAAGTTGACAAGATACAGAATACAAGCTACCTGTTATAAGAAGCAAGAAATTGAGAAAAAAAGAGGTTAAGTACTTCATCTTTCATATTTCATCTTTCATATTTCATCTTTCATATTTCATCTTTTATCTTTTACTCATCAATACAGCCCTCCATTCAAATCAATGGTTGTTCCGGTAATGTATTCTGTTTCAATTAAGTATTTTACAGTTTTGAAAATATCTTCCAAATCGCCAAGTTTACGCATTGGTATTTGTTCAAGCAATTGATTCCTAAGCTGTTCAGGGACATCGTTCAGGGTCATTCCGGCATTCACATAACCGAGATTGATGTTGTTTATGGTGATATTTTTCCGGGCATTTTCTACAGCTATGGCTTTACTCATTCCCCAAAGCGCTGATTTTGATGCTGCATAAGCGCTCGTACCGGGTATTCCTTTCTGTGCTACAATGGAAGAAAAATTGATAATTCGTCCAAATCCCTTTTTGTACATAAAAGGTAAAACCGCGTTAATTGAACGAAATGTTCCACCTAAATTGACATCAATCACATGCAGCCAGTCATCGACATCAGCACGTCGGGCTGTGGAATTATAGTTAATTCCGGCACAGTTAATCAGAACAACTTCATCTTCATTGGTCACCGATTTTTCTATCCAGTTTCGTACTTCATCATTTTCTGCAACATTTACTTTTGTAAAATGCCGTATAAGGTTTTCATTCGGTAAAGTGCCGCTGTACGTACCATAAACAAGATACCCTTCTTCAAGAAATTTCTTGAGAAGAAAAAGTCCTATGCTGCGTGATGCTCCTGTAATAAGAATTTTCATAGTTCTCCTAAATCCCCCCTTATTTGTGGAGTTTTTATTTTTTGGGTAAACCCCAATACGTTATTACCATTTTTGTATAAATTCTATTCAAGATCTTGTTTCGCTGTGCCATGTATTTTAAATTGTTACGAAGAAACTCCCTCATATGGAGCAATGACCATTGTAGAAGATTATCACTCCAAAGAGTGTGAGCAAGCATTAAACACTTTTCAGGAAAACTTCCCTGCTTGATCGCTTTTATTACTTCATTTGATGAATGATATGAAATGTTAAATGTATTCATGACATTATCCCAAACTCTAAACTTTCGAGCATCCCAAGCAAGTCCGGTGTCAGTCAAATAAAACACCTTAATAAAATCTGTAGTTACGTATGGTTCACCGACTAATCCAAAATCAGATAAATTGTAGTTCTTCCAAAATGAACGATTGTCAAACTCAGAAATAGAGCTTCCGTGCATACAAACGGTTTTCACGGGATAAAATGTTCTGAAATATGTTAAATTTTCTTCGAATGTTTTTCTTGCATGCTCTAAATTGCCTTTTGCAAAAGCTAAATCTTCATAATGATAACCGATTTCGTGTCCCAACTTGACAATTTCACGGATTATCTCTGGGCGGTTACTTTGCTTTACAACTCGGAAATAGTAAGTACTTCTAACTCCAAGGCTATGCTCAATTTCAGCCATTTTGAGAGCATTACCGGCAAATTCATCCACATCGTGTCTAAGAATTACAAATTTACCTAGTGATATATCAAACTCCTCTTTATTAACACAATAACTCTCATAAGTTAAACACTTATAGCCTTTATCCATAAAAGTTTGAATAAGACGTTTGTATGTTTTTAAAGTGAAGTCCATATTTGACAAATTTCAACACCTATAACGAACCATGTGAACCGTAATGAGGCAATGCTTATCCATTTTTCAACATTCAAATGTCTCTTTATCTTTGAGATATTTAGGATAATTTTCTATAAAATCAACTAAAAAAGCCGTTACATCAATTTTTTCAGATAGCATGTTTTTACGTCGCAGTTGGAATTCCTCACTCAAGTTCGGGAGAGCCAACAATTCCTCAATCTTCCGGAAAAGCAATTCAGGTTTATCTGTTTTTATGCCATAAGTCAAGCCGTAATCATGTTCCAACTCCTCCAGCACGCCTATTTTTCCGGCAAAATCATTAAATCGTACGGAAGGCACTCCAAGCATAGCCGCTTCTACAGCCATACTTTGACTATCGCCAATATACATAGTTGCAAATGCCAATAAATGATGAATATCAAGTGGAGCTATTTTAATTCTATAGTTCTCTAATTTCGGTTCTAAAGCCCTTTCTGAAGAGATGTAAATATTTCCAAAAGGCTTCAATATTTCTATAATTCGAAAGGCTATATTAAAATTAATACCGCTCACACCTCCATCATGATGGGCGTTTAGTTTTGCAAATCTTAAAAGAAAATAGGGGCGTGAAAGATCAATGTACTTGCTTACTACCTCTTTTTCAGGTGTAAAATGATTAGGGTGCAAGTAAGCCAATTTCTGAAAACCACGATATTTGATCGCCTTTTTATCCCATCTTCCACTATTGCATGAAACAGGATTGAGAATAGCACTTGCTAAGGGATAACTTGTTAATGCTAAATACGGAACCACAGCGGCATCATCTTCATTTGTAACTATCACAGGCACTCCGGAGAGTTTATTAAGTAAAACTACATATGTGCCGATAAGTAAATCCGGCTTCGAACGCCTGAGAAACTTCAGCATTTTCAAATCCATCTTCAATAATGATGTGATTAATCCAAGTTTGCTGTTATTGGTTCTCTCTTTTTCTCTTATTACTGTATAATCGTAATTGGCATCCAGCAGCAGTTGCTCTAATATGTCTTTTTGTTTTATTACGAACTCTACAGTATGTCCTCTTGCTTTTAACTGCTTTGCAACAAACTTAAACATATGGAAATGAGCAGGATGTCCTAAAAATATAGCAACCTTCATCTCTGTAACTTTTGATTAAATTTCATAATCGTTCTGCCGATTTTATATAGAATTGGGTTTGAGATAAAAACAAAACGCCCAAAATCCACTAACTCTCCCCCGAATTTCTCCTTAAAATCCCTTACCCCATATTCTACATCAGGTTTACCTGCGCCCATGAAGTCGAAATGTTCAAATCCATTTGTAACTGCAAATTCAATTCCTTTATGTGTGGCAAAAACCGATGGATACAAATGGTTGTAATCCTCCGTATTTCCACACACAAACCACTCATACAAAGCTTTATCCGGCATAGCGGCACAGGCAATTCCACCTATCACTTTTTCATTAATAGTTACTACAAACAAATAGCAATTTGGTTGCTGTACAAATTTTTCAAAAAACTCAACCGGGAAAAGTGGCTTTTTGATTTTATATTTGTACAAATCAGAAAGAATGTGATAAAATCCATCAATATCCCGCTGAGTGGTAGCTAATTTAAAAATAACTCCCTGTTCTTTTGATTTTCTTATCTGTCTGATTTTGCTTTCACTATAGCGTGATTTAACAATATTAATATCGCGTGTGTAAACTTTATAATTCAAATGAGAATGATACTCAAACCCTATTTCTTGAAAAACTGTTTTATATTGACTGAAGTTGAAGTTATTTCTTATTTCAATATAAATAGCCTTGTCCGAAAGTTCCTTTTTAAGCACATCTAACAATGTGGAAATATGCTTGTGTTCTACATCTTCTGCCAGTAGCAACCCACCGTGAATAATGGCTCTTCTTGAAAAATAACGTTTAAGTTTTCCGCCATTCGCAATAATATATCCACAGACTAAAGCCTTTAGGATCTTATTTTCAAACACTCCCCATCCAAAAGTCTCCAAAAACGACAATGAATTAAAGAAGTCAAAAAACTCCGGCGACTGGAAATAGGACGCTGTAGGCGAATGTGAGAGAAGGTTTTGCCAATCTGAAAGGGCTATATTTTCAACATTCCGAATTTCAATCATTATTCTTCTCTAAAACACCATTATATACACTTATCAACTTCCTTGCAACACTCTCACTATCCAATCCCATTTTCAATATCTTTTCGCGTCCGTTGCTTCTGCCCCCTTTATCAAGAATCAACTGCAGTTTTCCGGTAATATCTTTCTCGTCGTAATCGGCAATGTAGCAATTTTTTACGCCATCTATCACATCCTTCACATCTCCCACATCTACCGATACAATCGGGCAATTGCAAGCCATTGCTTCTTTGATAAATTGCGGTGATCCTTCCGTAAAACTTGTCATCAAGCAAGCATCCACAGCATTCATCAGTTGTGCTACTTCGTCCCTTGTAAATCCTTTTAATTCAATCAAGTGCGCATTATTCAATAGCGCAACCGCCTTTTGGGCTAATTCGGCATTTTTCACTTTATTTTCAAATGCTCCGGCGAAAAGAATATTTTTAACCTCGGCTTGTAATCTCAACTTTTCGTTAATCTCTGTTTTATTTAAAGGCTTAAAAACATCCACATCCGTTCCACACGGAATAAGTGCAACATTTGATTTTGCATTTACTTTTTCAAGGTTCTTTTGAGATACAAAGATATTGAATTTCGACAAGCGAATGCTCCATTTCGAAAATCGAAACACCTGTTCCACATTTATATCGCTACCGTGATAAGTAGTAATAACTGGAATTTTTCGTTGCAAATTAGCAAGCAATCCCGACAAGCCAAAATGTGCATGAATAATATCGGGCTTAAATTCCATGATTTTTCGCTTAAGCGGTTTACGGCTTTTCAAATAACCTCGCCATCCCTTTTGTTCTACGCCAAAATATTCAGTTTCAACTCCCAAACCGTTCAATGCCTCCACTTGCTCCGTAATAAACGGTGCTATGGAGCCTGAATTTTTACTGCAAACAATTAAGACTTTCATTTTTTCAGTTAACGAGTAGACAGGTTGACAAGTAAACGATTAGTCAAGTTATGGGTTACAAATTACAGGAAAAGGAGTTAAAATCTTTCATCTTTTATCTTTTATCTTTCATCTCTCATCTTTCATTTAATTCACGCAATTCCCCTACCCGCTAATTTAATAAAGTTCCAAGCTAAAATAATAAAAAACAACCCCACTAAATACCAATTGAAATAGTTCTTTGTTTTATTCGTCACCCTGCTTATGCCGTAAGCAGAAAACATCAAATATATGGGTAGTGTAGGCAAGTGAAACCGCTCGGATTGGGCAAAGTTTGAAAATGCGATTACCATCAGATAACCAAGCATAAAGACTTCTAATAGTGTAAATTCCCGCCATCGTTTTTCTTTAATGAATAATATGAAAGCGAACAGCAGGAAAAATGCCATTATGTTCTTCACAAAATTACCACCGTGAATTAATTGCTGATTTTCCTGCCCGACTACATGAACCATTGACGGAATAGGTATTATAAAAATCGTAGGTGCAAATAGTGTTCGAGTACCGTATTTAGCAAAAACATTTCCACCTTCACGCTGCGCGCGATATTCCATTCCTGCCTGTTGGTTAATATTTCTATTTTCCCAGGTTTCTTCTACTTCAGTGGCTATTTGTCCTCCCGCAAAAACCAACACTGCCAATAAAATCCAAAATCCGACAAGTATTCTTTTTTGCCATTTCACAACACGGTCTGAAGAAAATATGACAGCACTAATCAACGCAAATACAGCTACCGCACCAAGAACAGTACGGAAAGTAAATAAAATAAAAGCTAACAGCAGGGTAACGAAAACATTGACATAATTAAATGATTTTGAACGAAGTAAATAATCGGCGCGTTCTAAAAACATCAAAGATATAAAAACCATTTCAGTCTCTTTAACATGTAAGCCACAATAATAGATCAGGTTTGGCATCAACATAGTGAGAATGGCGGCAATTCTACCGGTTCCTTCCCCAAAATTTCTGGTTGCAAGTTTATAAACAAACACAACAGTCCATGCACTCCAAATCACTTTTAACAAGCGAGCAATAAAAACACTATTTCTTGTAAGTAAATATACAACAGACAAATAAGATGCGTAGCCCATATCGCCAACCTGGAGGTAACCAAATATTTGAAGTACATTAAAGTTGCCCGTCCGAAAAGCCGTGGCCCCCTCTATCCCCAACGCATTGTAGGCATGCGAGTCGGCAGAACCAAACTCATACGGCTCACCATTCATGTGGATATAGAAAAAATAACTGAAAACGACCCAAGCTAAACGCAAGACAACCGCAGAATAAATCAAGCGTTTTTGAAAAGTTTTGGCAGAATATTTTGACCACTTTTTAGTCAGCAGATTGGAAATATAAAAAAAACCGACCACCTCAACCGCTCCAAACACCATCCACAACATACTCATGCTGTTTCTAAGAAAAACAAGAGTAACAGCAACAAGCGCGATAAAGTATAACGCTATGGCTCGGTTGGTAAAGAATTTGGGGAAATAATTAAGCATTCAGGTACAAATTATACGAATTATAACGAATTTAAGCGAATTACAAGGATTGATAAAGAGATGTTAGATTTTCTATGTATTTTTCGATACTGTATTTTTCTCTGACCTTGCGGGCGTTTTCTATCGCCTGTTTTTGATATTTTTCTTTGTTATGCAAAAATACCATAAATTTTTCAAGTAATTCATTAAAATCTTTAGTTTTATAGAGCTTTGCTAATTTTCCATCCTCAGTAATCTCCCGCATCACTTTCCAATCATTTACAAAAACCGGTATGCCTGTAGCAATGGCTTCAACGACTGCAATGCCGAAAGTGTCATGTTCGGTAGAATAAATAAACGCGTCTAACTGACTAAGTATCTGTGGGACATCATTCCGAACGCCTAAGAAAGAAACATTCCACTCCAAACCATTCTCCTTACAGTAACGAACACAATCATCGTATCTTTCAGCACAACTTTCTACACGCTTACCAACAAATAGAAAATGAAAATCTGCATCTGTCTCTTTTAGCTTATTTAAAAATTTACAAACCGTCATCTGGTCTCTGCCCGGGTTAAAATTACCAACCATTCCCAACAAGCATGTGGAAGGTTTGATTTTCAATTCATTACGAATTTCGTTTGGTTGATTTAAGTTTTCCGGATTATCAAACTTATTAAAATTAATTCCGTTGTAAACTACAATTTGCTTCTCAGGCTTTAATTGAAATTTACGCGTATAATAGTCTTGTTGGTATTGACTTACAAAGATATTTCGATCCGTTCTTTTTATTATAAAATGAACCAATTTGCTTCTCTCTTCAAAATCAAAGCCGTGAAATGTAAGAACAACTTTCACATTCAGTCCTATGGTCGCTAATTTCGCGTACAAAGCATCTATCGGTTGCTGGGCGTGTATAATTGTAACTTTGCTGTTTTTTATCTCCTTTCTCAAACGCCTAAGATAGTTGAATAGATTTTTTCCGGTAGATACCTTAGTAAACGGAACGCCCGAATGAATAAAATCGTTTTCTAACACGCCTCCTTTACGATAAATGCCTATCGCTTCAAAGTCTGATTGTTTCAAATTTTGGCATACATCAAGCATCAAGGTTTCTAAACCACCCCGATTAAGCGACCCAAAAAGAAAGGCTGTTTTCATACGGTTTTTCGTTTTATTTTATTCTTGAGTACTGAAATATTTTCCAAAAAAATAAAATAAAAATTGACCAATTTTCTTGGCAATATTTTATAATACAACCGGTACTTTCTTTCATGCTTTCTCAAATCAATTCCATTGATAATTCTGTTCACTTCATTTTGGTTTTTACCCGATAAATAGTATCTCAGCAATCCATACAATGCCAAACGCTCAAACAAATACCGAAAATCCTCATCCTCCATCCAATCTCCATAATCTGTAAAAAGCATATGCTCTTCCGGTTTATAAAATTTACCGGCTGAAACTGCTCTAAAATTCAAGTCCACATCCTGATTATAATACGCCAACGGTTTATTAAGCAATACCACGTTGTTTTTCATGGCAATCCGCACCCACAAATCAAAATCTTCTCCTAATTTCAGTTTCGGTTTGAAGCCTTTTTCACTATCAAAAATCGTTTTCGGAACACAAATCGATATGGAAGTTAACGGCATACAAAGTGTCTTAGCATACACCTGGCAGTAGTTAATTTCGCCTTTTTCGAAGCCTTCCGGCACACCAATCGGCGCAACGCGTTGGTTCCCATTTTTTACAATGTAATAGCTCGTTCCATAAATTCCTGCATCCGGAAATTCTTCTATCAGCGCTTTCATCTCCTCCAGAAACGTCGGCGCCCACCAATCATCAGCATCCAAAAAGCAAATATACGGATATTTGGCGAGTTTTACACCGTTGTTTCGGGCGACACTTACTCCTTGATTCTTTTGACGAATAATTTGTCCTCTATCACCTAATAATAGCTCCAAATCTATGTAGGCGAGCTTTACTCCCCCTTTAGGGGGGTGGGGGGCAATATCAGTGCTTCCATCATCAATGACTATAACTTCAAATGCTCTGTAAGTCTGCGCTTGAATGGAACGTAGCGCTTTTTCGATATAAGGCGCTTTGTTGTATAAAGGAATGATGATGGAGAACATATTATCGTTTTATAAATTCTTCAATTTTCAAATAAATCTTGAAAAACACGGGATGGGCTTTAATTAACTTATATATCCGCTTATGCCTTGGATAAATACTTACGGCTTTATAACTCTCCCAATTAATCAGTCTATTTACTTCCGTGAAATCTCCTTCTAAAACTTCTGCTTTGGGCGACATAAACACACTGAAATATTCACCGGCTATTTCTCTGTAAACAACCGTTTTATCAATATCTTTTTTAGGTATAAAAAACTCGGAAAGTTTATTAGCAACTAAAATAATATCTGTTATACGTTTCAAATTTGCAGTTTGCGAAATACTTCCTCCACGTATCCGATACACATAAAACACATCAGGAATTACCCTGATTTTTTTCGCATAATAGCAAGCAAGTGGCGTAAAAAGATTATCCTCATGATATAACCCAGACTCAAAAAACAAATCGTTTTCTATCAGGAACGTTCTTTTGTATAACCTCAACACAACACAAACAAAATGAAATTTCCGAGAAACCAACGCGTATTTATTGTAATAATCCCAGCCGGACAGATTAGTTTCCGTTATTCCTTTGTCAGGTTCTTCTATGGTTCCATCTTCAAAATGTCTTCTTCCATTAAAGGCGATAAAATCTTCTCCCGAAATATTCTTTGAAAGTATCTTCAAGGTATTTAGCTCTATCCAATCATCACTATCCAAAAAGAAGATATATTCACCCGTCGCATTTTTAATCCCGGCGTTTCGTGCTTCGCTCAACCCTTTATTTTCTTGATTAATTACACGAACGACAGCATATTTTTCGGCGTATTCTTTCAAAATATCCAAACTGCCGTCCGTACTTCCGTCGTTTACACAAATCACTTCGTACGTTCCGTCAAATTCTTGATTAAGAACAGAATTCAAGCATTCACGCAGGTATTGTTCTACGTTGTAAACGGGAATGATTATGGAAAATTGGGGTTGCATGGTTTGTTATTTATGTTGTCCTTTCAGGACGCTATATTGATTATTTTTTATTTTATAATCCCAAGCCGTTGCCCTTTCAGGGCTTTAGCATTGGGCTGGGATATACCGGTTTTTCAAACCTAAATCGTACAATCGTTCAACATCTTCGGACTGAAAGTCCGTCATATCATAGCATAGGGTGAAGACCTGAAAGGGCGTAGCCCTATGACAAAAATACAATACAATAATGAGAGGGCTGAAAGCATGACATATCATCTAAAAACATCAAATTTACATATATCTTTATCGTCCTTTCAGGACGATAAATTCGATTATTTTGTTTTATTATCCCAAACCGTTGCCCTTTCAGGGCTTTAGTAATGGGCTGGGATATATCGGTTTTCCAAACCTAAATCGTACAATCGTTCAACATCTTCGGACTGAAAGTCCGTCATATCATAGCATAGGGTGAAGACCTGAAAGGGCGTAGCCCTATGACAAAAATACAGTACAATAATGAGAGGGCTGAAAGCCCGATATATTGAATTTCGTGTCAGTTATTCATTTATAAACAAATTTTTGAAACACCAAAACATCTATAGTCCTTTCAGGATGCTACATCGACTTGTTAATCATTAGCCCAAGCCGTTGTCCTTTCAAGGATTAAGCATTAGGTGGGATATGTCGGTTCCCAAATTTAAATCATTATAGTTAAATGTAATCAAAGAACCTTTTCAGCAGGCCATACACTCTACTTTTACTTAAGCGATTGTATTCTTTTAATCTTTCTTCGTGTGCCTTTGGTGCGGCTATCGTACTTCTCCTGAAAGCATCTTTATTATCTTGGTCAAAGATATTATAAATAAAATTCTCAAATTCTTTCCTTTTTAAATCAATAAAATCTTCATGTACAAAAGCCGGCTGTTGAAGCATATCCAAATATAAATCATCATTCTGATCTATTTCAATTATTTTCTCCAACACTCGCTCTAAATCAAAATCATAGTCTGCGACGTCAATAAATGATTTTTTATTAAACTGCTCATCTATATGAGGGTCACCAAAGTAAATAGGGATTGTTTTTGCAGCAAAAGCATGTAATATTTTTTCTGTTACAAATCCAGGCATTCTTACACTGTCAAAAGCAATGGAAAATTTACATTTTTTTTGAAATGCAATCTTTTCAGGTTGAGTCAGAACAAGTGGATGCTCTGGCATGTTATTATTTCCTGTCCCTGGAGACATAACTTTTTTATATGTATTAAAAACCTCAAAGGCTTTGTGCCTAAACTCACGATTTACACCATAAATATAATTGCAAAAGAAATCTTTTGTGTCAAATATGGAACGATTTATGTTTAAATGTTTCTGTTGAGCTGGTAATAAATATCCATGATAAAGTAAATATAATGGATATCTTAAATGTCTATCGCCTAGTATTAGCTCATTAAATGATATTCCGTAATCATGAATAATGCGAATCAGGGTTTGAATTAATAAATCAGATTAATGTAAGCTGCCGCAATTCTGCCAAATACGAATGTAAGTAATCCTTTTGTAGAACGCACTTTGCTTGCTTTTTGAATATTTGTTTTTT
>JAAYIT010000368.1 GCA_012523295.1 Porphyromonadaceae bacterium | reverse complement strand
TTATCAGCACGGCAATTAGTTTACTCTTTTTCAAGTTCAATCTGATACAACTCACCTTCCCGTTTGTTGCAGCAACATTCATCACTTTATTAATCAGAAAGTTAATAAAGATTTAATTCGGAAATTTGATTAGTCAATATCAATAATCTGCAGAGCGGATATTCGGAAGGATGGACAGTTTTCTGCATTACCGCCCCCTTTCTGAATGCTGCTGCCCGATTTGAGGAACTGGGCGTTGAACCGCAAAAATCTTCTTTTCAACACTATTTCACTGTCCTGAACAGGGTATAGTTTAAACGGAACGAAATCTGGGACAATTCAGAACCCCTTTTGAAAATATTCATGGTGATGTTCTGTTTGGTATAGTAACGAAATTCTGCGCTTATGCGCTTATAATTGTAGCCGCCCCCAAAAAATAGTCGCGATGCCGTTGAAAAATCGGAGTGATAAATCTCACTGAACTCAATATGCGAATCTTTCAGAATGAGATGAGGCACAAAGGCTGTGCGGACAAACAACCGGTGATTTTCATCGAAATTCATATAATGAGTAATTCCAACAGGAAACTCAACAGTTTTGTAATCAATGATATACTCATCAAGTGCTTCTTGATATGAAGTGTTTACAACGTTATCCGAAAAATATTTATAGTAATTCGCTTCGGCAAAAATACTCCATTTGTATCTGTTAAATGAAAAAAGATATTCAATTTCCGAACTTAGCCCAATAGTATTCTCTTTGGAGAACATGGCATTGGGTAGAGCATCGGAAAAATCTCTGACAGCTGCCTGAAAAAAGTTTGAATTAACCCCAACTTTAAAACGTATGCTCCCCGGATTAACATTTGAGCTTTTGAAAACCTCAAAATCAGCTCCCCGACATTTGTAATAGTTTACAAAATAGTTAACCAGATTCTTCTTCGTATAGGAGATTTTTCTGGTATCGATTGGGTCTCCGCAAGCTAAATTTTCCTGAAGCTGCTGAATATACGCATTATTGTAAAAAATGTGCGTAATCACATTGGGCGCCACTTCCACAGAAAATTTCTTATAGACCAGTGGTTCAACGTGAGAATTATCATAGCTGTAAAAAAACAGGGGTTTTCCGTGGTCATAATTGGAATAGAGCGTTGCCAGTTCCCCTTCAACCAAAACTTTCACATAAGCATGTCCCTCCTCCCACGAAAAGGCAGTGTCGGCAGGCATTTTAATATATTCCGGAGCAACATCCACAGCAATCAGCGTCCGGATACACTTCATCTCATTATCTATTCCAAACTCTTCAATCTTAGACAATTCAATATCCCGGACTTCCTGCTCGCCTTTCAGCATGTACTGATACTTAGCTGTTGACTCCTCCTGCCCGATGTTTCGGATAAGGCAATACGTCTTTTCCTGTTTATTGTTTACGATATATCCTTCAACAAATCTCACCTGAGCAGATGAAAGCATTGCACTGCCAACCAATAAAGCAATAAGAATCAGAGCTTTTGAATCCATAATAGAATATTGATTTTTCGAAAACAAATTAAAATCCTAAAAATAGGAAATCCGCAGAATAAACACAACAAAAAAGTAAAATCAGAATTAAACAGGGGTCAGCTTTTCAAAAGTGGAGTTTAACTTCATTAAAATACAGCTAACATACTGGTTCACCGGAACCAAAGATATGAAATCATTATATTAATTTAGTTTGAAAATGAATAAATGATTCAAAACAGCCTGACAATTCCCCCGTCATTTTTTTCTGTTTTTTCTATTTCAGATAGTGGATGATAATGAATTTCACCGCGTGCTGAAACCGTGGCATCAAGTGTTTTGCCAACTGAAACAACTATTTTGCTGCGGGAACCGGCATCGGCGGTTACATGGTTTGCATGTAATTCTCCGCCATTAAACCTTGCCGACTCTTTCGCAAAAATCTCTGATTTTTCAGAAAAACCACCAATATCAGCAATGGCTGCACCTTTCAGATACACTTCCATTTTTTCGGCTTCCACCCAGCCGGTAAAACCGGAAGCTGCTTCACCGGTCAGCGAAAACTCCTGAGTATTCACATCACACTTTATGCTACCGGCATGGGCAACCTGAACATCCAAATGGGGTGTAAATAGTAGATCCCTGACAGCTATTCTTCCGGTATCATCAGCCCTGAGTCCAAAAACCGGCTGATTAATATACAATACAAATTTATGTTCCATTTTATGTAACCCGCTCTCAGCGCCGGTACGGGGAAAATCATAAAACATATACAGTTCATCCTTAAATCTTAAGACCCTAAGATATTGCATATTGTTGCTGCTAACCTCTAATTCCGACTTGTGGGATTTCATTATTTCAAGGTGAAGCCCTTTCACCCTGATATTTCGAATGTCGCGTGTGTTAAAATAGGTAATCCCGTCCCGCTCCCGGTTTACGGGCAAGGGTTTATATGCTGACTCATCCGGTTCATACTGACCAGCCGGATTATTTAAAACTATGCAGGAATTAAAAATCAGCAGCAGGCTTAAAAAAGTTAATCCCAAAAAATATCTTTTCATTACAAAGCATTTATATATGAAACAATTACACTGACAATTACCCGGTTATCTTCAAACTCATCATTGACTTTCATTACATGAGATATACTCCGAAAATAGGGCAAAAATGAAAGTAAAATTGACAAACCTTCTTTTTGAGAGTTCATAACTCATGAATTTAAAATTTATGATTACTTTCAACTCAATTAAACTACAATCCATTATAAGTCAGAACACTTCTATCAAAAATCTTTATGCAATCTCCCATAAGACCTTTTTAAAACTCTCATTATGCAACATTGTTCAATTCTATCCCCAACTTTCCATGGTCATCTTTCTTCTGACAAATAACTTAACATTTCAGAAACAGTTGCTTTTTCTTATTTTATTAAAAACTATAGCACTGATTAACAGCACACAGGAGAACTTAAAATTTCAATTGCGCAAATATTATTTTCCAACTAAAAATCAACTTATTATTTAAATTTATAAGAAAAAGAAGAGATTTAGTTACCAATCGCTTTGTTTTTTGAATTTAGTTCTTAGATTTGTCGGTTATAAAAATGAAATTTATTATATGAAACTGTTTTCTACATACATTCTTGTCGTCATCGTGGTCATTTTCGTAAACACCGGGAAGAGGTAGAGTTGTATGTATTAATAAAGAATATAAG
>JAAYIT010000043.1 GCA_012523295.1 Porphyromonadaceae bacterium | reverse complement strand
TTGACGTAAACCCGAATACAGGGGAAGCTCCTAATAAAAATCGGCTGAAAATAATTGCAACCAATACAATTTACCACGATACTAATTACCCATCATATATCTTATTGCCTTTAATGTATAAAAAATAGAAGTTGTAAATGAAAATTTTTGAAAGAGTCTTTTAATCAAAGGACAATGCAATCATAAAAAAGTGGGAAGCAGATTATGATGAAATGAAAGACAGTATGATTTATGGGCAACCATCAGATTCTGACGAACTTATAAATTGACTAACTGAATTGTAAAAATAAATAAACAAAATACAGACGGAAGAGTAACAGAACGAGGCATAACCTCGAACTGTTACCGGTAAGGCCGGAAAACCTGAGCCGATGACAAGATCGTTGACAACTTCGGAACAATTTTAACTGGTAAAACGTATTAAAAAAGTAACTTTGCTAAATAACTTAGGACAAAGAAAATGAAAGTAAAAGAACGATTATTTGACTACATAAGCCCAGACACCGACTATGCAATAAAAAACGGTAATTGCTTGACCGTTCTCAAGAAAATTGAAGACGGAAAATTTGATCTCATTTTGACTTCGCCACCTTACAACGTGGGAAAATCGTATGAGACTAAAATAAGTATTGAGAACTATCTTGAAACACAAGAAGAAATCATATCTGAACTCGTAAGGACATTATCCGACAAAGGAAATCTATGTTGGCAGGTTGGTAATTACGTTGACAAAGGAGAAATCTTTCCGCTTGACATTTTCTATTACCAAATATTCAAAAAGCACGGACTAAAACTGCGTAATCGTATCGTTTGGCATTTTGGTCACGGGCTACACGCTAGCAAACGTTTTAGTGGACGTTATGAAACTTTACTTTGGTTTAGCAAGACAGATAATTACATTTTTAATCTTGACAATGTAAGAGTTCCTTCAAAATACCCTGGTAAAAAACACTTTAAAGGTCCTAAAAAAGGACAACCATCAGGCAATCCACTTGGCAAAAATCCGAGTGATATTTGGGAAATAATTGAACGAGACTGGGATAATGCTATGTGGAATATACCAAATGTAAAATCAAATCATCCCGAAAAAACGAAACACCCTTGCCAGTTTCCAATTGAATTAGTTGAACGCTGTGTTTTAGCGTTAACAGATGAAGGAAGTTGGGTTCTTGACCCATTTGCCGGAGTTGGCTCAACTGTTATCGGAGCAATTAAAAATAAACGTAACGGAATAGGAATTGAGAAGGAAAAAGAATACTGTAAAATAGCCAATAAGCGAATTGAAGACCTCAAAGAAGGAAGATTAAAAATAAGACCAATTAATAAACCAATACATAAACCGACAGGAAAAGATAAGGTTGCTCAAATTCCAAAAGAATGGGCTGAACTTGCATTTGTTAACGGCAATGAAACAAACAGACATTAATGAAAATAGCACAAAAATTTTCACACTTGAATGGTGAAGAATACCTCATTGTTCATCATAATGATTTGTACAAAGAAATCAAACAAGTAATTACAAATATTGAAGCTGACAAATTCAGAACAAAAATCAGCAAAGAGAAAAGGAAAATTGGTAATAGTCTTTTATCACCGATTGCATTGAATGAAGCATTTAACATAGAGTTCAATAAAAAAAAATGGGCAGAAAACAGATACAACTACTACATTACACTCAACAGAGAATTAATGGAGAAAAGTGTTCTGATGTCTGCTAAAGAACAAAAGGAATTTTTTATTGCTAACGGAGAAAAAGAGCCGATTTATAGTTACAATCAAACGGACTTTGTGAAGGACAAAATTGCCGTTGAAATTCAATTCGGAAAATATGCTTTTGTTGCATTCGACTTGTTTGTAAAGCATATGTTGTTTTATTCTGGTGGTGTTATCAACTTAGGAATTGAAATCCTTCCAACAAAGAAAATGCAAGCTCAGATGAGCAGTGGAATAGCATATTACGAAAGAGAAGTTTACAATATAATGAGACAAGGACGAAACAGTCCACCTGTGCCATTATTGATTTTAGGTATAGAACCATAATGGATAAACAAGAAGCCCAGCATCATGGTATTGGCGTAAGAAGTTGCAAATAGGGGAAAGTCCGGTTACAAACGAGCATCCCGATTAAAAGCGGGACAAGCTATACTGTTGACTATTTCATTCAGCGTACTAAAATTGATACAAAAATTGCAGATTAATAAATTAAAAAAATAAAAGTATGAAACGACTACTTTTTTTTATAACGATTGCTGTTATCAGCAGTAATGGTTTTGCCCAGTTTAAGTCCTGGCAAGAGACTGAAGAGCAGAGAACTGAACGAATGGAGTGGTGGACCGATGCTCGTTTTGGAATGTTCATTCATTGGGGGATTTATTCAGAAGCAGCACGGGGAGAGTGGATTAAAACAAATGAACGGATGTCGGAAGAGGAGTATCATAAATATTTTGAGATATTTAATCCTGACCTTTACGATCCTGTTGAATGGGCAAAAGCTGCAAAAAGAGCTGGCATGAAGTATGTTATTATCACCTCTAAGCATCATGATGGTTTTTGCTTATGGGATTCGA
>JAAYIT010000413.1 GCA_012523295.1 Porphyromonadaceae bacterium | reverse complement strand
GTGGCATGTGTTCGTTGGTTCCGATGGGAGTGAGCACTCAGTGAATTTTCAATTTAGTCGCGTCGCGGTAAAACGTTTTGCGTGGGCATCGCTCATCGCCAACGCCGCCATCATTGTGAGTGGTGCGCTGGTCCGGCTCACCGGTTCAGGGCTCGGTTGCCCCACTTGGCCACGATGCACGGAGGACTCCTACGTCCCACATGGTGCTCTTGGTATTCACGGCGCCATCGAGTTTGGAAACCGCCTCATTACTTTCGTTGTGGGTGCTGCAGCAATTCTCGCCCTCATCGCGATCTGGAAGTCCGCTGAACGCACGACGTTACGGCTACGGCTGGCGGTACTCATCGCTCTCGGCGTTCCGCTGCAGGCAGTCATCGGCGGATTCACCGTGCTCTCAGATCTCAACCCCTGGGTTGTAGGCCTTCACCTCGTGCTGTCGATCATCATGGTTGCCCTAGCCGCCTGGTTAGTTTTTGATCTGTCTGCTGATTACGGCAGCAACGATAACGTCACGTCACGGCTCTCGATTGCGGCTTATGTAGTCCTCGCCGCGTCCATCTACTTGGGGACCGTCGTGACGGGTGCGGGCCCACACGCTGGTGACGCCGAGGCACTACGCAATGGATTGGATCCGGAAACGTGGAGCCGTCTGCATGCGCTTTCCATGTGGCTGTTCGCAGCCATCATGGTGTACCTGGTGTGGAGGCTCCGAGCACACCCAGCACGCAATAAGGCCATTCTGGTTTTGTTGGTCACCCTCGCACAGGGAGCGATTGGCTACGCCCAATACTTCACTGGCCTGCCGATTCCGCTGGTGCTTCTGCACCTAGCGGGTGCTTCAGTCTTGCTCATCGTGGCGACGTGGTTCCTTGCGGCAACGGCAAAAACAACTTCGCCGGTCAAGGCAGCTTAAAACTAAGCCGCGCCGGAGCTGTCGCCCTCGGCGGCGGTGCGTCCTTCTTGAACCTTCGAAACGACGATAGCGACGAACGTGGCAAGCGCCACGGCCATAATCGCGACGAAGTAAGGGTTGAGTCCGACGACTCCTTGGGCGTCACTTCCCTGAACCACATCCCAGCCGATGGCGTAGCCGACAGAGGACGCGGGCACTGCGTGTGCCACTTGGCTCGGGCGTAGTTTCCATGTCAACAACCCGATGCCAGCAATAAACGTCAGGAGCGAAAGCCCAACGTTCCATAGCCGGGGATCACCAATAGCGAAGGCGCCTAACCAGAGCGTGGCACACAGGGCGCCAAGGAAACCGGCAATGAGCCATGTTTTAAAGGGTGCCACAAGCGTCACCTTAAGAACGGGTCAATGGCCGCAGCCACAAACAACAGGGCAAGATAGGCGTTCGAGAAGTGGAACAGGCGCATGGGCTTCAGCAGCGAAAGTTCCTCAGTTTCTTTGCTTCGCGTGCGCAGGTCGTAGGCCTCGGTCAAGAACACGATTCCAAGCGTGATGGCCATTGCTGGATAGAACCACCCAGTGTTTGCGACTGGCCACAACAACACCGAAGTGATGACGGTTGCCCAGGTGTAACGAACGATCTGCTTGCCAACCTCAGCCGAGGGTGCCACCGAAGGCAGCATGGGCACACCGGCGTTCGCGTAGTCCTCGCGGTAACGCATGGCCAGTGCCCAGAAGTGCGGCGGAGTCCAGAAGAACACGACGAGGAACAACACGACGGGCGCCCAAGCCAGTTCGTTTGTCACTGCCGTCCAGCCGATGAGTGGTGGGAAGCAGCCAGCCGCCCCGCCCCACACGATGTTCTGGGTCGTGCGGCGTTTCAAAATCATGCTGTAACCGACGACGTAGAACACATTGGCTGCAAGTGCCAGGACTGAGGACAGCCAGTTGACGAAGAAGCCGAGCCATAGCGTCGATACAACGCCGAGGATCAGGCCAAAGATCAGGGCATTTTGCGTATCGACCTGATGCCGCGGCAGTGGCCGCCGGGAGGTACGCCGCATCTTGACGTCAATATCGGCATCCACCACGCAGTTCAGCGCGTTGGCCGAACCAGCAGACAGCGATCCGCCCACAAGAGTGGCGACGACGAGCCAGAGCGACGGCACACCCTGAGCTGCAAGAAACATGACCGGAACCGTCGT
>JAAYIT010000006.1 GCA_012523295.1 Porphyromonadaceae bacterium | reverse complement strand
CTTAATGTAAATATATTTATTTCTAAAAGTCCCTTAACTTCTAAATGAAATCTTAATGTTTTATTTTTGTCACATGAAATCCAGTAGAACCTTTAAATGAAATTAGACGTTTTACAATTAATAGTTAAACACCTAACTCTGAATACGTAATTTTTAACACGGAGACACAGCGTTTTCTCTAAATATCGAAGATATTTTCTCTGTTTTCTAATTTCTGAAAAGAAATCACAGTGTCTCTGTGCTGTCGTCTACAAATTGTCAAACTCTATAGAAGTCAAGACGACCTCAGTATTAAGTTTTTATCTCCGTGTCTCCGTGTTTTAATAATTTGAGAGTGTGTTTTTACTCAACTCGTTTCGCGCCATCACCGATTTCTGCAATATAGAAATCAGGTTTTATACCGATTTTTGCTTCGTATTCTGCTCCAACTTTCTCTATAAATTCGTCGATCGCTTCATCTTTTACAAGCGAAACTGTACATCCGCCAAATCCACCGCCTGTCATACGAGAACCGATTACACCGTCGATTTTCCACGCGGCTTCCGCCATGGCGTCCAGTTCCGGACCGGTAACTTCATAATCATCACGTAGCGAAACGTGCGATGCGTTCATCAGTTTTCCGAATTTCTCCAAATCACCGGCTTTCAAAGCTTTTACCGCATCGGTTGTCCGTTGCACTTCGCCTACAACGTGGCGGGCACGTTTGTGAGCCACTTCATCGGTAATGGCATGTTCTACTTTCTTAAATTCTTCTTCGGTTAATTCTGCCAAAAATTTTATCGGACGTACTTTATTGATTTGTTCTACAGCCAACTTACATTGTGCTACGCGTGAATTGTATGCTCCGCTATCCAACTTGTGCGGACTGTGGGTATTAGAAATAACGACTTTCACACCCTCCAATTTCACCGGAACCAATTCAAAATCAAGCGTATCGCAATTCAGAAAAATAGCGTGATCTTTTTTTCCGTTTGCACTCGCGAACTGGTCCATGATTCCACACATTACCAGCGCGAATTCATGTTCGGCTTTTTGGCCGATTAGTGCCAATTCTGTACGGTTGTATCCTGTTCCTAACTGGTCATTGAGAGCAAAAGCGGTAGCAACTTCAAGTGCTGCAGATGAAGACAAGCCGGCTCCATTCGGCACATTTCCCCATATCATTATGTCATATCCTTCATCGAATTTCACACCCCGCTTAACGAATTGCGCAAAAACACCGAGTGGATAATTAGCCCAGGAATTATCCTCAAGTCTTTGAGTAAGATTATCTAAAGAGACTTTCACAACTTTCGGCACATTGAGTGAACGAAAATTGATATGTTTTTCACCATTTTTACGAATCAACAAATAAGTTCCAAAACTAAGCGCGCAGGGGAATACAAATCCACCGTTATAATCTGTGTGTTCTCCAATTAAATTCACACGTCCGGGCGAAAAATAAACCGCATCCGCATCATGTCCGTAAGCTTCTTTAAAAGCTTTTTTCATTTCTTTTACTTCCATTGAGAATAAGTATTAAGTTAGTTAATTTGATTGTTTCTTTATTTACAAAAATAGCAAATACTGCCTGAATCTTCCTGTCAAGGCATGAGAAGAATGTATAAAAAAAGGAAAATCCCGCGTTTGTGAGAGCTGAAATTTCCAAGTCATGTCCGTTTCTATCGCGGGAAACCGGTCGGATTTTTGTCATCAATTGACACTATTTCATATACCACATATTTGCTAAATCCACGCCAAGGCAACGCTCCATTGTACTCTTTGTAACGCAATTCCATATTTTTGCCGCTACAAAGCATCAACGAATCGGCAATTTCTTTGTTTTCTACTGAAAATTCAAATTCATAGGATTGGATCGTACTGCCGGCGGTTTTTCCTGTAGAACGAAACCCGGATTGAATCAATTTGCCTTCGTAAGTTTTGAAAATAACTCCTTTTCTTACAATGTAATTAAGCTCGCCAGCCTTCACGCCTTCCCCGAAAACAAAGTAAAATTTAAAGAAAATAAATCCGGAGAGAACAAGAATTGCCAGTAAAACTGTTATCCAAAGACCTTTCTTCATGTCCGATAATTTTTTAAAGTTAAAGTACAAAAATAGTATTTTTTATCAAACTTTGAGCATTTTAATCTCCTAAACTGTTATAATATTGATATATTCTTTGTAATTTTACGAAGAAATAAGTTTTATTTTTTTTATTTCTTAAAAACAATCATTTACTATGGAAAATAAATGGGTTACTTTGGCGATTCGCACGTATCAACGAGCTCAAATGATCAAGGCTCGTTTGGAGCAAAACGGTATTGCAACTGTTATCCATAATCTGAATCTGGAAAACCCTGAAATGGCTGTCGGCGTACGTGTACGAATCAAAGAGATTGATTTGCCGCGCGCATTGGGTATTGTAGAGGAGATGGAAAAAGCTTGGGAAGATGAGGTCGAAAAGACAAGTCCTTCACGCGGCAGTGTTTTAATCCCGGTTGAGCTGACAGATCAAATCAACGAAATCTGTAAATTCGGCTTCCATTTTGCAAAAAAACTGAAAACTGATGTAGTTTTTCTTCACGCTTATCTGACTCCGGCTTACACGATTTCTTCGGCTTCGAACACCGAAATCAACACATACAGCCTTACGGATGCTGAGACTTTGCGAAGAATTATCCGGACGAATAATGCCGATGTGGATAATCTGACAAACCTGATAAAGAAATGGATAGCTACCGGTGAAATTCCTAAAGTGAAGTTCCGGTTTGAGCTGAAAGAAGGTGTGGCTGAAGATGAAATTTTGTCATTTTGCAAAAAAGAATCTCCTTCATTGGTGGTCATGGGTACTCACAGCAAAGAAAACAAAAGCAGCAACATTATCGGCAGTGTTACAGCTGAGGTGTTAGAGTCGAGCCGAATCCCCGTACTTGCTATCACAGCCGGAATAGATCTAAAACCAGCTGATATTAAGCGAGTTGGATTCCTCACCAATTTTGACCAAAAAGACCTGATAGCTATTGATACGGCAATTTCATTTTTCAAAAAAGAGGATCTGGAGATTGTTTTCATCCATGCTACGGAGAAAAAGGAATCGTGGGATGAAGTCATGCTGGCCGGAATAAAAGTCTATTTCGCGAATCATTATCCAAACATAAAAATGGAATATGCTTTTCTGAAAAAGGATGGAAACTTAAATGAAATCCAACAATTCCTGGAAACATCCAACATAGACATCGTGGCAATCAACACCAAAAAACGGAGTTTATTTGCTCGTTTCTTCAATCAAGGATTTGCCACGAAGTTACTGTTCAATGTAGATACACCATTGTTCGTGATGCACATGTAAGGACAGCTGTAACATGCTCATTACAATAAATATTAACTTGACTTTCGCAAGTGGCTACAGCTACCTATAAAGCTGTTTTTGAAAATTCATATGCTCATTATCAGATGAATTTCACAAGTTAAGGCTTTGTTCCAAACTACACTTCTCCCGATTGTTAACGGGATTTTTCCCCAGCATAAAATTCGGTATGTGCCGCTTACAGTCGAAATGACTATGGAAACGAGCTTTTAGATAGAAGGAGTCGGACGGCTTTACCACCCAACTCCTTTACAAATAACCGATTTGAAATACCATTTCTCTCCGCCAGCTTACGAGGATTTAACGGTAGATCTATTTAGAAAATTTCTATATGATTATCCGCAATCATTCCTATTTGTTGTAATTTTTAATTGTTGCATATTTATGTCTTTAGACAACGGGACAAACCGACTTGAAGCGGATAGTCCCAGTCTAAAAAACAACATTTTATTAAGATTAGGAACAAAAACGGATAATCATTAATTTTTATTATCCATGAAGGTGGATTTTTCATTCACACTAAAAAAATCAAATAGAATACTTTATCCCCAAAAACAGAGTTCTCGGCAACGCGGGACCGTATATATACTGGGAATCACGCAATTCACCCTTATCAAAATCTTTTTGGAAACTATTGAAAATGTTATGAATTCCTCCGTTTAATTGAAGTATTGTCGTTTTCCCAACTCTAAAATCATAAGCGGATTTCAATGTAAAATCAAAAAAATGAGGCGTTTCCACCAGCACATCATTAAGTATGCTGCCCTTTAAATGAGGCACTAACATAGAACCTGTGTAAACTCCTGAAAGTGAAATGTTGAGCGCCGCCAAAGGTGTATAAGTAGAAGTGAAATATCCGTAATGATTCGGAGCACGCAGAAATCGTTTTTCACCCGGGATATCATCATCTTCAGACCAAGCTTGAGGATTGTCAAAACGACTGCTTTGTAACGTGAAACCAAATTGGAACTGATACTTATTGTTGGGCACAATAGTTCCCTCAAGATTGACACCTTTTACCTCCGCATCACTGCCACTCCGGCGTTCGAATAACAAATTCCCGTTGTCATCTCTTCCGATTGGCTCTAACACAAAAGTGTTTTTTAATCGAGTATAAAATCCTTCGACAAGCAGGTTGGTTTGAACACTTCCCAATAGGTAATAAAAATCGGCTGATGCCGTAAAACTATTTGAAAACTCAGGTTTTAAATTTGGATTCGGCACTACTAAACTCACGTCTCCGCCAACAGCTGATACATGAAGTTCTTCGTCGTAAGCCTGTGGACCTCTATATCCGGCAGAATATCCCGCACGCAGGTTTATATTCTCTAACGGATTGTAACGCAGATTCAGTCGTGGACTGAAAACTAAGTTTTTAATCAAATTGTGTTTTTCTAAACGACCTCCAATCATTAAAGTAAATTTAGAAGATTTCCATTCGTTTTGTGCAAAAATGCTGCTTATATTTACCGTTTGATCTAAGGTGCGATTATACGATACGATATTATCCTGCAACGAATTATAGTTGTTTTCAGCACCAAGCAGCAATTCAGCAGGCATAAAAAGCAAATTATCAACACGTAAACTGTATTGCAAGCCTCCTATCCAGGTTTTGTCATTCGTAAGGCCATAAGCATTCGGGTCTTTCCCTGCACCGAAATAGCTTTTTCTATTCACATATTGAGTTGATATGTACGCATTGAGTCCGTGTTTTGAGTCTTTACTTATCGAGTTAAACGCAATAGACCCGGAATGTATATTGTGATCAGCCTGTTCAGTAATTTCTGTTTCGTGTGGCGGAAGCCGGAGGTTATTTCCACCGCGTCTAAACTCATTGATGTGATGGTATTCAAAAGTAAATTTATTCAGATAATTCAGATTGTAATAGCTTCGAAATCCGATATTTTTGGAATCTATTTGAGGCAGTTCCGTAAACCCATCCTTATCATAATCAAAGCCGCTTCTTTGGCGCGATGTGCCAAAAATCGTAGCTCCGGTTTTGAAATCATCTGATATGAGCGATGCATTGATCGAGAGATTGTTATCAGGAGAATTCCCACCAATCAGGCTAAGCACATTAGAAACTGAAAATGAATTTACTTTAGGCTCTTTTGTGATAATATTAATTGTTCCGCCTATAGCGCTCGAACTGAAAATAGCAGAGCCGCCACCACGCACCACCTCTACTTTTTCAATCATATTGGACGGAATGTGCTCTAATCCGTAAACACCTGATAAAGAGCTGAATATCGGGCGGCTGTCAATCATTAGTTGCGTATAGGGCCCTTCTAATCCGTTAATCCGAACTTGCTGGAATCCGCAATTTTGACAATTAGTTTCTACTCTCAAGCCGGGTTGAAAATTTAACCCCTGAGCTAAATTTACCGCATTTATATTATCCATTGCCAACGGAGTCAAGACATTTACTATGGAAGCCATCTCGTTTCGTTTTCCGTTATTCCTGTCTTGCGATACAACGATACTTTCTAACATAATAGCATCTTCTTCCAACTCAAAGTTGACTTCAACAAGCTTCTGTCGCTGTAAATTAACCTCTATCTCCTGAGTTTTGTATCCTACTAATTTTGCTACCAAAGTAAAATTTCCAACAGGCAAATTTTTCAAAAAATAATGCCCTGTAGCATCAGTATAAACCTGAATGGTAGTCCCTTTCAATGAGATTCTTACAGAAGGAATATGTTCATTTGTCTTTATATCTACTACGTGCCCGGTAACATTGGCATCGGTTTTTTCGCTTTTTTCGTTTTTTTCAGTTGTCTGAAAAGTATTGTTTGTTTGTAACGCGGCAAGCTTAAAAAAAGCAACGTGTAAAAACAACACTATTAATATCTTGGTTTTCATACGATTATATTGTAATTTTTAAATTAAGGTCGTATGGAACACGCCATTAATCATCTCCTTAGGTTTGAGACTTATCTTAAATGGCTGTTTCATACGATTATGTTTTAATTTTCTTATTGTCAAATAAATAAGTAAAGCTGTTTATTTTATGGTGTGTTTTCAATTAAATATCCAATCTGCCATAAAAAAATTACGGATAAATTATCTTTGTAAAACAATTAAGCTCTGCTGTATGACTCGCATCTGATGCACCTAAAAACTCCGATTAGCTTCATTCTCAAACACAAAAATAAGAGTGCAAAGCCGCTTGTTTTATTACGATAAATCAGGCAAGAATTGACGTAATTTAAATACGGTAATTGATTAATGAAAATAACAGAATAAATCGTGAGAATGAGTTTCTCACCATTATGATTTAAGAAAAGAAATTAGAAAACCAATAAAGGCGGAGCACGTAAACCCCTGATATAAGGCAGGTTGGTCTTGTAGCCGCGATTTAAAATCGGAGGTTTCAAGACACTTAAAATATAATTGATTTTTGAAAGTAAGAACAAACTCAGTGTAAGCAAAAAGGCGGTATGAGTGATTACACCAATTGTAATAAGTTCATCGGAAGTATGTGTGTGAGAAGATTTGCTCAGCGGAAAAGGGTGTGAATGAACGATTGTAACCCCGTCTATCAAATGGCTGTGAATAAAAAATACACTTCCTGCATAATAGAAAAGGAATAAACCTAATAGTGATATTTTAAGAAATCGTTTAAGCATCCACGGAATTTTTTTATACGATGATTTTCTATTTTTTAAATTAAGGACGTATAGAACACGCCATTCATCTTTCTCTTAGGTTTAAGGCTCATTTTAAATGGTTGTTTCAGAGCAACAAAGATATAGTTTTTAAAACATTCACTGAAATTTTTTTTGAAATAATTAGGCTTTGAAGAGTCAAAAATATTTTATTTTAAGAATCTTTGTTGTCCGATAAAATTTCAATGTCTAACGTAACTTGCTGTTATTTAGACTGATAATTGGATTTAGCTCCGTCAGCTGACGGACTTACGTTTTAGTTGTGATTATAGTGCTACAACTATTAAGCGACGCTGTCGCTAAAAATAACCACATATTAAGCCACTTCCGATGCATTGGAAGTGGCTTAATATTATATTTTAATTGGACAATAGTGATGGTAAATGAGGGTGATTAGTTATCATAAAAGACCATCGAAGCAAAAATCCAATTAATGATTGATATCAATAGCTATTCCTGCATAGAAAGTTGTTCCGTATATCGGTGCATAAATAAACGCTGCATCGTCTAAATGGCGTTCATCCTGTGTATAATTAAAAATATTATTGGCTCCGGCGTAAACCTGGAAAGCTCCTAATTGCTTCGATGCTCGCACTTGGCTGAGTAAAAACGGTTTTGTTTGTTTTATTTTCCGATCTGCCTCATTTTCAGCGATGTAATCAATATACATTTTGCCTTGATAGCCGGTAATCCAAGTAAAACTCCATGTCCGAGGTGTGTATTCTAACTTCAGATTTCCGGTTACGTTAGCAAAACGCGGAATATATACACTGATATTCTCATACGCAGTTCCTTCCCAGTCCTGACGAGGTTTTTTGTATTTTCCTTGATTAACGGTAAAGTCGATACCGGCATTAAAGTCGTGATGCAACATAGCTATAAGCGACAATTCAACTCCTTGAACAAACGCGTTGCCAATGTTACTCCACTCGTAGTCGTATCCTAATCCTTTGGCAACAGCGCCTGCATCGGCAAAATCAATTTTGTTTTTTAAATCTGTCCGGAAAATATTAGCGCTTGCTCGAATTAATTTTCCGTAGTAATCTGCTGAGAAATTATAGCTGATAGAGGTTTCAGGTTTTAATTTCGAAGATTTCCATACGCGCGGAGAACCGCTGCAGAGGTGAAGATCTTCGGAAAATCCGTATGGCGCCCGAAAGCCGGTACCTACATTAGCACGCAGCGTAACATCCGGTAACAGGTTGTATTTCATTGCTATACGTGGATTAAAGCTGCTTTGCTTAAACGATGTCTCAGGAAATTCGGAATCAAAAACTTTTTCATTGCTTGTGTATTTTTCGCCAGACCGGTGATAATCAAAGCGTACTCCGGGTACCACGGTGAGCTTGTCCGTGATGTCCCATTCGTCTTGAAGAAAGACACCTATCTCACGAGCAAATTTTTTGCCGACCGACTTATAAGATGTCCCTAAATAAGAGCTTTCCGTATCTACTACCACATACATTCCACTCTCATTGTAGTCGGTTATATAAGCTTGTGCTCCTGCTAAAAAATTATGTTTCCCCATCTTCGAGGTGAAGGTAAGCGCGGAAGTCAACGTATTTTCCAAAGCAATGTAAGGTCGCATGTCTAAAAGGTTTGGAGTATCTCCGGAGTGTGTGTCCATGTAGTCATTTAAGTACGAGTCATTGGTTGCTTCCCGGTTATGATTGACATACGCGGTGCTAAAATTCAACTCATTATTTCTTCCAAACTTTTTTTGATAACTCAATTCTGCTTCATATCGGTTCGTTTCTATGTTTTCCGTACCGTCTGTAAAAGGATTTTTGTAATAATCATTCTCAATGATTCCGCCTTCCCTGCTTTCAAAAAGAGTTTTTCCTCGAATCACTAATTTATCATCCGTAAAAAATGGTTTGTGAATATACAGAGCAAAACCTAAATTATTCAGTTTAGAAGCCACGCGATCAGAAATTCCGTCTTTTTTCTTTACCTCTTTGGATGTTAATCCTTCGGCTGTGTTGTCGATAATGCCTTCCGCTTTTCGTTGCGCGTAAATGTTCAGCCCGATATTTCCTTTTTCATTTCGCATAGTTGACAAAATACTAAGCACGTTTGTATTGTAATTACCGAGTTGGAGATCAACTTTTGTGTTTGGCGTAAAGGATGGTTCGGATGTGACAATATTAATTGCTCCGGCTACCGCGCTGCTTCCGTATAGCGCCGATCCTGCTCCTTTCACCACTTCTACTCTATCTACATTAAGCGTAGTCATCTGCTGAAGTCCGTACACGCCGGCCAATCCTGAATACAACGGCTGACCATCTAACAGCACTTGCGTATGCTCAGCGCCTAAGCCCTGCATACGTACCATAGTAAAGTTGCAGGCTTGGCATTGGTTTTCTACACGGATACCGGAAATATTTTCAAGAGTCTGAAAGAGGTTGAGCGCGTTTTTATTTCTGATACTCTCTTTGGTAATCACTTCGGTGCGGATAGGGACATTTTTTATATAATGCTTCGTGCGTGTGCCCGTTACCACTACTTGTTCTAAATTTAACGCATCGGTTTCCAATTCAGGATAAAATTTCATCCCTTTCCCTTGTTCGAAAACAAATTCTTTTTCCAACGTTTTATAACCTAAAAGTTTCACCTGTACGGTTTGTTTTCCAAGAGGGATATTGGCAAGTTTGAAATGTCCGGAAGCATCTGTGAGAGTGCCGACAGTAGTACCTTTAACCTGGATAGTGACATACGGTATGTGTTCGCCGGTTGAGGCTGATGTTACATGCCCAAAGAGCATAGCGTCGGTTTTTTCAGATTGAGAAAGTAATAAAGAGCTTATGAAAAAGCTCGCCAGAAGAGTGATAAAAAGTCGTTGCATAATGATTGAATTTTAGTTAAAAATTGAATGCAAAGTAACGACTTTTAAAAAAAATTCACAATCACAATAAATGGGGATATTATGCGCTGTTTTTCATAATTTGTGAGGATAGGCTAATAATTATCCAACGAGATATAATTTTGTACAACGGCATAAATCGTTAGTCCCGACACAGACTTTATCCCGGTTTTTTGGGAAATATTTTTACGGTGAGTAATTACTGTATTTATACTGATATTCAGGTTGTCAGCTATTTCTTTATTTGATTTTCCTTCTGCCAGAAGTTTCAGCACATCGATTTCTCGCTCGGAAAGCGTATCTTTATTCTGCTGAGTCGTTTTATCGTCGTTTGGTGTTCTCACCCATTTCAGAAGCTTATTTGAAATATTTTCCTGCGAATCAAACACATCGATTGTTCCGTCCAGTTTTGAAAGAATTTCATTCGAAAAATGAGAATATACTATCCCTATCCATTTTACACAAATAAATTGGCTTTTCAGTTTAAGAAATTCACTTTGAAAGGATTGTACAAACTGAGGATTGATAATCACGATATGGCAAAAAGACTTTTTCAACAAGCATTCCAATTCTTCAATCGATGATGCGTGTGTCAGTCTTTGAATAAAACTGAATCGGGAAAACACGGATTGAAGTCCTTCGCAAATCACAAAAGAATCATCTAATACAGCAATGTGAATACGCTTCATTTCTCTATCAGTTTTAGTTTTTCTTCTAATCGCATAGTGAATGGGATGAGTATTAATTCTTCAATATCGGTATGAATTTTCAGATCAAATTCCAATTCAGAAAGCAAAAAGAGCAACTTTCTGCGTACCACCTGATCTTTTTGCAGAGGAAGGTATTTCACAAGCAGATTTTTCAAATCAGTCAGTTTTTCTTCAATATCATCATGGTGATCCTTGTAATTCAGTGTAGAATAAATCTCCTTATTTTCGGTTCGTTTCCTATTGTTTAGCTGATTCACCAAATCAATTACATAGGGGTGAAAAACATCATTTTCATAGTCCAAATGATCGGTAACTTCCTGGAAATAATTAGAAAAAAAGACAGAAACTAATTTCATCTCCTTGTAGCTGTTGAGTTGTTTCATTTCATCAATCAATTCCATAATCTCCGGGTAGATTTGCTCCGAGTAAAATCGGTGTGACGTTCTCAGAAAATCGACTATCGTTAGTGCTTCATTGTGATCGAGCTTTAGCTCAGGTATGGCGGTACTCCCATTGTAAAGCCGCGCAAAAGCAATAAACAAAGTTTCATTTATATTGTACAATTTGCACAGTTGACTCACCTTTAGATCCTGTACAGGGACAGTAATTTGGAAATGCTGCAGAAGCAACATTAAGAAAGGATTATTTATAATTTCTTCTGAAATTTTTGAATTCGAATGAATATCGTTAGTTTTTTTTATCATATTACCCTTCCTCCAAGAGTTGAAATGTACATCAGATTAACTTCCTTTTCCGGTTTATAAAAATTCAAATTCGAAGAATCAGACTTACCTAATTTAACGCTTGAAACAAAAAAATGTTTTAAAAATCTCAATCGCGGGCCAAGTCTTCTTGACATCAAAAATCATGATAGTTCGTTGATTATGAGCTATCAGCGGTATCGAAGGTATGACTTACAAAAATGTAAAATACCGCTACAAGCGTCAGCTTCGATAAATCGGAATTTACAATTTGAAATTGCGAGAAAAAGTCAAGCTCGACTGTTTAGTTGTATTTCGAATTCGCTTAAACGATGGATTTTCAAATTTTATTACTCGTTTTTGCAAAATTAGTTGTTTTCTGAAAATACTAACCTAAAATTGCGCTTAATCGATAAACTTTGTGCTGAAAATTTTGATATGAGTACAAATTTTTATCCATTTCGTCTAATTAAATGTAGACAAAGTGAATTTTCGTACTTTCTCCATAAGGATTTTAGATATATTTCAATAATTTAACATAAAGTCCGCTTAGAATGACAACTAAAGTTATGCGAATCAGGGTTTGAATTAATAAATCAGATTAATGTAAGCTGCCGCAATTCTGCCAAATACGAATGTAAGTAATCCTTTTGTAGAACGCACTTTGCTTGCTTTTTGAATATTTGTTTTT